>NZ_JBSFGB010000012.1:0-241461 GCF_053596375.1 Streptomyces sp. NPDC001709 | reverse complement strand
AGCACCACATCGACACCGGCCGCTACCTACGCAAGGGCGACGCCGAACAGGCGTAGCCGGGGCCCTGGCCGCGCGGTTGGGTTGGGGGCGGGGGCGGCTGGGTTCGGGCGTGGCCTACAGGTGGCCGACGGTGGCGATGCGCTCGCAGATGCCTCGGACGGTCTCGCGTGAGGTGTGCTGGTGGCCCCGCCCCGGGGCAGCTCGTGCGGCCAGGGCCCCGGCTACGCCTGTTCGGCGTCGCCCTTGCGTAGGTAGCGGCCGGTGTCGATGTGGTGCTGCCGGGACGCGGACGACTCGAAGTCGAACGCGTCGGGGTCGTAGCCGGTGACCGCGCGGATGGCCGCGGCGGAGCGCTCGGCGAGGTTGTCGAGTCCGTCGGCGACGCTGGCCAGTTCGAGGTAGACGCCTTCCCCGCACTCCTTTACGCCCTCGGGCAGCTCCGGGTCGTCGGGGAAGCCGTCGACCGAGTAGGGCGTGTAGGTGAGGGTCAGCTCCCCCTGGTAGTCCACGACGAACTCGAACTCGGCGACGTACGGCCCGACGAGCGCGCCGGTGACGCCCCAGTACCCGGACTCGGCGGTCCAGCCCTGGCCGAGGAGCTTGGCGGTGGCGCGGGCGATGTCGGAGATGCTGAACGGGTACTCCGTGCCCGGCGCGGGGGTGTAGTTGCCGTGCTCGTCGAACAGCGAGTCGGCGGCGGCCAGGGTGGGCTGTGCGGTCATCGCGGGTGTCCTCCGGTTCAGGTCGGGCCCGGCGTGCTCTCGCCGGGTCGTACGCCGGGCGGGCGCATCCTGTGACGCCCCCGCCCGGCTGGGGGGCGGTCAGTGCTGGTTGCAGGGGCGGCCGTTGTGGACGCGGACCTCATCGGCGAGGCGCAGGTGCTTCTGCCAGACCTTGAAGACCTGGCGCAGCCAGTCGTCCGTGCGCTCGAACTGGTGCGGCTCGTCGGCGTGCAGCAGGTGCAGCTCGTGCACCAGGTCGGTCTCTCGCTGGGCGAAGTCGGCGAACTCGGGGTCGGCCGGGTTCAGGCGGGCGGGGAGCGGCAGGGGCCGGTCGACGAGCGGCATCAGGACGTACTCGCCAAGCTCGGCGGGGAACCGGGCGGCTGGATGGTCCACGGCGATCTGCTCGGCCATGAACAGCGCCTCGGTGGCTTCCGTGGGCAGCTCCGCCCCGGCGTTGGGGGGAACGGCGTCGAACTCGCGGGCGGCGGCGTCCAGGCGCTCAGCGATGGCCAGGAGGGCGGTACGGATGGCGTGGTCGGTGGTGTAGCGGTCGCGGGCGATCTCGGCGATGACGCGGGCGCGCTGGGCTGCGGCGCGGGAGCGCTGGGCGACGTGGCGGTATGGGGTGACGACCGCGGTGGACATGGGTGTCTCCGTCTCGGGGGGGTTGGGGCCGGGGCGCGGCGCCGGTGCGACGCCGCGCGGGCGGGGTGAGGCGGCCGGCTTCGGGTGTGGCCTACAGGTGGCCGACGGTGGCGATGCGCTCGCAGATGCCTCGGGCGGTCTCGCGTGCCTGGTCGATGTCGTCGGCGAGCACGCCGAGGACGTAGTGCACGCCGTGGATGCGGGACTGGTCCTCCCAGAACCCGACCTGGTTCCAGGCGTGGGCGTGTGCCCTGCGGCAGGGGTTGCGCGTCTGGAGGTTGGGGTCGGTGGCGCGCTCGGAGCACATCTCGCACGGGTGGCCGTCGCGGAAGGCTTTGGCGCCCTTGTAGCGTCGCTGTTCGTCGAGGGTGACCGCGAGCCACCAGCGGCGGTCGCTGGGCTGCGGCGACTGCGCCTTGATGGTTCGTCGCTGGGCCCAGTCGACGTTCATCGCGCTGTTCCAGGGCTTGAGGATTCCCATGGCGTCGTAGTGGGACAGGGCGACGACGAGGAGGTTCTGCCGCTCGCCGTTGTCGCTGTACCAGGTGTTGAGGACGAGACGGCGTACGCCGTCCTCGTGCAGGACCATGCCGGGCACGGCTGCGATGCGGCTGGTGGACAGGACGCCGGACATGTCGTCGAGCAGCGGAGCGGCGGCGAAGTCGGTACAGGTCGGCACGGGGCCTCCGTTCGGGCGTTGGATGCGGTCTGGGGGCGGTTGGCTGGCGGGGCCGTATCTGGTCCCGTCCGGCCACCTCCCGACACATGCAAACTATGCAGCCGACTACATTCATTCAATGCGTGCTGCGGTGCGGAATGGAGTCGGCCGGCGGGCGGCCCGCAGGCGGGGTCAGGGGGTGGAGTCTGCGCGGAGACGGGTGAGTTGGAGGTCTCGGAGGACGGCACGCAGGCAGCCGGGCCAGGTGGGGCGGGGCCCGTACTCGGCGGCGAGTGCGTCGTCGGCGGCCTGGGCGGAGTCGAAGGTGCGCGGGGCCTTGACGTCGGGTGTGGTCCAGGTGCGGTGGCCGGTCCAGTACAGGTCGTGGCGGCCTCCGCGGAGTTTCGGGGAGAGCTGGTTGGGCCTGACCCACGTGTAGCGCAGCTCGGGGTTCTCGTAGCCGGGGAGTTCGGGTTGCGTCATTGGTCGTCGTCGTGGTCGCTGTGGGCTTGGGCGGTGGCTTCGAGGTCGGGCTCTCCGAAGCCGTGGTAGATGTGTCCGTCGCTTCCCTGGTAGGAGTCGAAGTCGGCGGGGTCGGGGCCGGTCGCGTGGGTGGCTGCTCCGGTGCCTGCGCAGTGGGGGCAGTGCCCTTCGGGGTGGGTAAAGGCGGCTTGCTGGTCGGTGATAAGGGCGGTCAGCATCCGCAGCAGTCCGGGGTGGACGCTGATGGTCATTCCGGCGACGGTGACGGGCACGGGGGTGGTGTCGCTGGCCTCGGGCCCGATGGCGTGCGGGTGGCCGGTGTTCCAGGCGTGCAGGGCCTGGGTGAACTCGGTGGCGGGGACGGTGTGCGGGGTGAGGGGCTGAGCGTCCATCGGGCTCCTGCGCTGGTGGCGCGCGGCGCCGGTGCGGCGCCGCGCGGGACGGTGGGCGGTTCGGTGTGGCCGTCCGCCCCGCACGCGGTGCCGTGCTGGGGGCTCGCGGTGGCGGGTCCAGCCGCTCAGTTCGCCCGAGATGGTGTGGCCGGCGGGCTCGGTTGCGGGCGGTGCGGTCAGGGCTAGGACGTCCTCGGGGATGGAGGGCGGCGGGGCAGGTTCAGGCGGACGGGTCGTGCCACACGTACAGGCCGCCGCGGGCCGCGGTGAACATCCCGTGTGAGGGGGCGGCCACCGGGCCGGTGGCTTCGGCGGACGGGGCGCGCTGCACGCCGTCCGGCAGGCCGGGGACGGCGACGGAGCCGACGAGGAACGTGTACCTGCCCGTGTCGCGCAGCGCCTCCAACTCCTCGCGGTCCATCGAGGGTTCCCGGCCCTGGCGGCGGGTGCCGCCGCCGACGAGCCGTCCGTTCGGGGCGACCAGGTGCCAGGCGGCAGCGGCCGCGTCCAGGGGCGCCACGCACAGCGGCGAGGAGATGTCGAGCTGACCGTCAGCGTCACGGAAGACGCAGACGCGACGGTCGCGGGTGGCTTCGGGGCCGTCCCCGAACGCGATCTCCACCACACTCAGGGCCCATCCCTGCAGACGGGTGACCAGGCCCGGGCCCCCGTCGTAGACGAATATCTCGTCACCCGGCGCGTACAGCGGGGCCGTCTTGGCCGGGGCCGTGCCTGCACTCTCGGAAGCCATCGGCACTCCCTTCCGTTCGTTGAGGTCTGAGTACGGGTCCGCGGGCCCGAGCGCCGGACAGGGGTTCCCGCCCCCGTTCGACACGGCCTCGTTCCGGCGGACGCGGTGACGGTTTGCTCGTGAAGTAGGGGCCTGGGTGTCCGCGTGGGCGTTCATCGGTCTCCTCGCGCTGGTGGGGCGCGGCGCCGGTGCGGCGCCGCGCGGGTCGGATGGCGGGCGGTCAGATGGCTTCGCCGTTGACGGTGGGCGGTTCGAAGTGGTCGTCCGCCTCACACGCGGTGCCGTGCTGGGGGCAGAGGGCTTCCGGGTCGAGGGGAATGCCCAGCGGCGTGCGCTCGGCGTTCGCCTCGTTGCCCCGCATCGCCGCAGGGGGGAGGAACTTGAGGAACTCGTACGGGGCGACCTGGTCAGCTCGCTGGATCAGGTTGAGGACGTCGCTCGGGTCGCGGGGGTCAGCGCTGCCCCACAGGGTGGTGATCTCCTCGGGCGCGTCAGGAAGGAGAGCGTCTTCATCCGGCAGCAGGTCGAACGCCCGCAGGATCGCGCCGTGGGCGTCCCGGACGGAGTGCAGGCGCAGAGAGTCGTAGTCGTCGTAATCGGTCGGCCGGATGAGGACCAGGTAGGCGCCGGTGGGGAACTGGTGGCGCAGCGTGGCCGCGACGAGCGTCAGCATGTCCATCGCTGTGGCGCACAGATTGGCTTCGGCCTGGTCGAACGCGGAGACCGGGACCAGGCCGGCGGTGGACGTGCGGGGCTGAGCGGCTTGGGCGCGGGTGACGACGTCGGCGGGGATGACGGCGATGGGCTGGTTGCGCAGGACGATGGTGCACGGTTCGTCGTCCTGGGAGGGAGCCAGGCACACGAAGCGCCAGGGGGTATCGGCGGTGCGGCTGTGGTCGCCGAGAGTCCAGGTGGTGACCTCCTCGCAGGTCTCGCAGCCCTGGCAGGGGCAGGAGGCCACCGTGTGCGGGGCGGCCGGGTAAGGGCCGGGGATGTGCTGGGTGGGGCGCAGGCCGGTGCCGTCGGTGAACTCGGCGACCAGGAGGTCGCCGGGGCGGACCTGGTGGGCGCGGACTGCGACGGCATGATCGAGGGTGAGGCCGTGGGGCAGCGGGTCGAAGTCGTCGCTGGCGGGCCGCTCGGAAAGGGTGAGCGAGCCGGGGTGATCGGCGAGGGCAAAGCTGTGCACGGGGATGTCTTCCTGACAGTACGGCGTGGTAGTGCCGGGGCGTGAGGCAGATGGCCTGTGCCCCGGCACGGCGGCGCGGCGGGGGGTGTGAAGTGGTGACGCGGTATCGCCGGATACGGCCCGGGCCCGACAGGTGCCGCCCCCCGGCCGGGACCCGCCTGCCTTGCAGAAGCCGGGAGCCGGTCCGTGAGCTGGGCGCCGGCCCCGTATGCGGCCCCGGGGGGTGTTCCCGCCGGGGCCGCACTGGTGAGGTCAACCGCGGACGCAGACGACGCGGGCCATGGGGCGGGTCAGAACGGCGTGTCGACGGGGCCGGGATCGTCGGGGTGACCGCCGAACGGTCGTCGCAGGTGCGTGGCCAGCGACCGGCGCAGATGCCAGGCGAGACGGGCGCTCTGGACAGCTCGGCGCAGTGGATGCGGTGTGGGGAGCGGCGGGTGCGCCGCAGTCGCGGGGTCGCATCCATCGGTGCCTCGGCGACCACAGTCGGGGCAGCGTGCGGCGCGGGCGGCGATCCACAGCAGCGAGTCGATGTTCTGCTTATAGCTGGCCAGTCCAGCGCACAGACGGCGGCGAGAAGTGAGAGGGGAGGGCATCGGGGAACCTTCCAAAGGAGGCACGGCGGAGGTGCCTGGGTCAGGCGCGGGCGCAGGCGACGCGGGCGTGCGCGGGGTGCTTGAGAACGAACAGGGCCTCGTTCTGGCTGCCGGAGCGAACCCGCTTGGTGTACTGGGGTCCGCCCCACACCGTCCACCGGTCGCCGCCGATCTGCGGGGACCACGTGAGCGCGTACCGTTCGCCGTCGGCGGTGGTGACGTCCCACCATCCCCGCTGGGTACGGGCCGTGATGGTGACGCCCTCGATCGCGGGAAACTCCGGGCGCGGCCCGAACCGGCGCTCGTTGTAGGCAAGGTAGGCGCGGGTCGGCACGATCGCCAGTACCGCCGTGTCCCGCCGGGTGGCGTGCTGGCGCCAATAGGCGCCTGGCGCGCACCGGAAACCGGCCTTGCCCAGAGCCGTGATCGCCGCGTCCGCTCCGGCGTCCTGCGGGCTGCGGTGGATGCCGTCCAGCTTGATGGGATCGTGGTTCTGGCCCCCGTCGGCGCCGATCAAATGCAGGGTCGCACGCCCCGAGCTGGGAGAGACGTACACCTGCGCGCTGGTCGGCCGTGTACGCTCCTCCGCCTTGCGGTCCCGCTCACACGCCCGCTCCTCCGCCTGCTCGGCGGCGCTGCGCGGGGCGGCTGACTTCTCGGCCTCCTGCTGCGCCTTGATCTTCCGCACGGCCACCGCGACCGCTTCCGCACGGCTGGTGACGTTGTCGGCGCGCAGTACCAGGAACGTACCAGCCTTCGTGGTGGTCGTGGTCTCGGCGTAGCGGACAACCCAACGGCGCCGCATCGCCCCGCCCGACAGGGGCAGGGACAGCATCGCGTGAACGAACAGGGTGACGCCGTGGGCTTCGAAATCGTGGCCGGTGACGTCCTCGATGGTGTCGAAGGTAGCGCCCGGCACGGTGAACGCGCGGGACTTCTTCGTGAGCTTGGGGCCGGTGGTATCGGTCACCGGGATTCCTTCCAGGTGGTGGTGGGGTGATCCCGCGAGTGCGGGCGGCTGAGTGCTCCCCGGCCCGACTCGATCGGGCCGCACACCTGCTGTGGCGGGGGCTGAACGATGCTTTAGAAGGGAGGGCAGCACTGCGGCGTGCAGACAGCCGCGTGTGCTTCCGCCTCGGCCTCGGCGTGGGCCCGCTCAGCCTCGGCCTCAGCCGCCGCCTTCATGCGCCGCTTCACACACGGCCGGTTGTCGCACGGCCGGTGCCCGATCACAGCATCCGTGGACGCGTGGAAAATCTCGATGACGCCGTAGTCCTCGCACCACGAGCACAGCGGCGCCGGGGCGTGAGGGTTTGCACCGTCCGCGCATCCGAGCCAGTTGGACGAGTCGTACCAAGCGCCCTGACCATCGGCCTCGATCCACTCGATACGGCGTCCGCAGTGCAGACACTCGCGCTCAGGCTCGGGTGCGTGCACGCCCAGGAATGCGGCGACGGCTTCCGCGCACGCCTCGGCCTGCGCCACCGGCCTCCCGTTGTCGTGGGAGAACCCGTCATACACGAAGCGGGTGTTCGTCTCGTCGGTGACGACGGCGGCCACGGCCATCAGCTCGCCACGCGGGATGTCGTAGTGGGTGGCGCCGTTGCACGAGGCGGCGTGGATCCACACCCGCGCCCGACCGGGAACCTCGGCGACCAGATACTCATTCGGCAGCATCGACCACGGCTTGTCCACGCGGACGCTGGTGACGCCGTGGCGGGTCAGTGCGTCGCGCAGGAGTGCCCCCATGTGCAGGTCGGTGCCGGGGCGGGTGCGGGTCAGTACGACGGCCATGGGATCGCTCCTTGTTCGGTCCGGCGGGGCGGTGAACCACCCCGCTGTGGATGTCGGGGCCGAGCGGCCCAGGGGGTTGCCACCACCCCGCCCCGACACATGCAAACTATGTATTAAAGAGGCTCTATTCAATGAATGCGCAGGTGTGTCTACCGAGTAGTCCAGGCAGGCAGAAGACAGAGGCAGGGCGTGCGGCATCAGCCCCGAGGCCACCACTCCCCCCTTCCTGCTGCCTCCCTTCCCCCCGGCCAGGCTCGCCGACGCACCTTCGGCAGGCCGTTGGCGTACAGCGGCCGGGCCGTGCGACCCAGGTGGCCCCTGCCCCGGCGCGGACAGCCAGCGGCCGGTCAGCTCAAGACCGGGGCGTAGGCCGGGCGGGTGGAGAGCTAGTCGTCAAAGGCCGGGAGTTGGTCGATCGTGTCGGCGTCCGCGTCGAAGAGGATGTAAGCGCAGTTGTGGGCGCGGGCCAGCTGCACGATGGGCAGCAGTTCCTCCGGCCAGCCGTACGCGCGGGCGCGTTCGCTGGCGGACTCCGGCGCGTACATCAGCCAGCCGTGTTCGAGGCGGTGGGCCAGCACTCCCTCGATGGAGTTGAGGGCATCGCGAGTGGCCACGGCCAGGTGTGAGGTGGACAGGTCAAGGTAGGACCGCACATGCGGGTGAATGCCCGCAGCGGGCTGGACGAATTCGTCGCGGGGGTGGGGGTCGATGGGGACGACGGGGATGCCGTCGGCATTGCACTGGGCGCGGTGGGTGCCGTCCCGTGGGGTGTGGGCGATGTACAGGCCGTTGGTAGCGTCGGTGGGGAACTGGGTGATCACGAACGCGGTGTCGCGGGTGGTTTTCAGCAGTGCGGCGGCCAGGAGTTCAGCTGTGTCGGTGGTGGTGCGGGTGCCGTAGACGCGTCCGATGCGGACCGTGGCCAGAGGGTCTGGGTCGCTGGCCCATGGGTCGGTGGCGAGTCGGTGTTCGTTGAGTGCGTCGAGGACCGCCTCGCGGTCGGTGTCGCTGGTGGTCTTGATGACGGCGTGCAGGATGGTCAGGTCGGGCACGGGAACGCCTTTCAAGGTGCGGATGCGGCCAGGTAGGGGCGCCACGCGGGGGTGCTTGCCGGTGGCCGCGCCTGTGATGGCAGGAGGTGCCTTGTCAGGTGGGTCGGCGTGCGCATGGCAGCGGCGAGGCGCCGGGGCGCGGGCCGGGTAGCCCGTGCCCCGGAGTGGACAGCCAGCCGTGCGGCGTCAGCTCCCCTCGTCGCTGGACAATTCGTCAAGTTCGTCAGCCGGAGTGCCGTCGACGCTGACCAGCTCGGCACTGTCCGCGTCCGCGAGGGTGATATGGCCGATCAGGTGACCCTGCCGGGTACGGAGATCGACGTCGAAGTCCTCGTACTCGATCTCCTCCAGCGCCTCGCGGGCTGCGCTGACGTCGCCGGCACTGATGTGGATGGTGATGGCGCCCTCGGCACGCAGCACGACCCTGCGGCCCGCGGCGGGCTGCTCGGGCTCTGCGTGGGCGATGACGACGTCCTTCACGTCGTCGGTGAGAGCAGTGGCAGACAGTCCGTCGGCGCTGGGCTCGATCAGCCGTCCGTTCACCGTGATGTGCTGCTCCTCGGCGCCTTTGAGTTCGGTGCTGGGGGTGAAGAGCGGCGCGGCTTCGATGCCGCCGAGAGCGGCTCCGGTCCGGATGTGCCATGCCCATCCGTAGGAGAAATCGCCGTCGTCGTCGGCGGTCACCGTGATGATGGCGTCCGGGTCGGTGGCCACGGCCCGGGTGAGCCAGGTCAGGAGGTCGGCCACCTCGGCCGGGTGAAAGCGCATGAGGTAGTTGTCCAGTTCGCCCATGACGACCATGCGCGATCCGCCGCTCGTGTGCAGGGCGATCGTCATACGCGGGTCGTCCTCGAACACGATGTTGAACACAGCGGCGAACAGCGACGCGGCAGCAGTCCTTGGCGTGGTCGTGGCGCTGCTCTGTTCGGTCTGGTGGAAGTGCTTGTTGACGAGGCGCTGGGCGGTGGCGCGCAGGGCCTCGCCGGTGAGCTCGTCCAGGGAATGAACCGTCCGGGCGGGCCCGGTGGTGGGGCCGTGGTAGTCCGTCATCGGCGGGCTGCCGTCGTTGGTTCGGAGAGTGAGAACGGTGAGGGGGCCGTCGGGGCGGATGCGGATGGTCCAGCCGGGCGGCAGGGCTCGGTCAGTCATCAAGAAGGAGTCCTTCGGGTGTTGGGCGGGGTGGGTTGCTGTGGGAGGGCGGGCGAGGTGCGGACACCCCCTCGGTACATGCAAACTATGTTTGTTAGATGTGTCATTCAATGCATCCTCGGACCCTCTCGCTGTCGGCATGGACCGCGATAAGGGGCTGCGATGCCGCTCGGCCACAGCTCACGCGCACAGGGAAGTACGCACCGGCCCGGCGGCCCACCCCCCTCCTTTCTGCTGCCGCCCGCCGAGACGGGCGCGCCCCTGGTGCTGCGGCGGGCAGCGCGGCGAGGTGGGCACGCGGGCGAGGCGGGGCGGAGCGGGCCTGCGACTGTGCCCCGCCGTTCGGCGATGTGAGGTTCAGTCGGTGAGGTCGACGGCAAGGTCAGCGCCCTCGCCGGGGAGCAGCAGCGCGGCGAGGGCAGCGGACAGAACCTCGTCGCCAGGGCCAACGGTCCCGGCCGGGGGGCGCGGTCAGGCGCGGGCGGCCTGCTCGTCGCGGATGGCCATGGGCAGCATGGCGGCTGCCTGCGACCGGTAGTCCTCCAGGCCCTGGCCGTACGTCCCGACCGCGGTGATCCAGCCGTACCGGGCGGAGTGCAGGCGACCGGCCCGGAACGTGTAGCCGGTCAAGCGGCCGTGCTCGGTACGCTCGGCCTGGAACGCCTCAGCGTGCGGGTACGTGCCAGACACGCGGGCACGGGCCTGGTCCTCGGTCATCTCCCCCGGCTGCGGGCGGTCGCACAGGCCGCACAGGCGGGTGTTGGGCGCGCCGTCGACAGCCTCGTCCACTTCCATGACGACGTACACGCTGCATCCTCGGCACGGCACGTCGACGCGGCGCACACGTCGGCGGTATTGCAGCCGGTCCTCCAGGGTGAAACGGAGCGGTCCCGCGCTGACGCCGTCCAGGACCAGCCACACGTGGGCGTTGGTGGTCTTGTCCACCTGGAGGTTCTTGACCTCCATCGCCTGGCCGTCGACCATCACCCGGTCGCCGTCCTTGGCGTGGCAGGCCAGGCCCCGGGGGCGCGGTGGGTTGTTGAAGACGGCCGTGGTGTCGCGCATGGTCAGTTCCTCGCGGCTGCTGCGGCTGGGGTGGCAGCTCCCCGGGCAGCCCCACATGACGCCCTGCTGACGGTCATGTTCGGCGAGCTTGCCGGAGGGCAGTAGGGGCGCGGTGTGGTCGTCGTAGCCGCACAGGCCGCGCGGGCCGTCGTAGTCGGCGGGGCCGTGGAACGGCAGCTCCAGGCGCTGGCGCACCTCGGCGGCGGCGGCCTGGGTCAGCAGGCCGGCGGCGCCGGTGTACCCCAGGGACCGCAGGGCGGCGGGGCGGCCCTCGGGCTGCCATTCCAGCTCGACCTGCCCGGCGACCTCCAGCACCTTGGTGACCGGCACTCCCAGTTCGCCGGCGATCTCGGTGACCTGGACGGGCCACGCCTCGGCCACGGCGTCCCGGGCGGCGTCCAGGTCGTGGAAGTAGCCCACGTTGGCCTTGCGCGGCTTGCCGTAGGGGGAGTTGGCGGCGTACCGGCCGCGCCGCGTGTAGCGGGCGCCCTGGTCGCGGACATCGCCCAGGTAGGTGCCGCCGCGGACGACGGCCCAGCGGCACGTGCCGTCTTCCTTGAGCTGGACGGTGTCCTGGTCAAGGGAGGCCAGCATGCGCTCCAGGATCTCGGTGGGCTCGGCGGTCACCAGGGCGATGTGTTCGGCCATGGGCGCCTCGTCCCGGCCGGTGCGGCGGCCGAGGCGGGCGGACTGCTCGGCCTGCCACCGGTACTCGCTGCCGGGGCCCATGCTCAGGACGTTGCGGGCGGATACCCAGTGGTAGCGGGCATGGGCTCCGTGGCCGGTGCGGAACGTCCAGGCGATGCGCTCGCCGTCCGGCTGGTCAACCGGCTGGAAGCTATGAGCGGTGACATGGGCGGCCAGGACCAAGGTGCGGGCGGCGACCTCGGTCACCAGCTCCTGGCGGCGCGCCTCGGCGTCCCGGTCGGCGCGGTGGAGGACGTGGGGGGCGACCAAGTCGGCGCCGCCGTCGTCCCAACGCACGGCCTGGTAGGCGTAGGGGGCGGTACCGTCCGCCATGCCGAACGTGGTGCCGGTGCGCTCGTTGCCCTTGGCGCGCATGACTACCCGGGTGCCGTCCGCGTAGTAGGTCAGCTCCTGGTCGAACATGGTCGCGGCCGTGACGGTGTCGGCGGCCAGGGGGCGAACGCGCCGCTCGATGTCGGCGACCTTGGCGGCCTGGGCGTCTTCCGCCGGAGTAGCTAGGGCCTGCTCGGCGACGTTACCGGCGGGGGCCGCGGTCTCGGCCGACGGCTCGGCGGCCAGGGCCTCCACGGCGCGCTTGCACGGGCCGCACGCCTTGCCGTCGGCTGCCTCCTTGGCGGTCAGCTCCCGGGACACCTGACGCTTGCAGCCGATGGTGTGGGAGTGGAACGTGTCCTTGCGGACGTAGTGCACGGCCTTGCCGTTGCCGACCTGGGCAGGGGCGGTGGTTATCGCGGACATGGATCGGTTCTCCTAGAGCGTAGTGAAAACAAAGGGGACAGGGCGCGCATCGTTCCTGTGGCGCGCCCGGCCGTCGGGCCGGGCGCGACACGGCGTGTTCATCGGCCCACGGCGGCCGGGGTTGGGTGAGGTCAGCCGGTGGCGGCGGCCAGTTCCCGCAGCAGGTTGAGTGCCTGCTCGTCGTCGGGGTCGCACAGTCGGCGGGTCTGGGCGTCGTCAAGTGCGAGGAGCCGCTGCGCGGTCTCCCGGACGGGGGCGGTCATGCGGTAGGGGCCGATCGCGTGGGCTTGGCCTGGCACGATGTGGAGCGTGTACCGGCCGAGGTGGCAGATGATCGCTGCAGCGGTCATCGTGACGCCGGCCGTGACAGGGTCCTGATCCTTGGAGAGGTGGGCAATGCGGCTGCCGGAGTGGGCGTTGAGGCTGCCCATGCCCTGCTGGTCGTGGATACCGGGGTGGTTCTCGATCCAGTCGAGGACCTGCCGGGCCAGCAGACCCTGGTCCGTCTCGGACAGCAGTCCCTGTGGCCAGGTTCCTTCGCTGCGGGTGCGCTGTTCGCGGCGGCTGTCCTCGGCCAGATGCTGGCTGGCTGCGCGGTCCAGGGCGGTGGCGGCCGGGCAGTAGGCGAAGGTGCCCTGGTACCCGTCGTCGGTGAGGACCGACTTGCCGGGGCCGCAGCCTCCCCCGGAGGCTTCGCACTGCCGGGCGTGAGCAACGACGGCCGCGCCGGTGTCAGCCTCGGCGGACGACAAGGAACCGTTCGCACGGCGGGCGAGAGTGAACACCGGCAGGACCGGAATCGTGTCAGGCATGCGGGGCCTTCCTCGTGAGGATCAAGTGGTGCCGGGGCGGAGCGGCGGGGGGATTCACCACCCCGTCCCGACACCTGCAAACTATGTTGTCATGCGCAGTAGTTCAATAGATGCGACGTGCGCGCCACTGAGCGGTACGAGGCTTCCGTCCAGGCAACTGGTACGGGCCGGGGCGGGACGCAGTCAGGCGCGCTCCGCCGCTCGGTGAACGGCAGTTCAGTCGGTGAGGTCGACGGCGAGGTCCGCGCCCTCGTCGGGGTGCAGCAGCCCGGCGAGCGTGCCGAGCACGGCGGACAGAACATCGTCGTCCAGATCGACGGTCTCGGCCGGGCCGTCCTGCTCGTCCTCGGGCCCGTCGTCCTGCCCGATTTCGTCGTCGTACAGCTCCACGTCGTGAACGCAGTAATCGGCGTGGCCCATGCCCAGCTTGGAGTCCCGGGCCGCGAAGACCACACGAGAGTAGGGGCGGCCGTCGGCCGGCGCGAGCAGACGGACCCGGCTGGCGATCGTGTCGCGCAACGCGTCCTCCTCGGCTTCGGCGACGGTCTCCCGCAGCTCGGTCAGCATCGCCAGACCCACACCGTCCAGAAGCCGCCGCAACGCCGCCTTCCGGGCCCGGGCGCGCGCCCCGTCGACGGCGACCTGAGCGCAGCACTTAACACGCCAGCACACGCACCGGTGACAGTCCAGACAGGACTGGGCCCGGTCACAGCCACAACGGCAGTCGAAGGGACGGCAGTAGGCGCCGTGTTCCGTCTTCGGTGCATCGGGGATGACAGCCAGGGAGCGGGATATCTCGGTGAAGTCACGGTCGTCTTCCACCAGGTTCGCGGCTAGGGCCTGGCCGCCGTCGCGAAGCATCGCGGCAAGGTGGTCGCAGGTCTGTCGGCGTACCACGAGGGCGTACGCCTCGACCTGCGCGCCGACGAGGAGGGGGAAGGAAGCCGGGGCTGGGTCGTCGGTGTCGGTGTCGGTGTCGGGGAGCGCCTGCTGCGGGACGGTGGCCGTGGCGCTGATCTGTTCGATCTGGTGGAAGTGCTTGTTGATGAGGCGTTGAGCGGTGGAGCGCAGGGCTTCGTCGGGGATCTCGTCCAGGGAGTGAACCGTGTGGGCTGGGCCGGTGGTGAGGCCGGGGTAGTCCGTGGTCTGTGGGCTGCCGTCGTTGGTTCGGAGGGTGAGGACGGTGAGGGGACCGTCGGGGCGGATGCTGATGGTCCAGCCGGGGGGCAGGGCGCGGTCAGTCGACAAGGGGGTGCCTTCCGTGTGCTGGGCGGGGTGGGGTGCTGTGGGAGGAGTGGGGCGCGGCACGGGTGCCGCGCCTTCGCCGGGGGCGGCCTGCGGGGAGGCGCAACTGGCTCCTACTGGTCGGCGTCGAGCCGGGGCAGGGCGCAGCAGTCGGCGGCGTGGGCGCGGTGCGTGGCGCACGTGGTGCGCTCAGCCGGGGTGATCACGCCGTACCGCTGACATGTGTCTTCCAAGGCAAGAAGGAGCACCAGGTACGTGCCCTCCCGCGGGTCGTAGTCCGGGGCGATGAGGTCGGCGTGGATGGCGGCCAGGGATTCCACGGCGACGCGCGCGAGCTTGGGGGGCTTGAGGTCGTTCCCGCGTTCCCTGGCGGCAGCAAGGGTCGCAGCTAGGGAGCGCGCAACAGGGCGGCGGAGCCCTCGTCCCTGCGCGGCTCGGAGGCGTCGCGGTGCTGCTGCTCTCGTTCGTGCTGGAGAGGTGTGGCCTTGGCGCCGGCTGCGGTGACGGGCGGCGTCGCGGGGATGAGGTCAGGCGCGATCATGGCTGTGTCCTCCGGGGGCAAGGAGCGTGGGTGAAGGTGGAGGGGCCGGGTGGGCAGCGGAGGGTGCGCGGGGCCGCCCGGCGCTCTGCGGTACGCGCCGGAACCGGCTCATGTTCTCGGGCAGTTCGTCGTTGGTGGTAGTCCGCGGGCCGGTGACGGTCCACTGCGGAAGCGCGGCGGTCTGGGGGTCCATCATCACGGTTCCTTTCACTGAAGCGGCGGGAGCGGGACGCTCCCGCCCCGGCGGCCGACCCACCGGCCCCCGCCGGGAGCGGGGCGGCCAGGCGGACCGGCCGAGAGCCGGGCGCAGCGCCGGGGGCTACTTCGAGGCGTCGTACAGGGCCTTCACTGCGTGGATCAGGGCCGCCAGGTCACCCCACAGGGAGCCGGTGTAGGTGAGGGGGATATTCGTCTCGGGGGCGTCGGTCTCGTGGGAGTCGAAGTCGAGCCACTCGCGGTGGACGGCGTCGAAGCGGAGGTAATCGGCGGCCGGGCGGGCGGCGTTCTCGTGAGCGCCGTCCCAGACCTGGACGCCGGATCCGTCCGGCAGCTCGATCGTGACGTTCGTGACTGAGTTGCCGTCGTGTACGGCGGTGATGCCGTGCGCCTGGAACGCCCGCTCCAGCACCAGCCCGAGGCTCCCGCCGAACCAGCTGGTGAGGTCAGTGCCGCGCTCGACCTCGGCGGCGTAGCGGACCACGGCTTCGGCCGCCCACGCCGCGTCGGTCGCGGAGTCGATGTCGGCGGGGACGTCCTGCTCGGTGGTGTCATAGATGACGGTCCAGCCCGAACGGGCCGACCAGCGCGGGCCGTTGGCCGACTCCACTACCGCCAGATAGACCGCAGTGCCATTGATCAGGTCGACACGCAGCCCCCTGCCATGAGGGTGCACGGTCAGACGGTGCGCGGTCAGCGTCTTCTGCATGGCCGTGATCGCCTCGTCCGGTCCGGAATGTCCTACGGTCATGGTGTGGGCCCTTCTCGGTAACAGGCGGGAATCGTGTGGGCCGGGGCGGAGCGGCGGGGGGATTTCGCCACCCCACCTCGGCACCTGCAAACTATGCTTTCCGGCTATCTCATTCAATGCATGGAATGCCGCAGCACGCCCGCCCCTCACCCCCTCCCCGCCGACCGTGTGCGCCGGTAAGCGGCTGCGGTGATGCCTCGCGCCAGAGGGAAGTCGACACTGACCCTCCCGCCCGCTCCCCCCTTTCTGCTGCTACCACCCACCACAGGCGAGGCGCGCATCCCGTAGGTACGACGCCCGACGGCGAGCGAAGGGCGACCACTGCCGGGCGTGAAAAGCGAGCTTGCGGATCAGGATGTGACGATGGCCGCGCTGGCGCTTGGCCGCGACCGCTTCGGGCGGTCTGGGTGGGCGCTCCCTGGGTCACCTCCTCGCGCGTCGCGATCCCATCGCCGAACCAGACCCAGCCACCGTCATCGCGGGTGCGGTGGCGACGTTCCCTTTTAGGCTTGGTGGCGTCGCGCCCCTTAGACCTCTGGCAGGCCACATCGCAGCCGCCCGGACTGCGTCACGTGAAAGCAGCGGGCATGGGTGCTCACTGGGTCACGTCCTGCCGCTTGGTGCGGATCTTGGCTACCTCCGCGGCCATCGCGTCGACCTTGCGCTCGGCCTGGTCGGTGGCCTCCCGCAACACATACAGCAGGCCGTCATGCAGGCTGTAGGGGTTGTGCCACCCGGCCAGCATCCAGCTACGTCCGACCGTTACGTCGCCGACCTCGACCGAGGCGAACACAATCACCTCGTCGCCCTCGGCCGTGGCGGTGTAGAGGTCGCGGTCTTCCTCGGTGGTGTAGCGCACGAGGACGTCAACCAGGTGACCCTCGTACTGGAATCGGGCGGTACCGTCGGGGTTGAGACGAAATCCAGGGTCGGCCTGCGGGAACGGGCGGAGCTGCTTCCAGGGCAACGGCGGCTGCGTCACTGTTTCTCCTCGGTGGTTTCGGTGGTGAGGTTCAGCGCGGGACTCTCCAGGCGGCCCGCGCCCGGCCGGCAACTCCGGCGGGCGCGGGCGGCCCAGGCATCTGTCAGGCGAGGTTCGCGGCGGCCAGCACCAGGGAACCGAGGGCGGCGAACACGTAGGCGTCACCGTGGCCGTATCCGGCTTTGAGGCCGTGGGCTCGGGCGTTGGCTAGATGCGCCATGCCCCGGATGCTGTCGTCGTCGTCCATGTCGCCGTACTTCGCCTCCGCTGTCTGGATCACGTCCGCGATGAGGTCGGACAGGTCGGCGGCGGTGCGCATCTCCCACCGGGCGGGGATCTGCACGACCGTCCCGAACGTGGCGGGCGCCCACGTGGCAAGCTGCACCCGGACAGTCTCGATCAGCGCCGCTTCGCTGATCTTGCGCTGGTCGTCGTTGAACGGGTCCAGCTCGAAGCGGCCCTCGTAGCCATCACGCAGGTAGGCGCGGGCGACGATGAGCGAGTACAGGGCTCCCAACAGGTGGGTGTCACCGCGCCCGTGGGCCGCGTACAGGCCGTCGGCGTGCGCGTTGAACAGGTGCGCGATACCCCACGCCTCGGCGTCTCCTTCCGCCTCCACGCCCCAGACGCGGACACGCTCGGCCACATCGGCGATGAGCCGGGAAACGCTGTCGGCTGGCGCGGCGGCGATCGCCTCCGGAGCGGGGACGGTGATCCCGAGCTCGGCAGTCACCCAGGTCCGCAGCTGCACCCGGATCGCTTCGGCCAGTGCCTCCGCGTCCAGGACCGGCTTCGGGTGCTGGTAGGTGCTCATCCCTGCCGCGATGCCGTCGGCGACGTAGGTGCTGATGGTCTCGGACATAGAGTGATCTCCATTCGTCAGGTTTCCGATACCCGGTCGGACACGGAAGCCGGTTTGGGGCGGCAGCGCAGTTCGCACCCGCCATTGCCTGCAAACTATGTTTTCTATTAATCCCATTCAATGGCAGGCGCGGACAGCATCGGGAAAGGCGCAGCGCGCAGGTCGCGCAGGGGGGAGCGGGACGACACGGGTGCGGCGGGATACCGCACCCGTGAGCGTTGACTGACCAGGAGGACCGGGGGTGGGGAGGCTCAGCCTGCGCTGCGCACGTCATGCAGGGTCACGCGGCACGCGGGGCGCCGCCGTGACCGAGGCCGGGTGACGTTGGCGGCTGCACGGGCCGTCACGCACCCGGTTGCACGACGCCAGCAAAGGGGCGCGGCGCAGTGTAGGGGCGCAGAAGGCGTTCGCTGTGGTCCTCGTCTTCGGCTTCCCACCGCTCGGGTCGGGCCTCACCGGACAGCAGCAGGCACGGAATGTCGCCCTCGTCGTCCTGGTCGTTGCGCAGGTCTTCGGGGAAGTTGTCGAAGTCTCCCCCGCCCAGGCGCAGGGTCCGCAGGAGGTGACGGACCTGGAAGACGTCGGCCGGCTCGTGACTACCCCATAGAGCGCGCAGCGGGTGCGCGCCAGGCAGCGGCGGGAGGGGATCGGCCTCCGTGAAGTCCGTCAGTATCCGGCCCCCGGCGTCACGGATGCTGTCGGGGAAGAGGTCCGTGGCCGTGTCGCGTTCATGGTCGATCCACAGGACAAGGTAGGCAGCCTGGGGGAACTGGACGCGCAGAGTGTCCGCGATGAGACGGGCCACGCCTTGCGCGGCAGCACGCTGGGCACGGACAGCCTCCATCCAAGAGACGATATCGATAGCGTCGGCGCCGGGTACGGCCCGGGCGCTGGTCTGGCCGGCGGGGTGATGCAGCTTCATTAGGGCAGGTTCCTTTCCATGACGGGAAGTACAGACATATGCGGGAGGGGCGCAACGAGGAACCGCGCACCAGAACCGCAGGCTCCGGTGCCGTAGATGGCGGCGCGGGCACCTTCGGTGATACACAGGCACAGGTCCGCGAGCTGGACGCCAGAGCCTGACGGCAGCCGCGGCGATGCCGCGGGGCCGCCGCCTGTCAGCGGCAGGTGATGGCAGCGAGAATCTCGACCGCGCGGGCCATCGCGGGCCGGGCGGCGAGTGCTGTCTTAGAGCAGCGTGGCCCGCTCGTCCTCCGCCCACTTCGGCGGGAAGAGTTCGGTCAGGGCCTCAAGGGCCGCAGTTGTCTCGGGGTCGTCGCCGAGGTCGAAGGTGCAAAGCTCGGTGCCGTCCTCGGCTATGAGACGGACGTCCGCGTTGTCCCAAACCGGCCCGCGCTTGCCGTCCACGGCCCAAAACTGTGCGATAGCCGGGACCGCGGGATAGACCGGGTGCAGGTAGGCCGGGTGGCGGCGGATGTTGTCGGCGAGGATTTCTTCCCACGCGGCCTCGGCGGAATCCCGCGTCTGCCTCCACCGCTTCATGAGATCCTCCGCCGTACGGTGGGACGTCATGTTCCATGGGCAATCGCCCGCGTCCGTGAAGTGGGCGCCGATGACGACGGGCGCGACCGTTGAGCACCGGTTGGTGCTCACGTTGGTGATCAGGATCATGCGCGGGTCGTCCGGGCAGAACCCGGCGTAGATGAACGCGGGCGCCGATCCCGGGTCGTGGCTCATGGTGTCCGCGGGGAAGCTCACACGGTCACCCGGACGGATGCGCTCGCCGTCCACGTCCACCAGAGCCCGCACCCCGGCCGTGACTGGCTGTCCCTTAGGGCCGTCCGTGCCCGATTGCAAAGCCGTCCACTGCGCCTGGTGAGTGCTCATGTGCACTGATCTCCTTTAGTGATTGGGGCCGCCCCCGGATGGGGCAGCCCTGGCTCCCCGGCCCGGCTCGAACGAGCTGCCCAGCCGTCGGCCGCTCGGGCGGGGGGCGGAGTTGAGGTCAGAACGGGGCGCCGTCGTAGGGGCGCACGAGGTACAGGCAGCCGTCGTGCACGTCCAGGCGCTGGCCGTCGGACAGGTCGAACGCGGAGTGGTCGGCGGTGTACAAGCGGTGTCCTCTCATCTCGTGTACGCCCGGCTGTTCGCTGCACAGGCCGTGGGGCGCCGACGACCCGGGGCCAGCCCCGGCCGCCATGACCGAGCGCCGGGGCGGAGCGGCGGGGGAATTTGGCCACCCCGTCCCTGGAGCGCCGCCTGCGGTGCAGGTGACTCACGCGCCGGTCTCGCGCTGTTTGGGAACGACCAGGTGGAGAACGTTGCCCCTGAACTCCAGCGCCGTGAACGTCTCGCCGCCGGACAGGTCCACGTCGGGGTAGGCGGCGGCCGGGTCGAGGATCTCGTACTCACAGGCCCGGCAGACGTACGCGCCCTTTCCGGTGAGGGCCAGGGTGCCGATCTTCTTGCAGTCGGGGTCGGGACAGTGCATGGGCTGGGGGCGGCCGGGCGCGGCGGGGATGACGGGCCGCTCGATGGTGAAGCGGACGGGCCAGTCGGCGCGGCGTCCGAACTTCGCGCGGGCGTAGTCGTGGGCGACGGTGATCAGGTCGTCGTGGATGCGGCGGTGCATGGTCGGCGCGAGCGGGGTGGTGACGCGTCCCTTGGTGTCGAAGCCGAGGAAGAGCGTGAGCTTGGACCGGCCGCCGTTGTTGATGAAGTGGAGGGCCTGGGTGCCGGTGTGGCCGCGGTCGTCGGTGTCGAACAACTCGACGGCCAGGGCGGCGGCGCGCTCGGGGTCGGGCTGGAGACGGGGCATGAGAGTGTCCTTTTCGGTACGGCTGAGCTGGGCGGTGCTGCGGGATGGGGCGCGGCAGGAATGCCGCGCTCCTTGGGAGTGGCAGATAGTGAGTCACCTGCAAACTATGTTGCTGACTATGTCCATTCAATGCGCGGCGGGAAACGCCGGGCGTGGTGGGAGATCAGCGGTGCATGCGGCCAAACATCACGTCGGCCACCGAGTGGGAGTGGTCGCCGCCCCCTGAGCCGGGGAGGCTGCCGTAGACGACGCCTTCGCCGGGGCCACGGTCGTGCTGTGGCCTGGTCGCGAGCCCGGCCGACACGAGCGAGTCGCGTAGCCCCGCCAACTCGTAATTGCGCAGCGTACGCAGAGCTCGCGCGGTCACCTCGGCGTGGTCGGTACACGAACCCAGCCCGAGACCGCTGGTAGCGGTGACGACACCACCGGCCTGCCCATCACCGCCGGCGATCTCGCACGCGATGCACGGCATCCGGAAAGAGCTCGCTATCTCCTCGAAGCAAGTGGCGAACTGCCCAGTCATCGAAGCACTCCTGTTCTGAACTTGGATAAGTGCGCTGTGGGGCCCGGACGATTGGCCCCCCGCGACCCCGGCCACACCAGCTCGCAGACATAGGCCACAACCGAATCTCCTGCCCGTCTTCCTCAAACCGGAGCCAGGGGCCGAGTACAAATTGAGCCTCCGTCCCGGCGGCACCTCAGGGCTGCCGTCCAGTAACGGACCGGAGCAGAGAGTCCGAACGCCCGTCAACTCTGCACGACCTCGCTCACGCGGCCGTGGCAGGTCACCGAACAGTCGGGCTCGGCATAGCGAGCGGCAAGTGCTGACCCGCCCCAATCCTCAGTCTTCACCGATTGCACCAGATGCCCCAAGGGACAAAGGACGAGTACGCGGCCATAGGAGGTTGGCCGGATCACCGGGCGTCCCGTATGAGGCTGCACGTCGACCGTGCGACGTCCCGGGAACAGCGGCGCGTGGATCTGGTCGTGCACCTCACCCGCGCGGCTTTCACCGATCCCGTACAGAGCGAATTCCGCCTCTGCCTCAGCCAGGCGCTGATGTGCCTGGGTTGCGGCCGACCGCGCCCTGTAAACCTCTGCCAAGGCATGGGCGGCGGAACGCTCGCGCGAAAAGAGCAGCAACGGTGCTAGGTCACTGCGGTGGTCTTCCACGATCTTCGCCGCTGCCAGCTCTGCCTGCGGGCGAGTCTTTCTGACCGACTCAAGCCAGTTGTCCTGATCGCACCTGGAGCTAACCAACTTCCATTCGTCACCGTCGCATTGGCGGAACAAGACGTTGAAGACGAGGGGGATCCGGTAGCGGGTACTTACCCGCACGGCGACACGAGGCACCAAAGCGTGGTTCTCGACCTCGGCCAGTGCGGGCCTCAGCGTGAACTGCGCTTCGCGACCTGCCACGGAGCCAGCGATGCGCAGCTCCGGCGGAAACGCCGAGTGATCGTAGTCCAGGGCTTCTGTCTTTGAGAGAGTCACTGAAGGCTCCGTCATGGGTAGTAGGGCGTGGTTGTACGTCGGTAAGCGGCGGGGCGCGGGACGCCAGCACAGCCGGCCGTGGGGGCGAGCGCCGGGCGGATGAGAGACCGCTGCGGGCCCCAACACGCGGACGAAGCCGGCTGGCGGTGTCATGCCGCGCGGGCGGCTTCGGCTCTCAGCCGTTCACGGGTCTGTGTCAGGGCGAAGCCCAGCAGGTTCAGGCCCCGCCAGCGCGCCGGATCGGTGCAGCACGGGTCCTCTGCCGCTCGGCCGATCCCCCAGATGCGGTCGTAGCGGCTGGCCTCCACGAGCAGGGCGTCGCCCGTGCTGAGCAGGAAGTCCCGCAGGTCGGGGTGCTGGGTGAACTTCAGGTGGGTGCCCGTCAGGACGATGCCGTAGCGTTCACGGATCCATACCTGCTCGTTGAACCCCCGGACTCCTCGTCCGGCCCGTTTGGCCGCCACGGGGGAGGCGTCGGCGAGCACTGCGCGTTCAGCGTCTGTGTCTCCGAACAGCCGGGCTTTGGCCGCCATCATCCAGTGCTCGGCGGTCGCGTAGCGCACCCCGTCGTGCGTGAACGCGGCTGGCCACCACTGACTCAGACAGCCGGGTCCCGGCGTGCCGTCGGATTGTTCCCGGTGCCCGTAGAAGGGCAGAACACTCGGACGCACGTCCGTGCACCAGCGCACATCCCCCGCTTGCTCCGGAAGCCGCCCGTTCCAGGACCTCATACATCCTCCCCAAATCGTGCCGAAAAAGGCGGGAACCGTCACTGATATGAGCGTCGGGCGGAGCGGCGGAAGCACTCATGGCCCAACACAGGCAAACTATGCTTTCAAGAATCCAGATTCAATACAGGACGTCGAGGGCGGGCTGGTGGAGCGGGCTGCTGGGAGCGGAATGTAGGAGCCCGCTCCGCCGGAAGGGTGGCTACCGACGTAAGGAACCGGCGGGTGCCTTGGGTGCACGTGGTGGTGGAGCGTCGGGGGCGGCCGGCCGGGGCGTCAGCCGCTCATGCACTGGCATCGGGTCAGGCGGTCCCAGGGCACGCGCGGGTGCTGGTGGACGGTCTTCCCGTCGGCGAGGGCGTTCGTGGGCTATCTCGGCGTCGACATCCCTCAGAGGCGCCTGGGATGCGTCCGATGACATGGTCGCGCCCTGTCTGGTCACGCGGCCGGGGAGCGGTGGGCGCTCCCCGGCGGGCGGCTGTCAGGCGGACGGGCGCAGGTCGCGCACCGGCACGTCCTCGGGCGGCTCGCTCTGCCACACCACGTAGGCGGTCTTGACCTCGTCCACGTCGCGCCATAGATCGACGACGGTTCCCCGTACGGCGGGCCGGTGAGGCATCGCCACCGTGTCGCCGTGTGCGAAGCCGTACATGTCCCGATTGGATTGCGCAGTGTCCGCGTCGACGTGCCGGACCATGCTCGTGGGCAGAGTGACGGGGAACACGTCGCCGTCGAAGCGGACCGTCACCGCGCCGTCGACGGCGCCGGTCACGGTGCCGTGCTGCTCGAACCGGCGGGAAAGCGTCTCGTGGTGCGGGCGCCGTTCGGCGATCCGCTCAACGCGGTCACCGGCGGCGTACGTCGCCGGGGCCAGCCCCGCAGGGACGACCAGCGCCAGGTCGTGGCCCATCCACTGGAACAGCATGCCGTCCAGGGTGAACAGGTCGCGGTACCGGTGGTGCCGTGCGGGCAGCGCGCGAAAGCAGACCTCCCCCACGCGGGCGGTCGGCATCCAGCGACGACCGGGTAGCTCGTCAAAGTAGCCAATGACGAGATCACCACCACGGACCATGTCCGCACGCGCCACCCGCACATCCCCTGGGGCGACCCCCTCTGGCAGCGGGCCGAGGTCCTCCCGGCCGATCACGACGTTCCACAACGGCAGGGACACAGCGGCGGTCACGACGGGCAGAGCAACACTCACAACAGAATTCCTCTCGCATGCAAGACGGGGTGCGACCGAATGCCGCACTCCTCGGGAAGGGCTGTGGGGCGGGGACGGCGGGAGTACGCCACGCCAACGGATGCGGCCAGGCCGCGCAGAGACAGCCAGCGGCAGAACAAGGGGCCGGGGGGCCGGGGCTGCGGGCCCCAGCCCCTGGGGCGGGTCAACCCTTCCAGAGCATCCGTCGGCCGCCGAAGAGGTAAGGCTCGGCGCCGGTGTCGTCCAGGACGTGCGCGTCTCGGGCGGCGTAGCCGTATCCCCATGCGGCGGCGAGCTGCTTGGCAGCGTCGATGGCTTGCTCGTCGGAGGTGAAGTCCGTGTACTTCTCGGACGTGAGGGTGGCGCGGCTCTCACCGTTGCGGCCCTGAACCTCGTAGCTATAGCTGACCTTCGCGTCCAGGGAGACCGGAGCGAAGCGGACCCAGAACGAGGGCATGTGGCTGCGGTCGGCCCAGCGGACCTCCCCGCGGACGACCTTGCGGGCCTCGTCGCGGGCGTCCTCGAACCGCGCGAACGGATCGGCGATCCGGTGGCCGTCGGTGAAGACGTAGAACTTGCCAGGGACGGCGGTCGGGGCCCACGCGAGGTGCGTGGCGACGATCGCGTCGCTGTGGATCTCCTCGGTGCCGGAGAAGAGCCCAGCCTCGCCGAGGTGGACCGCGCCACCGAAGGGGTGGGCGTAGTCGCCCAGGATCTGCGCCATAGGCGCCCGGCTGCTGGTCGTGATCCGGACAGGCATCAGCTTCCCGGCGACGCGCATGTCCCGTGCGACCTCGGAGTGCGCGATCCGCATGAGGACGGTGTCCCCCGGCCTGACGATCGTCTTTCGGCCCAGAAGAGAAACAGACATTGATGCCTCCCGGTGTTGTCCCGATGTGATGCGGCGGGTTCACTGCGGTGCTTCCCGCATTCCCTCGCTGCACCTGCAAACTATGATGTTGATTAACTTCATTCAATAAATGCACGAGATTCCGTGAGAGCGCATCACGCAGGTCAGAGGGCCGGGCGTACGGCGGGAAGGCGGCAGGTGACCCGCCCGGCCACCCCCTCCCCTTCTTGCTGCCTCGCTCTCCCCACCCGCCAGCCATGCGCCGGCGCCGCACCCCCCAGTCGGCAACAGAAGCCGAGTCCACGGTCCGGGAAGGCGTAGCCGCGGTGAGGAACGACGGGCGCGTCGCTCATAGCGCCAGCATCGGAGAATCGGCCGCAAGGGGGCCGTTAGGGGCCGCCCGCCCGAATCGGCAGGCGGCGCGAGTCGGATTCAGATTCAGCGGTCGAGGACGTAGTCGACCGGGACGTCCACTCGCAGTAGGGGGTGCAGGACCATGCGCGCGTTGGTGGCGCCATCTGTGCGGCCTTCCGGACAGAAGAACGTCTCCACGATGGGTGGGTGCGCGGGGATGTGGCCAAGGTGTGTTCTGATACCCGCGGTGAGTGTGGCCGTGATGCTCCTGCCGCCAGTGTCACTGCGGCAGAGCACGCGGATGTGCGGCGAGCCAGTCTCAAGGGCGGTCAGTTCCTCGGGCGCGCCGGCGGCGGCGTGGTAAGCGCGGGCCGCCGCGCGGATGCCGTCGGCGGTGACGGGCATGTGGGCACCGTCCATGCGCGCAGCGTGCGGGGCGACAGTCAGGATCACTGCGCGCGCCCGGCTCACCGTGGCGCGCGCCGTGTCGTGGGATGCCTTGCGGCTGGCGTCGTTGTCGGCGACGCGCAGCAACTCCCAAGCCTCCTCTGCGTCGTCGCCGGCTGCGCGCAGCTCGGGATGGAGGCGGGTGGGGGCGGCCAGGGGCAGCACCTCCAGGTGGCATGCCAGGGTGTGCAGGGCACGCGGAGACAGGTCGAGCACGGCTTCTTGGGCGGCTTGGTGCGCCGCCAGGGCGGCGAAGAGCGGCGCAGCAGCGACGGGGGGCCTCGAGGCTGCGATGGCCTCACGGATCAGGGGATACAGCCCAGGCCGGGGCGGCTTCACACAGGATACGAACGCGGCCCGCAGCGCCTCGTCGGTCGGCTCCTCAGTGTGCTTCTCGGCCCACCACTGCCCGGCCCACCCCGCCGCTCGACGACGGGCCTTGTCCTCGTCAGTTACTCGCTGGCGGACACTTTCACAGCCGGTACAGGCCGGGGCAGGGGCGGTGTACTCACTCACGGAACCTCTCCTGATGGTGGTCGGCGGGGGCAGGCGCACGGGGCAGACAAGGCGGGCTACCCCGCGAGATGGGGGCAGGGAGGGGTACTCCCTGGTGTGATCGCCAGAGGACACCGCCGGGGTGCTCGTCGATGCCGCCTGGGCGTGCATCACCTTCCTGCCCTCTGCACCCAATGCACGGAAGGCATCGGCATAGCTGTCGAGCGCCTCGTTGCGTGCGGGTGTGTTCTTCGCGGGGTGGGTTCAGGGGCAGAGAGGCAGGGACAGCAGCGTGGCTCCAGTTGAGGTGCTCGGTGTGGTCGGGTTGGCCTGGGGGAGGAGCGGGATCCCCTCCCCTCCCCCAGGCAGCCGGTGGGTGCGTCTACGCCATGGGCTCGGTCGGGTCGAGCGCCTAGACACCGGAGCAGGGAGCCTTACCCCAGACGGCTTGTAGGCTGCCCAGTTGGGCCTCGCTGCCTTGCCGCAAGGTGCTCCTTACGCATTCGGACTGATGAACTCGGGCTCGTCGCCTTCTGGCTGGTATCCGCGCCCAACCACATCGGTCCAGGAGTAGCCGCCCGGTCCGCGGGCGGTGTCGATGCAGAGGCGGTCCGGGTCGAAGCCAAGGCTTACGGTGCCGCGCACTCGCACCGTGTAACCGGTCCCGCTCCACTGGTCGAGCAGGAGTAGTTCGGGGTCGGTCCACTGGACCGTGACCTCGGGCGCATGATCCTTGAAGCGCACCGTGCACACGGCGTCGTATACGGGCTTGATATCGCCGCGCCACAGGACGTGCAGACTGCCGCCGCAGCTGGCATTCGCCACCAGCTCCCGCAAGGCCACGCAGTTGTCCCAGAAGTCGACGCCTGCCGCGGCCGCCAGGGCGCGCGCGGCGCTGCTTAGCTGCTCGTCGGAGAACTTCCACGTGCCGGACTCGGCATGGGCGTCGAGCCGGTAGCGGAACAGCTTCGAGCCGGTCCCACGCATCAGGTCGCGGATCGGGTCGGACTCGTCGCGCTCTTCGATCGCTTCGCGCACCTGCTCCAGCGCGCCGTGTTCGTCCAGGAAGCCACGGGCTTCCTTGTCCAGCAGGCTGTCCAGGACGGCGTTAACGCCGTGCCACCTGTTCTCGCTCACCCAGTCCTCGTCCAGGACCTCCTCATCACCGGCGAGCAGCTTGCGGATCTGGTCGTCGGTCAGACGGTCACCGCGGTCGACATAGACCAGTTCGTACTTCTTGTCAAGGTGAGAGACGGTCAGTGCGACCGCAGCCTGCGCGAGATCGGTCATCAAAACCTCGGCCATGGGATTCCCTTTCCTTGATCCATCCAGACGGCTGCAAACTATGCAAATGGCGATCTGCATTCAATATGTGATCCTCAGAGCCTGTATGGGCGTCAAGGCTGCCTACGGGCCGGGATGGGGTGTCAGAGCAGGCCGAGGGTGGGCAGGAGCAGTCCGTCGCCGCCGTGGAGGAGGATCGCGTCGTGGGGGTGATCCGGGTCGTGGTGCCAGGCGCGCAACATGTCGGGGTCGTCGCGGGTCGCTTGGGTGAGTTCGACGCGCATCCGGTCGCGCCAGCCCAACAGGTTGCGGCGCAGGTCCGGATCGAGGACGACCACGCGGATTCCGCCGGCGTAGACGAGTTCGTCGCCTGCCCGGACCTGTTCCAGCAGGCTGAGTTCGACGAACTTGAGGGCGGTCAGGTAGTGGCCGAAGCGTTGGATACGCCGCCAGTAGGCGGTGGTAGTCCGGTTCGATGCACCAACCCGGCCAGTGCGGTAGAGCCTGCGGATCTGACGTTCGTTGTCGAAATATTCGGCGCGGCGGGCGGAGCGCTGGCCCGGCAGAGCGAGGAGTTCCGTCACCTGGATGCGAACCGTGGGGCGGGGCCAGGAAGTGTCGGTCATCAGGGCGACTTCGACGTTGTCGGGCGCCGCGTACACCTTGCGTACGGTGCCCTTTTGCCGGTAGGGGGCTGTGACGTGTCGGCCGTTCCACGGGGAGGCGGGGATCTCCACCAGGTTGGGGCGCACCGGGTCGAGTTCAGACGTGCGGTGGCCGGGTGCCGGTAAGGGTGCGTCGGGCGGCATACAAAATCCTCCGATGGGGCGTTTTGGCCTGCGGGCCGGTTGGCTAAAGACGGCGCGGGCCGCGCCTGGTGCCGGTTGGCCAAGGGCGCGGCCCGCAGGGGCTCGGACGAGGGCGCGCGGTGCGGCTATTCGTCGTCCTCGTCGCTGCGCTGGGGCAGTTGCAGCCGGACCTCGCCGCCGTTGAGGTCCTGCCACTGGACGGTGCCGGATGCGTTCAGTTCGAGGAGCGCCTCGTGGAGGGCGTCACCGGTGACCACGATGACAGTGGCGGGCTGCTGCCCGGCCTCCCCCTCGACCGGGCCTGTATTGAGGAAGGCGGTGTCGCTGAGGAAGCGGCGGGCGGCTTCCTGGGTGTGGTGGGCCTCGACCTGGTTCAGACCGGACTGGAGGGACTTGGACTGTTTGAGCCACCGTGCGTTGCTGTTTCGGGCGTCCATCAGGCGGTCGATAACCCGGTCGTCGCCGTATGCGCTGTTTCCGTTGTCATCGAGGAGGAGGGCCCGGTTGTAGATGGTGAACAGGGCCCGGGTGGCGATGAACGCGTCGTGGTGCTGGGTGTCGAGGTCGAGGGGCCGGTTACTTGCGAGGTCGGCCAGTCGTTCGCAGGCGGCACTGAACGCGGCGTGGGCGCTCTTGGCGTAGGTACGTGCGATGGTGGCGGGGTTCGGAGTGGCGGTCATGAAGGGGGCTTTCCTGTGAGATGTGGGGAGGCCGCCGCCCTGGCGCCGGCGCGGGCGGCAGAGCGGCGACCGGATGAACGGTCAGAAGGTGCAGATGCGGCGGCGCGGTGGTCCTGGCATGCGGTGGCGCGGTGCTCGGCCAATGGATTCGGGTTCTCCAGCAACACGCAAACTATGTACGCAGCGCCCACCATTCAATTGGATGCCGTGATTCGCTACGTCGTCATCCGTGGTCACGGAGCAGCGCGGACGCCGTCTCTGGGCGGGTGATGCCCGCTGTCTCCTCGAAGCGCTCGATGAGGCGGGTTGCGGCTTCGATGACGGTGGGAGGCTCCACGTCCGGCATGTTCCCGGCCGCGCCGATCGCCTTGCATGTGGCGAGGATGTCCCGGCCGAGTTCGTCCCACTGCGGCCCGTCGACGTTGCGGAGGGCGAAGTAAGTGAATCCCCACATGTCGTGGATGCTCTTGTGCAGGCTATGCGCGGCTGCGCGATTCGGGACGGCGGCGTAGGCGGCAAACGCCATGCGGGTGCTGTCCGCGATGACGGTGGCCGTACGAGGGTAGATGAGGCGGTTTATGGGGTGTGTGCCTTCCGTCTGTGTGCCGGGGTTGCGCTCTTTGAGGGCCTTCTCGCACGTCTGGCAGCCGCAGGTCGCGATCATTGCTAGCGCGGTGGCGTTGCGGAAGGCGCCGAGTGCGTCCCCGATCAGCGCCAGGGCCGCATGACGGCTCTGGAGGCTGTCTGGCAGGTGGTCTTCCATCAGGTCGGCCAGCGCCTCGGCAACATCGATCAGCTTTGCGTAGAAGTCCCGTGCGGGCTCCGGCATTTGGTCCACCGAGCTGATTGTCAGCGGCTCTCCGCCGGTCGGGGCCTGCGCCAGCAGGGCGCGTACCTGACGGGCGAGGGGGTCCAGGGCGCTTCGGAACATGGTGTCTGCGTTCCGCTTCTGGAAGGCGTTCTGCCAGGCCTGGAGGGCAACTGTACGGTCAGGGATAGAGGTGGTCGGCATGTTGGCGGTGACGGGTTTGCTCATAGGGGTTCTGTCTCCTTGGCAGTGGCCCGGTGTGGAGGGGCCGGGGCGTGGTGAGCAGGGGCAGCTTGCGGAGCCGTACGGCTTTGAGAGCGGCCTGTGGGCGGATGACGGGCTGCGCGAGGCTGTCGGGGGCGCGTCAGGGCAGAGGGGTCACGCGGGCTTGGGATGGGAGGCGAGTGCGTCGCGTAGTGCGCTCGGGCCCTGGGTGTTGCCGATGTGGACGGCATTGACGATGCCGAGGACCAGGCGGGGGTCCTCTGTCCATTCGGCCTCGGTCCACATGGCGATCTCGTCCTCGCCGTCGCGCAGGTAGACGGAATCGGTGTCGAAGTCGACGTCGAAGCCAGGTTCGGTGCGGTACCAGCTGAGGAATTCCTGGGCGCGGGCCTGGGTGAAGCGGACGGTGAGGGTGCCGGTCTCGGTGAGCTCGCGGTCGATGCCGTCGGTGGCGCTGTCGGGCCATGAGGCAATGAGGGTGAGGAGTCGGCCTGCGGAGGGGCCGTCAGCGGCCAGGGTCATGGTGAGAGCGAGGGCCTGGTGGTCAAGGTCGGTTTCGATCCGGCAGCCGGGGACGGCACGGTGCAGCCGGCCGGTGAGCTGGGACCAGTCAGGTACAGCGTCCGAGAAGGCGTCGGCGTTGGCGTGGACCGTTGCCCGTCGTGCGGCGTAGTTGTCGAGCAGTTCCAGGGCTGCGGCGCGCAGGGCGTGATCTGTGATCTCGTCCAGAGCGCGGACGGTGAGTTCGGGGCTGCCCAAGTCGGTGCCGGAGTGGTAGCCGATCTCGCAGTCCCTGCCGTCACTGGCGCGCAGGGTCAGAACGGTCAAGTTCAGAGCGGCACTGAGGTGGATCGTCCAGCCGTCGGGCAGGGCACGGGCGTGAGCGGACGTCATAGGGGTGGCTCCTGAGTGTGGTCGCACTGGCGGGCGCTTGGGGCCGCGCGGTTGGCGTGGGGCGTCTTGGGAAGCAGGCGGGGGTCGTCCCCGGCCCCGGGGTCCGGGGCGGGGGATCGCTCGTCGGGTCGGCGTGTGCGGGTGCGCTGTTGGCCGGGTGGGCAACGCTGTCAGGCGACGGTGGCGCCCAGGGATTCCTTCAGGTCTGCGATGCGGTTCGCAGCCTCGGCCGTGCTCGTCGTGGACCAGTAGCCCACATCGATCTGTTCGCCATCGCAGTGCAGGGTCCAGCTCCACCCTTCATCCTCCGGGCAGAACACTTCGAGATGGAGTCGCTCAGAAATGGGCACCACGGCCACCCAGCAGGTGGAGCCGGTGTTGGCGGTGTCCGCCTCGACGCCGATCTCCCGCAGGCGGGCGGCCATGCGGGCAGCGAGCTCTGCCTCGCCGACGCGGCGGTCGGTGCCGTCGACGTCGACGGGAAGGCCAGAGTCGTTGCGGTACCAGTCGAGGAAGATGCGGGTGTGGCGGGCGTCCAGGGTGACGGTGAGGGTGGTCGTCGTATCGAGGTCGGCTGTGACGCCGTGGGGCAGCTCATCGTCCCCGGCCCGGGCGTAGGGTGGCCAGGCTGCAAGGAGGGTGAGGAGTCGGCCGGCGGCGGCTCCGGTAGCGGCGAGCATCAGGCTGAAGCGGCCGGTCTCGTCGGCGCGGTAGGCGTCGGTGTGGCAGTCGGGGACTGAGCGGCGCAGCCGGGCAGTGAGGGCATCGAAGTCAGGGATTGCCTGTCGAAGCGCGGCGGCGTCGGCCTGGGTGTGGGCGAGGCGTTCGAAGTAGCTGTTGAGGAGCGCTTGCGCGGCGTCCCGCAGGGACGGGGGGACCTTGTCCAGGGCGCGGTAGATGTGCAGGGCGGGGAGGCTTTCCAGGGCGCGCAGGATCGCGCGGGCGTCGGGGTGGACGGGTGGGGCGGTCTGCTCGTGGTAGTCGGTCTGGCAGAACTCGTCGGCGTCGTCGTAAAGGGTGAGGGCGATCAGGCCGAGGGCGGAACGGGTTTGGATCGTCCAGCCGTCGGGCAGGGCGTGGTCACTCATCGGGTGTTCTCCAGGGTGTTCGAAGGTGTGGGGAAGTGCGGGCGCTGGATGCTTCGGTCCGCCCGGGGAGCTAGGTGTTTGGTGCGGGGGCATGTGCCGAGGGGGCAGGCCGGGGGCGGGCAGTCGTGCCCGCTCCCCGGCCGGGCCTGGCGGGCGTCAGTGGTCTCCGGGGGCGTCCGGGTGCTCGGGGCACGGCCCGTAGGCACCGGGGCGGCCCGGGAGAGCGGGGTGCACGTGCCGGATGCCGGACAAGGAGCAGGCGGTTGCCGGGTCCTGGTCGCAGTGCGTCACGCAAGTGCAGGCATCATCGGGCAGGAGGGCCGTCCAATCCTTGAACTCGCCCTCATCGTGGAAGCCGCCGTGCCAGGGCGCCTCGGGAAGGCCGGTGCGCTCCCAGCCCACGGCACGCCAGATCCCGCGGTCGGGGTGACGCATGACGTGCTCGACGAGGAAGTAGCGGACGTCCTCGGGTGCGGTGAACCCGTCACCGAGGGCGTACGTCGAGCCGGGTACGAAGAAGTCCTCGGGGACCGCGCCAGTGCTGCGCACGAGGCGGTCCAGCAGGGTACGGGCGTGCAGCAGGTTCCTGCGGGCGGACAGCGGGGCGCCGTCCTGGTCATAGGTCTCGGCAAGGTCGATGGCGTTCTTGACCGGGGTGAGGTTGAAGAGGCCGGGCGCGCTGCTCAAGAGTTCTCCTGGAGGTCGGCAGCGAAATGCCGGGGTGCTGCTTGGAAGGGGGCAACGGCGGGGCCGGGCGTCGCCGTTGCCCCCTCCTGGACTTTGGGTCAGGCGAAGTGGCGTTCGGCGGCGGAGGGCGTCAGGTACAGGCCCGCGCGGGGCGCGTCCGTGTCGGGGCGGGCAAGCGGCTCGGTGAGGACTCGGCCCTGACGGGTCACCCACCACCCGCGGTCGACGGCCTGAGTGAACACCTGCGCACGGCCCCGCAGGATTCGCGAGACATGCCCGGTCGCGGGGTCGTAACGGACGTCCAGGAGGTATCCGGCAGTGATGAGCCAGCCGGTGAGGGCCTCGGCGTCCTCGACCGTGATGCCGAACGTGGAGGCGAGGGCTCCTTCGACCGCGTTGCGGCCGTGGAAGGCGTCCCAGGAGAAGGTGCCGCCCAGGTAGCGCATGGCCTCCTCGGGCGTGGGCAGCCCGGCCGGGGTGTAGGGGCTGGCGGGGCTGCCGCTCACTGGGCGGGAGTGGCTTTCGGAGGCGTGGGCGTCGACGGACATGTGGCATGTTCCCTTCGGGTGGTGGGTGGGCAGTACGACTAATAGCCGCAAACTATTTTCTCAATTGTCTTCATTCAATAGACGAGCAGGACTGGTCTCTTGATGTACTAGCGGGGGCTCCCCCTGTCTGTGGGGGACCCGGTTGCTGGTGCTGAGGCTGGGCCGGGAGCGGGCGACGATCTATCCAGTTCAATAGATTGGATGGGTCGGAGAGCCGCCCCGACTCCCCTCGGTCGCGGTCGGCTATGCGAACCGCTCGCAGGCGGGATGTACGCAGCTCTGGGGCTGGCGGGGCGGGGTCCGTGCCCCGCCCGAAAGCGGCTGGTCAGGGGGCAACGCGGTCAGCCTGGAAGCGCGCACATGCATCGTCGTAGAGGGCGGAGCCGTGTTCGCTCCGGAAATGGCCGCACTGCGCACACTCGCGATTGGCTAGGTAGGAGGGTGCGGGCCAGTAGAACCACACGGCGTGGCGGGTCGGATCGGTCATCGTGACCAGTCCGCCGGGGTATTTCAGGACCTCACCGCTGCGCTCCAGCGTCCAGGCCGCGAGTAGCCGAACGTAGGTCGGCGAGTGGTGGGGGGTGTCCCGGTTGAGGGTGACGTGTGATTTCCCGACGACGGCGGACAGGTATCCGCGGGGGTGGTCGCACTGCTCGGGCAGCACCACCGGGATCGGTTTGGCTTCCAGCGGGACGGTGGTCGCCCCCCGCCAGTCGAACACGCCTGGGCAGACGATCACCGAGCGCCGCTCACGTACGAGGTCCCAGTCAATTCGCCAGATGACTTCCAGTCCGTTGTAGGCGACCGCGCGGGCTACCGCCGCCTGCTCGTCGTCCTTCATGGGCAGGGGATGCATGGTGATGCGCACCGCGGTCTCGTCACCGGTGACCAGGAAGCCGCGTTTGCGGCCTCGTTCGGGCTGGTACCGGTCGATGCGGGTCGTCTCCAGGCCGGCGCGGCGCAGAGCGTCGGCGACCAGGCGCCGGGCGACCGCCCCCCGGCTGGCGGCATTCACCGGGCCCCAGGTGCAGATGCCTGCGGTGCGCTGGTGCTCCCAGTCTTCCTGGACGCGGGCCTGGGCAAGGCGACGGAGGGTATCAGTGTGAAGCATGGAAGTTGCGGCCTTCCTTGTCGCAGAAGCCACCCGTGAGACGAATGGGTGGGGGCGAGCGAACGTACTTGTGGTGTTGTCTGGGCCTGGCAACGAGGTGCGCAGCCGAGGTGAGCCGCGTGCCCACCTCAGCGTGGGGAGGGAGCGCCGTCACGGCTGCCGCTCCAGGGCATCAGGGCGGCCTGCAGGGCGTGGGACGGCTGCTAGGACGCGCGGGCATCGAGGGCCTGGAGCACGGCGGGAGACCGCCGTACGGCCTCCTGCGCCATGGCCCTCACCATGCGGATGCCGAGGACGTCAGCAACCCGGCGAACCGTTTCGTCGGAGAACATGCCCAGCTCGGGCCAATCGGCCTTTGCCGCGGTGAGTTGCTCGTCGGAAAGACGGTCGATGGTCCACGCCGATGGGGCGGGGCTGTCGATGACCCGGCGCTTGGACATCTCCTCGTCGATGACGCCGAAGTCCTTCACGATCGCCGCGGCAATGTCGTCACGCTGCTCCATCAGCTCAACGTCCCAAGCGATGCCCTTACCCTTCCGCTCGTCGGAGAGGTGCTGGTCCAGGCTGGCTTTGAAGGCCACGGTGTTCTCGCGGAGCCGGGCGAGCGGGCCGTTCAGGTCGGGCTTCTCGTGCACGGTGATGTCCTACCTTTCAGATGTGGGTCTGATCTGGTCATTCGTAAGATCGGAGGGCCCAGGGGTTCTGGGTATGGCTGGCATGGTGGAGACCGTTCGATGGCTCAAGGAACTTGGCCGCCCGGAGCCCCGCGACGACTCGACCGCCAATTGGGAGATGCGACTCCGATCGCTGCTGTAGGACAACGTCGGCGAGGTCGTCTGTGGGATCGATGTACGACGAGCTGGCGGAGGGGAACGTGCCCGAGATCTGGGCCGGAGTGGACATCGGCAAGACGCATCACCATGCGGTGGTGATCAACGCGGAGGGCAAGCGTCTGCTGTCCCGCCGGGTCCAGAACGACGAGACCGAGCTCCTCGCTCTGATCGGCGACGTCCTGGAGATATCGCGGGATGTGCTGTGGGCGGTGGACCTCAACCATGGTGGTGCCGCGCTGCTGATCGGCCTGCTGACCAGCCACGGTCAGCCGGTCGCCTACCTCACCGGCCTGGCGGTCCACCGTGCTTCTATCACCTACCGCGGCGAGGGCAAGACGGACGCGAAGGACGCCTTCGTCATCGCCGACCAGGCTCGCGTTCGCCGTGACCTCGGCCTGCTGAGGCCCGGCGACGAGATCGCCGTCGACCTGCGCACCCTGACTACCCGTCGTCTGGACGTAGTCTTCGACCGCACCCGCCAGATCAACCGCCTGCGTGCCCAACTCCTGGAGATATTCCCTGCGTTGGAGCGGTCCTTGGAGCTGACGAACCACGGTCCGGTGGTGCTGCTGACCGGCTTCCAGACCCCGGCGGCGATCCGTCGTGCGGGCGTGACCCGGATCGAGACGTGGCTGAAGAACCGCAAGGTCCGAGGTGCCGCTGCATTGGCGAAGACGGCGGTGGAGGCCGCCCAGTCTCAGCACACCGCGCTCCCTGGCGAGAAGCTGGCCGCTGCCATGGTGGTCCGCCTCGCGAAGGGGGTGATGGACCTCGATGAGGAGATCGCCGAGCTCGACGCCCTGATCGAGGCTCGGTTTCGCGAGCATCCGCACGCCGAGGTGATCCGGAGCCTGCCCGGCATGGGGACCAAGCTCGCCGCAGAGTTCATCGCCGCGACCGGCGGCGACATGGACGCCTTCGCCAGTTCCGACCGCCTGGCCGGCTTCGCCGGCCTGGCCCCCAGGCCCCGTGACTCCGGCCGCGTCAGCGGCAACATGCGCAGACCCCGGCGCTATCACCGCGGGCTGCTGAGAACTATGTACCTGTCCGCGATGGTCAGCCTTCGGTGCTGCCCCGCATCCAAGGCGTACTACGACCGGAAGCGGAACGAGGGCAAGGGGCACAAGCAGGCGCTGCTGGCCCTCGCGCGCCGACGCCTCAACGTTCTGTGGGCGATGATCCGTGACGGAGAGTGCTTTCATGCTTCACCTCCCGTCACGGGAGCAGCTTGACAACACGATTGGGAAGTTCCTTCGCTCTGGGCGTTGGCGGGGTGCTCATCCGCCAGTGGGCCCGGGGCGCCCGATAGTGGGCGCCCCGGAAGTCTGTGGGTTCAGGCGGTCAGCATGAGAGTTGCCTGTGATCCGGGCAGGAGTTCAGCTGCTGGCGGACGTCATTCACGAGGAGCGGCTGACTTTGCCTGACGGCTGGGTGCTTTGGTGGCTGACAGTACTGTCCTGGGGTCGTTCACAGCTCGCAACTGTGATCAGGAACCACAGGCATGCGGCGATCAGCTCGGGCGCAGTGTTTCGTCCGAACGCCAGGCCGGCGAGGCCAGTCAGGGTGAAGCCTGCCGACATGGCCAGCAGCCAGCGGTGGGCAGGTTTGGGGCCCCAGACCGCAAAGATCACGAGGGACAGGCCGAGAAGTATGCCGGTCAGTAGAAGCATCTGGACGGAGGTCATTGCGCCCTGTTCTTGGGTGGGGTGGTGGCGTGGCGGGAATAGGGAAGGCGCGAGGGCAATGGACGCGGCCTGCCATGAGCAGGCCCACAGGACGTGCCAAGCGCCCGCAAGGTGCGTCGGTTAGGCCGCATGGTGCGCGACGACGTTGGGGCAGGAGTCTCCGTCAACGACGCCACTTCCATGGCAGTTGACGCACTCCCGGGACAGCTGGAGCTGGTGCAAGGTGCAGAGGCTTGCGAGCGCCGCGGCATAGCCGGAGGCGGACCGGTCGTAGCGCTTCTCAACCGCATCGGCGAGTAGGCCAGCTGTTTCGAGGGCCAGCGTGTAGCTCTCGGCAGCGGTCTTGGGCTGGGCAAGTCCCTTGGTGGTCATGGCGTCTCCTCATGGAATGACTGGGATAGCTGAGCGGATCGCTCACGACCTGCAATCTATTTAGCTAGGTATTTTCATTCAATGGTTTGGGGTGGCAGTTCTCGTGACTGCCGCAGAGGCTCGCCACCGGTCCGACAGGCCACCCAAAGGCTGTGGCTCCGCAGGCGCTTAGATGCAGTAGCCGCCTCACCCCGGGCCCCTTTTGCTGATCCGCCTCAGCGCGGCGTGACGGGCTGACGGAGTCGAACTTCACTGTTCCCTATCCATCACGGTCGCAGGACCGTTCGCGTCCCCTCGAACGTGAGCCGGTGGGCGGAGAGCGTCCAAAGACCCAGATTCCAGGCTCGCTGCGGCCAGTGGTGGCGTGGTGAAGGTTCCAGTCGGGAAACGATGCGACGACGGTGAGATCGGAGCCGGCTCCGCCCATCGCGTGCTCGAAGTGAACGCTTGCCGGGACGCGTGGGTGATCGCGGTGGCGAACCGCGACGGCGCATCAGGCCTGGCCGTATGGATCCGCTCGGGTGGGTGTTGCTCATCCCTCCCGCTTGGTGCCGCCGGTGCGCCGCTCAGGCCGGTGCGGCCATAGCAGTGTCCAAGCCATAGGGGTCGAGGATTGCATCCCAGTCGATGGCATCAGCTCCGTTGGCCAGTTGGCCGAGGGCATCGAGTGCGGCGGCGCGTGTCAGGTCAGGCGAGAAGAGCTGGGCTGCATCGAGTGCATCGAGGCTCAGCGCGTGGCCGGCATGCTGCGGCACGGCATGGGCGTGCTCGTTATCGGCCTGGCCGTTGAGGGCGCGGGCCTCGCGGAGTGTTACGAGGGCCAGGTCCTCAGTCGTGGTGAGGTCGTCGTGCAGGTGGGCGTGGACGCGTCGTGCGAGCGTGGTGTTCGGCATTGGTGGTCTCCTGTAGGCGTCGGGTGATCCGGGTAGCAATTCGTGCGGGTTGGGGCCAGTCAGCGCTACGGCTCACGGCCCGGGCCTCACGGGGCTTCCGGGGGTGGGGGTCGGAGGTATGTGTGGCTGGATGGGCGGTCTCGGTGGTGGAGAGGTGCTAGATCGTTGAGGTGGCGGCAGTGGTGGGGGCGGAGGAAGGGACGTGCGGAAGTACTCGGTCCGATTACGTGAGGCCTGCGCGGAATCTCGTGCAAGCGCTGCTAGTTGTGCCGCTGCGGGCGTCAGCGCGGGAGGGGCCGGCCGAGTGTCAGGTGCGCGTTCCTGGGGCTGAATCGCTTGCTCGGCCTTCACGGCGGGAAGAGTGAGTCGTGCAGCTGCGCGTTCGTATGCCTCGGCCTGCCGGCGGGGGCCGACGGCCAGGACTTGAAGTCGCGGCCGACGGTCGGTGTCGTGCGGGGTGTCAGTTGGAGGAAGGAAGCGGTACACGATGCGGTACCGGGGAGCCTGTTGGTTGAGACGACGACCGATGTCGTGTTCCTGGAGGTCGAAGTACAGCTTCCAGCAGTTGCCAAGTTCGGCTGGCCAGGAGCGTAGCTTCTTTAGCCGTCTTCCTCGGATTTCCTCGGCGGCGAGCTGTCCGATGCGGATGAGCGCAATTCTCTGCAGTTGAATGTCGCCGAGGGCCGCGATGTCAGCGCCCACCTGCGGGAGGTGGTGGCTTCGGTAGCGGTCTGCTCGCATCGTCCTGGCCTCCGTCAGCCGGGCTGGTCCTCGTCGGCGGGGCCGAGACCCTGCAGCAGTTCTGCTGCATTCTCCGGGTCGTGGGCCGCCACAAGCCGCGTGAGTTCCTCTAGGCTGACGCCCTCTTCCTCGGCCTCGGCGGCTCGCTTGCCAGCAAGGTCGACAATGTCGGCGTTGTCGACGCGTTCAGCTCGGAGAAGCGCCACGAGCATCGGCAGGGGCATGAGCACTGCAACGGGCTCGCCGTCTTCGGCAGTAACGATCTCGGGTTGGGCCCGGTCAGGGTTCGCGACGAACCCATCTACAACAGCTCGCAGATTTCCTTGCAGCCATTCAATGCTTGTCACTTCGGCTCCTTCAACATCACTCAGGGTACTGACGCTCCCGATGTTCGCGAGGGTTGCGGGGCGGTTGATGATACGGGGATCTTGGCGCCTCTGGCGGTGCGCTCAGAATGGGACGAACTCCGAGCAGTTCACGCCGAGGAGCCTGTGCTCGCGGTGCAGGTGGGCTTCGCAGGCGGCGCACCTACCGTCGGGCAGACTGTCGGGCGCACCACAGGATGTGGAGTCACACACTGCGCAAGGCAGGTTTGTCGAGGCGAGCGGCGACATCCTGATCAGCAGACGGCCTGCGATCATCTCGGCGCCGAGCTCGACCAGGCCGGCGATGGCGGTGTCGAGCAAGGGGGCGTGCTCCGTGTCTAGGTTCACCGACCGAGCGCCTCCTCCATCGTAGTGGAGCACGAACTGTCCGGTCCGGTCGGGCTGGACCAGTGCACGCGCCAGGCCGGTCTGCGGGGGGGTGGGCGGCTGAAGGAGATCCCGTAGTGCGCTCGCGGCAGCTGCCTGTCGGCGCGCGACGAGTAGCTCCGTGACGCGTGCCCTGATGATGGTGAGTTCGGCGTCGGTTCGGTCCCCCAGACGACGCAGATCAGCTACTTCGGGTGGGCTGGAGGTGGCGCCAGGCGGCGGATTGGACAGGTCCATCATTGGTTCCTCTGGTCGGGCCCGGGCGCCGCGGTCGCGCCGCCGGGGCTCTGTGTTTGGGGTGCTGAATTCGCGGTGAGTTGACGTTGTGGGTTGGGTCAGATGTGGAAACGGCGTGTGGTCTGGGCCTGTGCTTCTTGGCTGATGAGGGCCTCCCACTGGCCTCCGGTGATAGCAGCCAGGTCGACGGGCTCACCCGCGGCGGACCGTTGGAGCAGGCCTTCGACGGTGGCCACAGAAAGCCACACCCGGCCGTCGTCGTCACAGTCCAGGGCAACGTGAGGCTCTGGGAATAGCCCGAGCGACGGATGGTGCAGATTGAGCTGCCCCATGACCTGTGTTCCGTCGGCGTAGCCGATGCCGCTCCAGAAGCGCCAGGACGCCCCAGGCGCGCACTCCATCAGGGCGCTGACCGTGATCGTGTGGGCGAACTCGCGTGTGTCCGACGCCTCGTCGGTCCCAACGGGAAATTCGTCGCAGGTGTACAGAGAGTCGTCGCTGAGCTGTGTAGGCATGGAGGGGGCCGGCACCTCGCGGAATCCGCGACCGGTCAGCAATGCATGCAGTTGGGGCTGTTCATCGGCCGGGCAGGTCGCCAGGTGCAGGTAAGCGCGGCGGCGTTCATTTCCCATGGGGTCATCCCTTGGCGTGAGGTTGGCGATGCGGCGGCCCGCGCAGCAGGGCTGGGTCGCACGGGGTGAGGTGGGGGTGAGGTGAACGTAGGGAGGTGGCTGGGCGCATTCAAGAGTTGGGTGGGGAATTCCTGTGACCCTGCGCTCGGTGCCGGCCAACAGCTGTGTGGTCCAGGACCTCGCTGCACGAGGCATGGGCGGGCCTGGCGAGTTCCTGCAGGCCGGGTCTAGCCCGGGCGTCACGGCTCTCCGCTCAGTCAGCAGAGGAAGTCGGGGGCGATTCAACGTGGCTCGTTCGATCTCTCTTGTGATCCGTCCTTCGGCGGGCCAGCAACCTTGAAGGACTTCCCGTACAGCGGGACTTAGGCGATGACCCTTCCCGCCTCACAGGAGCCTCTCAGTTGCCCTGTTTCAAGCGCTTGCTGGGCTGCGTCCGTTTGGGAAGCGTCGACTACCGCGCTCTCCGACCTCAGGTCCAGGGCCGCACACGCCCCGCCCGTCGTAGTCCGAGGCAAGGAGTTGACGTGAGCAGACCTGACCATCGCCGAAGTGCCAGTGATCGGCCGGCCGACGTCAGCTATGCGCATCTGCTTCGCACGCCCTACGCGGCACGTTTGTTGTTCTCCACCCTGGTGGGGCGTCTACCCAACGCTATGGCCCCGGTTAGCCTGCTCCTCGAGGCGCATGACGAGCACGGATCCCTCGGCTTCGGTGGCGCGCTTTCGGCTGTGTACTTGATGGCGTTCGCCGTTGGGCAACCAGCTCTCGGACGCATCGCGGATCGGCGAGGTCCGGCCCTCCCGATCGTGGCCGGCGCGGTCACCGCCTCCAGCGCACTCGGGGTGCTGGCCGTTGTGGGCACGCGAAGCACTGGCCTTAGTGTGCTACTGGCGGCCGTGGCCGGACTCTCGAACCCGCCCCTGGAGTCGGGGCTGCGCACACTGTGGCCGAGGATCCTGCCCACTCGGTCTGGGTATCTCCGCGCCGCGTACGCTCTGGACAACGGCTCCCAAGAGGCTGTCTACGTGGTAGGCCCACTGGTGGCCGCGCTGTTGGCCGCTCTTGCCTCTGGGGCGGCGCTTGCTGCGACTGCGGCGGTCGGGGTTGTCGGAGGTCTGTCCCTGGGACTGTCACGGCCTGCTCGTGAGCTGCGGCCCCTCGCCGTGGCGGAACGCCATTGGCTCGGTCCACTGCGCAGCCGGGAGGTGCTCGTGCTGCTTGGTGCTCTCGTATGTGCTGGAGGGGCAGTCGGCGCGGTGCGGGTCTGCGCGGCTGCTCAAGGCGAGTCCGTGGGTGTGGCCTGGTTCGCCGGTGCCCTGCCAGCGTTCATGTCCTTCGGTGGCCTTGTCGGAGGGCTCGTCTATGGTGCGCGGGGCTGGCCTGGCGGCCCGTTGACCCATCTCGTGGTGCTGGCCGTCGGTCACGTGGCGGCATGGGTGCCAATGATGTGGGGCCTGGGCGCAGCCCCATCCGCGGCTCTCGTCATCCTTCCGGGGGTGTGCTTCTCGACTCTGGTGTGCGCAGCCTGCCTAGTCATCAACACAGTGGCGCCGACCGGAACGGCCACTGAGGCCTTCGGCTGGCTGATAGCTGCGGTCAACTTGGGAATCGCAGCAGGATCGGCCGTAGCTGGTTGGACTGACGGCAACTACGGCGTTGCGCTCGGGGCCTCCGGCGCCGCCGCGCTGGTTGTGCTTTGCTCTCGCGGCTGGCTTCGCGTCCGGGCCGCCGATGAAACAGCGGCGGCCCGGACGGCGCCATCTACTACTCCGGCCAGGAGGGCCGACGCGGTCGCGTCAGCCTGATGGCCGCGGCCCCAGGGGCCAGTCGCAAGACCGGCCCCTCCCCCGGCCTGTCCTGTCACGCAGCCAGGTCGAGCCGAACAATCGGCACTGGGCCATTGAGCCGCTCGCTTGCGACGGGAGTGTAGTCGCGCAGCGGCGGATACCAGGTGCCCGAGCGGCCTGTGGTCTTCAGCCACTTCTCCTTGAAGCCAGGCCGTTCTTTGTCGGCGATACCGACAGGGGCCGCCACGAGATATGCCTCGGCACACGGATAGCCGCTGTCCCGACGGAGGTAGTGGGCGCGCTCGACGCCAGAGGTCGCTCCCCGGTCCAGTTGAGCTCCCCTTCGGGCCGCGAACTTCCGCACCAAGGCTTCCGCGTCTGAGCGCGGCCCCTCGAAGAGGGTCCGCACCGACCGCCAGGCGACCCCCTTCTTCGCCTCTCCTCGGCACTGAACGGGGCCCTCGCACCACGGCGGGTCGAACCGCGTGATGGGAGCGCCCTGCTCGTCATGCCCGACGACGTGCTCAAGTGGAGGGTGCTCCCGTCGGCAGGCCTCGGTGCGGGGCTCGTGGCACCACCACCGCGGGGTGCCGCACTTCTTCCCATGGTGCTGGCGGCAGTCGTCTGTGCGTGCGGCGTCGTAGATCCGGCGCACCTCGTAGACGGCGTGTGGCGCTGTCTCGAGGGATCGGCGGTAGGTCTCGATGATGGCTTCGTTGGCGGGATCCTCCAGCAGTCGGCTGAGGAGCGTGGCGGTCGCGTACAGCGAAGAGTTTTCGTTGAGCGCGAGCGAAGCCTGTTCCATTCGCAGCACATAGGCAGCGTGTTCCGGGTATTGCCGCAGTCGGGCTTCGTGCCGGTCCCGGGACGCGGCCACACCCGAGAATGGGCACATCCAGCAATATGATTTATTTACGACGATCCCTGCGTTCTGAAGCACATACTGCTCTACTTCCGCGCGTCCCATCTTGTCATCGATGAGTGGGTAGTACGGGGTACAGACGATCCTTCCTGCGGCCTGGTTCACTTGATCCTGAATCTGACTGTCCTTGAGCATTCGGGAGATCTCGTCGTTGTTGTACCCGATGGCACGCCTGCATTCGTCTCCCTCAAGCACGTGGTCGAGAATGTTATCCAGCACCCAGCCTTTCGAGCGTATCGAGCAGGTCCGGCGGCCGTTGGCGACTTGGGGAACGGTCCCAGCGCGCATGAGCCAGTCCGACAGACGCCATGGTCCCTGCTGAAATATCTTGCGGGGCTGCCGGGTGTCTGCGAGAACGGCGATTCCATCCGCGTCAGAAGAGCTCATTCGACTCACCTGCACCATACGGACATTGGCCTCCCGGAGGCGGGGCAGCAGGTACTTTTCCGCAGTAGTAAGGGTGTCCGGGAATTCGTTACCCGTGACCGCGTGGACCAGCACAAGGTCGGACAGGTCGGGCTTCAGGCCGTATTTTTCCGGGTTATCTAGGAACTTGAGCGTGATTGCCCAGCTGTCAGCTCCGAGTCCGGTCGTCTGAACCGTCTTCACCAGCTACTTCCTCTCTAATATCTCGCCAGCTCTTACGGTTCGAACGGTATTCATTGAGGCGTCGTCATTCAATGAATTCAGGAAATATTCAAAGCGCTACAGGAAAGGTGCGGCACCTGCTCTTTAGGCACCGCGCTCGACCCTCATTCTCTTTTTCTCGCTGCTCTGATCTAAGTAGAACCGCAGGCGAAAAGCCTTTTGAGGTTGCAGCCACGTATGGCACGTGTGCCCCCGACATCGTTTCATCGGTCTGAGTGCTTACGTCTTCTTCCTTGTCGCCATTCGAGGACCGACTGAGGATGTTGCGATAGGGAGAGACGTTGACTTCCTTGATGCCGCGCGCCTCGCTCAGGAACTGATCGACGCTCGACGGAACCAAGGCCGACGTCGCCCGGATCATCGGCCGTGAAGCAGCCTGGTCTCCCAGTTCTGGTCCAAAGGCAAAGGCGCCGGCTACATCGATGGCATGCGCCAGTCCCTGGACGCCGTCCGAGTCGGCGGGGTCACCGACATCGACACCCTGGCGGAGATCGCCGGCCGCAACATCACCCGCCGCCACACCAAGCGAGGCAACCGCTCCCGCGTCCGCAAAGGCGCCGGCATCAGCACCACCGCCGGCTCAGGCAGATGGCCTTCACCGTGCGGAACGCGAATTCGGCGGCTTCGAAGCCGCCGGTTTGCCTGGATCCATTGGCTTCCGGTGCAGATTTCGAGTTCGACGATGGGGCCGGCGCGACGGTGACCCTCCCCGTCCGGGGTGCCTGCCGCCATGCGGCGGCCGACCGTCACTGGCAGCGCCGCTATCGATGGTCAGCGTCTCGGTGTGAGTCGTGACCGCAGGGGCGGGGAGCCCCGTGACCCTGATCTGCAGATAGCGAGGGGTTACATGACCGCCGCCAGCAGCAGCCACGACAGGACTGCGCGATCACGTTGAGTATGGCCATTCCGCGACCTGATCATGGTCCTGTCGGGGTCATCTGCAGCGCGCTGCAAGCGGACCTACCCTGTCAGTGTGGCCAAGAAGTCGCTCCGCGACCTGATCGTGGTCCTGCCGGGAATCACCGGCAGTGTGCTGCGCGCGGACGGCCGCGACGTGTGGGCACTCAGCATGCAGGCACTTTGGTCCTGGGGCGCCACCGGCGGCGAATCGCTCCAGCGGCTCCGCTTGCGCGATGGTGATCCCGGCGAGGTGGTGGCCCAGCGGTTGATGCCTACCGCCCACCTGATCCCCGGACTCGTTAAAATCGACGGATACTCGATCCTGGTGCGGCTCGTCCGGGAGACCTTCGAGATTGTCCCCGGCGCAAACTTCATCGAGTTCCCATACGACTGGCGACTCGACAACCGCGTGGCTGCCCGGAAGCTCGCGCAGACCGTAGAGCGAGCGCTGCATGAGTGGCGGCGACGCACGGACAACCCTGCCGCCAAGGTCGTCTTCCTAGCCCACAGCATGGGAGGTCTCGTCGCGCGCTACTACCTCGAGGCGCTGGAGGGCTGGCGGAACTGCCGCGCTCTGGTCACGTTCGGCACGCCCTACCGGGGCTCCCTCAACGCACTCGACTTCCTGGCCAATGGCTACAAGAAGGCGTTCGTGAATCTCACGGACGTGATGCGCTCGTTCCCGGCGGTCCACCAACTCTTGCCGATCTACCGCGCGCTCCGGGTTGGCGACGAGTACGTGCGGGTGGCGGAAGCGGGTGGCCTGCCCGGGATCGATCCGCTACTGGCCGCTGACGCGCTGGCCTTCCACCGCGAGATCGAGACCAAGGTGACCGAGCACCGTGATGACGACGAATATCGTCACGAGGGGTACACGATCGTTCCGATCATCGGCACCCGCCAGCCGACGAACCAGTCTGGAGTTCTCACCGACGGCCGGGTGACCGTCGGCCGGGACCTGCCCACCTGGATCGACGCACAGCTCGCCGACGGCGATGGCACCGTTCCGCGGGCGTCGGCCATACCCATCGAGCTGACCGATGCCTACCGTGACACATTCGTGCCGGAGCGCCACGGCTCGCTGCAGTGCAACGCCGCCATTCTGGCCGACGTGCGCGGGCGCCTGGAGCAGTCGCAGGTACGTGGCCTCGGGACGATTCGAGGGCCGAAAGAGAGCCCGACCGCAGCCGACCGGCCCGCCATCGCGCTGGATGTCGAGGATCTGTACCTGCCCACCGAGCCGGTAACAATCCGCACGGAGTTGATCAACACTACGCCAGCCCTGCCGCTGCGCGCCCGCGTGGAACCCCTCGAGCCGCCGACCGCGTCGGCGCCACGAATCGTTGAGATGGCACCCCGTCCCGGATGCGCCAAGCTGGAACTGGCCGGGCTATCGCCGGGCCTGTACCGGGTGACGGTCGAAGCAACCCAAGCCGGCCCGGCGGCCCCTGGTCCCGTCCACGACATCTTCGCCGTCGCTGGACCGGGCGATGAACCCGGATAACGGCGCACCAGCCTGGCCTGCCTGGCCGCGCGCCGACGAGCGCGGGCTCGTCCGTTTCGTCACGCCCCGCGCGAGCCGCTGGCAGCCACTCCAAGTCAGCCGCTTCGACCTGTCCGACCAGCGGGACCGGTGCCGGGCTGTCGCGGCGGCCATCTACGACGCCCTCCGCAGCCGGGACATCCGGTACGCACTCGAGGAATACCACCCGTCGGACGCCATACAAACGATCCGGACGCCCGCCGAGGTGCTCGTCGCGCCCCGTGAGGGCACCTGCCTAGACCTCACCGCCCTGTTCTGCGGGCTGTGCCTGGCCTATGAGGTGCTCCCCGTCCTGGTGGTCCTCGACGGGCATGCCTTCACACTGATATGCACCACGCACGGCCTGCGCGAATGGAATGGGTACGACCGTCCCGGCCGGGAATTGTTCGCCGCGGGACCGGTCACCGACGCGACGCGACTCACGGGACTGGTCGACAGCGGCGCCTACCTGCCTGTCGAGTGCACCGGGGTCGCCCGCAGCGACCTGCTCGGTCAGTACCCCGAACTTCCGGAGGCGCGCCACCGCACCGACGGTCTGCTGCCCTTCCACCAGGCGGTGGCAGCCGGCCGTGAACAACTCAGCCGGTCCGACCGCCCGCTGCGGTTCGCGATCGACGTCGCGACGGCGCACTACGCATGGAGGATCGAACCCCATCCGCTCGAGGCGCTGCCGGGCGCGTACGCCACCGACATCTTCCGTCTGCTCGCACAGGCGCCCGCCGCCCTCGCAGACGGACTGAAGGTGCTCAACAGCGAGCAGATTGTCGCCGACCGCACCCGTGACTTCGTTGGCCGCGACTTCATCTTCCAGGCGATCGACCAACTGCTGGCCAACCCAGATTTCCCGTGCGGGTACATCCTTATCCGCGGTGAGCCGGGCATAGGCAAGACATCGCTGATCAGCATGCTGGTCAAGAATCGTGGCTACGTCCACCACTTCAACGTCGCGCAGGCGAACATCAACAGCACGCGCCAGTTCCTCGCCAATGTCTGCTCGCAGTTGATCGTCCGATACCAGCTCGACCATGTCGCGCTGCCCCCTGAGGCAACGAGCGACAGCACGTTCCTCAGCCAGTTGCTAAAGGAAGCAGTGGAGAAGGCCGACAACCAGCCGGTCGTGGTGGTAGTCGACGCGCTCGACGAAGCCGAGGACGACGGGCTGACGCCTGCGGCAAACAGGCTCTATCTGCCGCCGGCCCTCCCGCCCGGCGCCTTCTTCGTGATCAGTTCGCGCGAGCAGACAAACTACAGGCTCGTCGTCAACCGGCGCGAGGATGTGTACCTGCAGGACACCAGCGAGCAGAACCTGGCGGATATCCGCACCTACATCGTCGCCCGGCTACGGGCACATCCCGACCTAGGGCCGCCGGTGAACGAGGACGAGTTCGTCGACGTTCTTACCGCGAAAAGCCAGGGCAATTTCATGTACCTGGTCTACGTGCTCGCGGACATTCGAACTGGGAAGATCACGGTCGACTCGATGGACAACGTCAACAACCTGCCGGTTGGTCTCCGGGCGTATTACGAGCAGCACTGGGCGACCATGCGCGCCCAGGACCGAGACCGCTTCGAGCGGATCCATGAGCCGGTGCTGCGGATCCTTGCAGCCATACGCGAACCGGTCGGGCTGGCGGAAATCGAACAGTGGACACAGGTGCCGCCGCCCCGAATCAGGGACGTGATCCGCGACTGGCGGCAGTTCCTCAACGAGACGCCCTCCGAGACAGGTGAACCGCTATACCGCGTCTACCACACCAGTTTCCAGGACTTCCTCGCCGTCGAGGGCATCGGTCTGCGTCCCTTCCACGAGCAGATCGCGAGGACTGCCCTGGCTAAGATTCCCGGCTTCCTCGATCATGGTTAGCTTCCCGATACGACTCTTGCCGACACTGCGGCAGCAGGGCGGGCCACCCGCGCCAGCCGCCCCTGGACGGCTGTCCGGCCTGAGCACGTACGAGCTGCACCACCTGGTGCCGCACCTCGCCGATGCCGGCCTGAACGCCGAACTCCACCGCCTACTGGCCCTACCCGACAGCGGGCAGAACGCACTTTGGCGGGCAATGGACGACCAAGACGATACGCAGGGCTTTCTTGACGCGGTCGCCTCGGCCCAACGAGTCGCGATCGCGTCAAGTACGATCCGCCTACCCGAGGCCGCCCGCTACGCCCTGTACACCGGCTCAGTGCGCAGCCTTTCCGAAGCAATGCCGGCAACCCTGCTCGTGCGGGCGGTGGCGTGTCGAGTGCTGGAAGCGCGCCAAGCACTGACCTACGCACGCCAGATCCCGTGGCCCGCACGTCGGGCCGCCACACTGGCGCTGCTGCAGCCGGAACTACCGGCGGAGTATGGGAAGGAGGCTACTCGGGAGGCCGTCGAGGCCACCCGGGCCGCTGTCGACCCCACTCAGGCCGCCGCCACCACCCGAGCCGCCAATGCCGCCGGCTACTACACGCCCGGCAATGCCTTTCCCGATCCCCGCAGCCCGCTCGTGCAGGTCGCCAACGCGCTTGCGGTGGACCACCTGGCCGACGTTGTCGCCGCCGCCCATGAGATAGACGACGAGGAGGTGGCCAGTGCGGTCATCGCCGCCGCAACGGCACGACGCCCTGATCTGCTGCCTGACGCCCTCCAATGGGCACGGGCACAACGCAATCCGGCGATGGGTGCGCTCACCCTGACTCGTCTGATCCCGCTGCTTTCGGAGACTGACCGCGGCACGGTCGTTCAGGAAGCGCTAAGTCGCGCACAGAACTACCCCCGAGCCCTGGATGAAGGACAGGTGCCCATAAGCGACGGGGACGACGGATACATGGCATATGTCGAGGCCCTTGAACAGCTGGCCGAGCACCTCTTCCCCGAGCAGCTAGACATCGCGACAGCGGCCGCGAACGCACTTCGGACGGCTGCTCACCGGGTCCGGGTGCTCACCGCGCTCGCGCGGAGCTGCCCCGAGGCTGAGCGCGCTGCGTTGGTGGACCAGGCCCTCGCGATTCTGGCCGACACCCCGCGCCCGCTGGAACGCGACCAAATTGTCGGGCCCCTCGCCAGGCTGCTGCCGGCCCGCTGGGCCCGCAAAGCTTTCCGTCAGGGCTGGTGGTGGGCAGGCGGCGAGGGGACCGCCAACCGGCTGGAGGAGTCGGCCCGGTACGCGGGCGGGAAGCTGGTAGCTCCCTACCTGGCCGCGAGCAGGCGCATTCGGTCACCAAAACACCGGGCTCCCGTGCTGGCCGCCATTGTCCCAATCGTTGAGGCCGCCGACCGGCCCCGCGTGGCGGCGCAGGCGTGGCTGTCGCTGCGCCGATGGATTCCTCAGTCGCAGGACGACACCCGCAGCTGGCGCCAGTGCATCGAGCAGATCGCTCCACACCTCAATCCGGCGGACGTGCAGGAGGCGTTGTCGGCCGCGGCAAGAATCGGCGACGCCGATCTTCGGGCCCGCGCCGTCGTCCTGCTGTGTCGCTACACACCCGGCGACCCGGACGCCCTGGCATCGATTGCGCGTATCGACAGCGAGCCGGAGCGGGCCGAGCAGTTGGCCGACCTGGTACCCGGTCTTCCTCCAGCCCAGCTCGCCCGCGCCTTCGCCCTCGCGGCACAGATAGATCCGTTCTGGCGGGCGACCCCGCTGGCGGCGTTGGCCCGCCGGGCCCCCACCGAAGACCGACCGGCCGTGCTGCGGAACACCCTCAAGGTGATGACGAAGAACAACAGGCACGACATCAAACCGTTGCTCGCCATCGCGGACATGCTTGAGGGGCCCATTCTCGACCAGGCTGTCGAAAAACTGTTCATGGGTTACGCCTGGGACTCCGTAAGGACGGCGGTTTTTGCGCTGGCCCCTAGATTGACCGCCGAGCACTGGCGGCGGATCCTCAGCTCGCGATACCTAGGCGCCGTGGCCGACGGGGTGCCAGCGAACATGGTCGCCGACACGTTGGCGGTGGCGCTGGACCGGGTCGACGACCGCAACGGTGGCGTCGAGGCGCTCTGTGTGCTGGCCCCGCGGGCCAACCCCGACCAAGTGCAGCGGATCCTGCAAGCCGCCGACACATGCCGCTTCGCCGACGACCGAGCGGCACTGTTCGCGGCGGTAGCACCCTACCTGGCCGACGACCTCGCCGTGGACGCAGTGCGTAAGGTGATCACATATGTACTGGAGGAGCAGCCGTCCGACGAGGTCCGGGCCAAGCGATTGCGGCAACTCGGCGAGGGCTGGGGCAGGCGTCCGTGCCCGATCGCGGTGCAGCGGCTGCTACTCAACGCTGTCTTCAAAATCAGCACGTCTAGCCACCGGGCGGACGCTATCCGGGGCATCTCCGGATGCCTGTCGCCCGGCCAACTGCGGGAGTGCCTCAGCCGGGCCCGAGAGGGCGGAAGTCCGCGCAACGACATGATCGCTATGGTCCCGGCTCTGCCGGGCGACGAACGCGATCGGGTGGTGGAGGAGCTCATGGCCGACTCGCCGTCCCGTTCTGAACTGCACCACCTAGCTGTATTGACCTGAAGCGTTGTTCACACGGCTGATCGGTGGGCGGCCGCCGAGTGCGGTGTGGCAGCGGTGGTGGTTGTAGGTGTGGAGGAAGTCTGCCAGGGCTTCGCTCCGCTCTTGGTTGGTGGTGTAGGGCCGCAGGTAGGCCCACTCGTCGAGCAGGGTGCGGTTGAAGCGTTCGACTTTGCCGTTGGTCTGCGGCCGGTAGATGCGGGTGAGCTTGCCGGTCGCGCCGAGGTCGGCAAGGGCCTGCCGCCAGGCGAAGCTCTTGCGGTATGGCCATGCGTTGTCGGTCAGGACCCGCTCGATGCGGGCGATGCCGCAGGTGGTGAAGAAGGCAGCGGCCCGGCGGAGGAAGGCGGCGCAGGTCGCGGCCTTCTCGTCCGGATGGATCTCGCTGTAGGCCAGGCGGCTGTGGTCGTCGACGGCGGAGTGAACGTAGTCGAAGCCCACGCTGCTTCGCCGGGCCCGGCCGGCCTGTCGGCCCAGGACTTTGTGGCCGCCGCCGTCGGGGATACGGCCGAGCTTCTTGACGTCGACGTGGACCAGTTCGCCGGGCCGGTCGCGTTCGTAGCGGCGGATGGGCTGGCCGGTGGGCCGGTCCAGGAAGGCCAGACGGTTCAGGCCGTGCCGGGTGAGGATGCGGTGCACGGTGGAGGCGGGCAGACCCAGGATCGGTCCGATACGTGCCGGGCCCAGCTTGCGGTCCTGCCGCAGCCTGCAGACATGTGCCTCGGTGGCGGCTGCCGTCCGGTGCGGTGTCCTGCGGGGGCGGCTGGAACGGTCGACGAGGCCGCTCTCGCCCTCGGAGCGCCAGCGCCGGATCCACTTGTGGGCTGTGGGACGGGAGATGCCCATCTCTGCAGCAACGTGGGCGACGGGACGGCCGGAGCGGACACGTTCGACGAGCAGCCGCCTGCCGTGAACGGTCAGCCGGGCATTACGGTGGGACACGAAGGCCTCCGTGCGGTGAAGATTCGACACCTCCACCACACACGGGGGCCTTCGCCACGATCAAGACCAGCCCGCGTTAACAACGCTCGTGATCAATACACCTAGCGGCTCTGCTCCGCCCTGAGGAAATCGCCAATCTCGCCGCAAACGGATCGCTGACCGACCTGCCGGGTGCCGCACTGGCGAGATTGCCGCCTGCCGCGGCGTCCGCCTTGCTAGTGGGGGAAGTCTCGGTCGACGAAACATACGCCTACCAGGCCGCCGTCTGGGAGCCGTTGGTCCGAGCCCTCGAGAACGCCCCGCCCGATCTGGTTCGGCCGGTCCTGCTGGCGTGGCTGACCCGGGCGCACCGTGTACGCGAGCAGTTGCTGGTCGAACTGCGTTCCCTCTATCCGCTGTTGGCCGACTGTTCCCACCCGGTCATCCAGGCTCTCAAAGAGGCGGGGCAGTGGTGGCCCTAAAGCCAGCCCTCTCTTCAGTCAGGTTTACCCCGTGAATCCCTGCGCGTCTGCCGCCGATATCTCTCCCCTCGGTCGAACAGGCCCTTGACCCCGGAGTACGTCATCGCCTGTCCGAGCGGCTCCGGCAAGAGGTTGGCCAGCACCTGCTCGGTGAAGTCGGCCTGCGGGACCGCCGAGCGCTCGTGTAGGTAGTCGGCGTAGCAGATGCCGAACTCGGGAGATGAGTGCAGGGGAGGCCGGCGGTAGCTGGTGCGTTGTGGAGTGGCGTGCTGCATGGTCTGCGGCCGATGCGGCGTGACCGCCTCGGCCGCAGACTTAGGCTGTGCTGACAGCTACTTGAGGCGGTCCATCTCCGCCTTGATGAGCGCCGTGACCGGTGAGAGCCACTTACCCTCGGCGTCGTAGGGCGTTCGACCGGCGGCCATGGCCTCGACGGCATCAGCCTGCGCTGCGTAGGCGCCGCCAAGCTCACGCAGGGCGCGAACGGCCCTCGCGGCTCCGGACGCGAGGGGTTCACGCCAGCTCAGGTCGCGCTTGTTCCTGACGTGGTACAGGGGGCCTTCGACGGCGATGTGGGCGAGGTAAAAGACGGGCGGGTGGATGCCAAGGAGACGGCCGAGCGCTTCGGACTTGGCGTACTCGGGGAGCGTGGCGAATCCGTGTGGGCGTCGGTATCCGGCGGGGTGTGGTCGGGTGATGAGCCCGAGGTGACGCGTCTGCAGGGCGAGGGGCTTCATGAGTTCGGTCAGGGTCTTGCCGGTCTCCTCACGGACGGATGCCAGACGCGCAGTGGCAAGGTCCGCAAGCAGACGGCGTGGTTCGGGCGCTTGTGTCTTGGCGTGCTCGCGCCGCAGGGTGGCGGTGCTCACCGGCTTGGCTTCCCGATGGGGGGTGGTGAGGTAGGCCCCGGCGGGCAGCTTCTCCGCGTCCCAGACCTCTGCGTCGAGGAGCGGGATCTTCCGGTGCTCGCGGTTACCCAGCTGGGTGAGGGCGAGAGAGGCGGCCGTGCAGAGTGCCCTCTCGAAGTCCCGGGTTCGGTCGAAGTAGCTCTTGAACGCGGCGGGGGTGCGGGCAGCATGCCGGTGGCCGTACTCGTGGAAGAGGGTTTGGAGGGTGTCGGTGAGGTCGTCAAGGAGGTGGTCCTGTATGCCGACCGTGTCGGTTGTGGGCCAGTAGGCGCCGCGGGCCGAGCAGCCGTTGAGCCCGGCCTCGTGGTGGGTGAAGACTCGGAGAGTGCCCAGGCAGCCACGTTCGAAGGTTGCTTCCATGATGCCTCGGGCCAGGTCCAGGGTTCGGCGGCGTGAGTGGCTGAGCTTGGCGGTCGTCGTCCAGATGGTGGTGCGGGCGGGGGTATCGCGGTTGCGGGAAGCTGCCTCGGCCTGGGGAGGGTCTCCCACACCGAGCAGGTGCATGAGGGCCCTGTGCTCAGCAGGTTTCAGTCCGCTGGTGACGCACTTCCATCCCCGGTCTTGAAGGCCGAGTTCAACCTCCTGCGCGAGGCGGCAGGCGTTGTGGTAGACCCGCCCGTCGGGCCATCGGTTCTGGCCAATCTCGCGGAACGTCTGCCGGACTTCATAGGAGGTGACACTGGTGAAGAACGCCTCGGCACCGGCGAGTTCGCCGTCGTTGAGGGCGTGGTCGACGAACCTCGTCAGGACCTCGGAATCCGTGCACTGGGCGAGCGCGGTCTGGATGTGCTGTTCCAGAACCCGGCTGCTGACGATGGTGCGGTCGCGGTTTTGGTGCTGCTTTGCAGTGGCCAGAGGGAGGTCGTAGCTGGCGATCAGATGGGGGTCGGTGGTGACCAATATCCCTCCGATCCAGATGCGTCCTGGCTGGCCGTCAAGGACGATGGACGCTGTGTTTTGAGGCGGGCTGTAGTTCGCTTCGTTGAGGTAGCGGATCTCGGAGAGGCATTCTTCGGCGAGCTGCTGTTCGCACTCGACCGTGATGCGTGTGCCTCGGACGCGCTGGCTGTCCGTGAACGTGAGGGTCAGCACCCGGGGGCTGTTTGTGCTGCCGGACGTCTCGATGTTCTTGAACAGGTCACTGTCCTCCAGTTGAGCACTGAAGGAGTAGCCCACGGTCTCCACGGCCACCGCGCCGATCTGGGAGTCACGAGCGAGGACGAGCAGGGCGAGTTTCTTGCCTTCGCCGAACTGTCCGATGTGGCGAGAGTCCTTGGCCGAACCGCCGAACAGCAGGCCCTCGTAGGGAATGCCGGGCCCCTCGTCCTCGATCGTGAGGAACCCCTCTGACCAGGTGGCCCTGAATGTGGGGGACGCGTCGATCGCGTTGGAGATGAACTCCTTGAGGGCCCGCTTGGGGGTCCAGTCCTTCACGTAGTCAGACGCCATGGGGTATTCGAGCTTGCGTGCCCTGTCGGGTGCAGATGCGGCCGGGGCCATGGTCATGGAATCTCCAGGTGGTATCGATCAGGAGCCGGGTCCGGTCCTGGTCCGATCTGGACACCTGCAAACTATGTTTCTGATGGATTCCATTCGATAGCTGTCGCTGTTGAATGCGCGAGATTGGTCCGTCTCATAGGCCCTGCGTCAGCGTTGCACCCCTTGGGCTCCACTGCTCCATTCCGGGCTGTGGCTGGGGCCCGAAACTGAGGGCGTCAGAAACTGGCGGCACCCAAATTTGGTGTCCTGGCGTCGAGGTGAATGCGGGTAAGAGGAGAGTCCTCCGCCGCGATCGATCGGTAACGGGCCAACGCAGCCTTGTCCCATGAGCCGACAGCTCTGCCTCTCTGATGCCATCCGGGCGCCCGGGCTCTCCAGAGGGTCAGGGACCGGCGCAGCTACGCGAAGACGTCGGCGGGCCCGTGGGCCGCAGCCGCGTGACCAGACCGGCCCCAGGCAGGAGCTAGCGGCAGCGCCGACCTTCGCCGCCAGTGCGTCGGCTCTCGGCTCCTCGGTTCATAGGATGGACGGGGAAGTTCGGCACCCGGCCCAGCTCAGCCAGAAGATCACCGGTGCTACTGCAGCGCGCTCCCCATGATCGGGCGACTCCCGTCGTGGCGGCCATGGCCGGCCCGGCTAGTCCTCGATGGAGAACTGCTTCTTGAGCCAGTCGACGATCGAGCTGGTGTCGTACTCATAAGCCGTCCGGCCAACCTTGAGCTGCCTTCGTCCCAGGTGGGCGGGCGCGCCCTTGCGCCTCAATCTCTTGGCGACCCAGTCCTCTGAACGCCCTGCCGCTTGGGCGATCTCGGCTCGGATGCAGGTATCGCCGACTTGCTGCGCCCATTGCTCGAGGTGGCTGACGGTCAGCGGGCCCACGCGCCGACTTCTCTGGTGCTCCCCCCGGTAGTAGCTTGCGACTTGGGCTGCGTCGTACTCGTATTCGCCTTCGCCGTGCCCCTCTTCCACCGGGTCGTTGTCGCGGCCCGCCGCGGTCAGACGGTAGGTGGTCCTGGCATCCAGTACTGCATCGCCTCGCGCGACCATGGCTGCGAAATTCGTGCGCGAGATGCCGACCTTCATGATGTCGTCAATGGGCAGTGATCGGGGATAGCACTGCTTGAGGAGTTCCCAAGCGAGATACTGCTGGGTGCCGAGGCGAGGCGAGTTTCTGCGGCCCGCCGGGGTGAGCCGGTAGCGACTTTCCCGTGTGCGCTCGAGCATTCCGTCATGGGCGAGGCGTTCGAGGGTCTGCCGCTTGACGCCGTGCTTGAGCAGTTCCTCTTCCAGCACCGCGTCTGACTGGCTTCCTTCGATGAGAGTCTTCACCGTCCGCCACGCGCTACGTACGCCTGTCGGCTCGGGGAAGCCGTCGCTAGAAGCGGCTTTGTGGACCGCGGTGATGCTGACCTTGCGTAGAGCTGCAATCTCGCCGGCGGTCAGGCTGAGCCCAGGGGTGTCGGGGATCTCCCCGAGGGCGTCGGCTGCCTTGGGACCGGGCGCGGTGCCGGCTTCTGCTGCAGCGAGTTTCTCTTTGATGTAAAAGGCACCGAACAGGTCACGGTTGAAGCGCCGGGCTCCCTGAGGTCCCTTGCGATCGACCAGCGGGGGGAAGCCTGGCCGTTTCTGCCACCGCCGAACCGCGTCCACGTCCCGAAGGGTCACTTCCGCGATCTGCTGGAAGGTGATGAGTTCGGGCAGCACACTGAGCCGTTGGGCGAACTGATCGCTCAAGCTCGGGGTGCTCGACATGGCGCGCTCCGTCTGTCGGTTTATCGTTTGGGAGCGGTGTGCAGCTCCGTTCCGCCACAGGTGCCCATTCTCCGGCATGGCATGGTCTTGCCGTCGACGCGCCGAGGCCGGATGCAATCTAGCTTGTCAGTGGAGTCTGGTGCAATGAAGGGGCACCTTGGCGGAGCATCCGTTCGCAGGCGTAAGAGCCCGCGCAAGGTGGGCCGGGTGCCCGGCCCCACCTGTCTGCGCGGGCTCTAAGCGTGGCGGACCTGGATTCCCGGTGCGTCGACTGCGGTGAAGATCAGGTCGGGGAAGGGCCACGGCCTGCGGACGCAGAGGCTGGATGCACTGTCCGCTGCTGCTCCGACTGCGTAGCGACCGTGCGGTCGCTAGTACGAGGCGGGAGCGCAGCGCCAGATGTGTGGGCTGCTCGCCGGGTGGCCTCGGAGGCCAGGCGGCGCGCGGCAGCACGGACATCCGGGCGGTCTGCGGCCTGCTTCGAGCGGACGGTGCTCAGTGGTGGCTGTAGTGAGGCACTCATGGGGGATGTGGGAGGCGAGTGCTTTTCATACGCGGCGGCCAGGATGACGAAGAGCTCCGCCTGGGCAGCGGTCGCTGGTACAGAGGAAAGATCCCTGGCCCGCCTGCGGAGGTAGTCGCCCAGCTCCTCGATGATTCTGGGTCGTAGGGAAGGTGTCGTGGGGTAGCCGGCGATCCGGTTCCCGTTCTGGGGGATGAGTCCCTCGGGTGGTTCTCCATGGTGGGCCTTGTAGTGGTTGTGCCAACGTGCTCGGTTGAGGAGCCACTCCTCTTGGAGGGCGTGTCGCTGTTCCAAGGGGAGACCGGGTGTGGCCAGCTGGGTCTCGATGGTGCGCTGGGTGGTGGCGTAGGCCTGGAGCCGCTGGTCGCCGCGGGGCGCCAGCAGAGGCGCGGCGGGTTGAGGGCGGGTGCCGCGCAGGCGTTCTGTGAGCTGCTCGATACGTTGGCTGGCCGCCGGGGCATGCAGTCGGGCGGCGAGGTCCTTGAGGCGTTCCGCTGTGCGAACGAGCAGGTCGAGTGCTCTGATCAGGAGCGTGGGGCGTTGGCTGGCGTGGATTGCGTTCACTTGCGGCAGTGTCTGGTCGATCTGCGCGATGAGGACGCCCAGCTCGGTGCGGAGCCGTGGCGTGGTGCGCGGGGAGTCGTTGATCGCCTCAATGTAGGTGTTCAGGTCCGCTCGGGCACGGGTGAGGGCTGGGGGCAGGCCTAGTCGGGCTGGCTTGGTTTCCTGCGCTGCAGGTGCGCCGAAGGAGGCGTTTACCGTGGATGTGCTGGAGCCGCTGGCTGAAGCAGCGAGGGCCTCGAACAGTTCACGGAGGGCGTTGAGGTGATCTTCGGGCCGGTCGTGGCGGTCGCGGGTCCTGCGGGCTCGGTCCTCTGTGGTCGAGACCGCTGCCTGAAGGCCTTGTTTCTCCGCGACGGTGCCGACGTTCCCGGCAGGTGGCGCGTTGACCCCCTCTCGGCGGTCAGCACCCTCTGTGCGCGACTCCGGGGCGCGTTCGACTGGTGACGTGGGGCTGGCCTGAGTTGCCTCGGTGCCGGCGGGATGAGTCTGAAGCAGGTCCGCGCGAGGTGGGGAGGGCTCCGGCCGGACTGCCGTTGACCCTTGGCGCTGTGAGGCGACCGAGTCGTCGCGGCGCTGACGTTCAGTCATATCGTCGCCATCGTTGTCCTGCGCCGGGCCGTCACGGACGTCGTCATCGGCGTCGGCGGCGATTTCGGGGCGGGGGGCGGCTAGTTGGGTCTCGTCGGACTCACCCGTTCCGCCGCGGGCACGTGCGCCGCGGCGAGGTGTCACGGTGTCTGGCGCGGGGCTGGTGCTCGGCGGGCGAGGTTCGCCGTTGGCGTCCTGCACCGGCTCCCTTTCATCAACCAGCTTGGCCGGGGCGGGCTGCTGCGGGCGAAGCCACGCATTCCACTGCGCGGGAGTGAGGCGCTCCACGAGCCCGCCGGCAGGGATGGTCGCGTAGTGCTCGAGCCCGTCTGCTTCCCACTCCCCTCGCATCTCGTTCCAGGTCACCAGCTCAAACTGCACGGGCGTGCTGCCCAGTTCGTCCCACTTGAGATCCGGCATGAGGAGACGGCGGAAGCGCCCTGTATAGGGCTTCGTTTTGTCCCCCGGCTCCATGGGGTCGCGGCCCAGGAAGCTGATCAAGTCTTCGCCGGCGAGGTCCCACGGGTGCAGGAGCGCCCCGCCATTGGGTCCGTCTCCGAGCAGTTGTGGGCGGCGCTCGGGCAGGGTGGTCAAGGCTTGCTCGATGCCCGTGCCCATATCTTCCAGCTGCGCCCGGACGGATCGGGCATGAGCGGAGTCCGGCATGTGACTGTCGTACTCGGCCAGGGCCTGGGCGACATCCCCGAGGAAGTGGCGTGCTCGACGGAGGTCTTCGCGGGCATCGCCTGTTACTGGATGTCCTTCACTGACGCTGCTGAGGGCCCGTGCGGCGTGCTCGTATGGCTGCAGGACGCGCCTGTCTCGCTCCGTTGTCACCGCGGCCTCGCTCGGGCGCCTGCGGGCCGGCTGTGGCAACTGGGGAAGCTCTGGGAGTTTCTGGCGCGCTGTGCGAGCGATGGACCTCTCGTCCAGGGGCGCGGGCTCGTCGGAGGTCTTCGCTGCTGCGGCGGCTGCTGCGGCGTGGTGTTCTTGCTGACTGCGTCCGCCGACTGGCGCTGCCGTGTCGGAGAGGTTGACCAGTCCGGGTTCGGCGGCATGTGCCCATGTAGAAACCGCGTGCTCGAAGTCTGGGGCGGGGATGCGGGAGAGGTCCGCGTCGGAGATGACCGCGATCGGGATGTAGGGGTTGGAGGTGTCGTCGGTCAGCCCCAGGTAGAGCCATCGGGAGCCGACCTGGGCGTCGGCTGCTTCCGGCGGTACCGCACTGACCATGTGGTAGAGGGTGATTCCATTGAGGTCTGCGAGCACGGTGGGTGCCGCGGGTGCTTGTTCGCTGCCGAGGACCGAATTGGCGAGCTCGTACAGAGCGGCTTTTTCCTGGACCGGTTCGGCTTCGGCCATCTTCGCGTTGTGAGGTTCAGGCCGCTCGGGCGTGTCTGAGGCCGAGGGCGTGTCGTCGGGCGATGGTGCGGGGTGTTCTGCGGCAGGCGTGGCGTCTGTCGCAGCGGTGCGCGCCGCCACGTCCTGGCCCCGGACCGTGAGGTAGGACCGCAGTGGCTTTGTCCCGTCGGGCGTTTCAACCGGGGTGTCTGGAGGCAGTGATTCGCTGCGTGCCGCCTCCCAGAGTTCTCTGACCTGTTCAGGGCGGGTCGCGGCGGTAGCGGCGTCGGCGATCTCTTGGGCGCGGCGTTGCCTATCTGGATTAGGGCGTGGCGCAAGCGTCGCTGGTGTGGCGGCCTGTTGGTCGGCGGTCTCCTCTGGGTTCGGGTGGGCCGCTTCGGGAGCGGGTGTGTCGCCTTCAGAACGAACCGCACCGATGCCAGTTGAGGCAGCGCCCGATAGCTGGTCTGTGGGCGGCAAGGCGGTGGGCCTGCTGCTTGTGGCTGCCGGCGCGGGGGCGGGACTGGGGCCTTGACTGCCGTTGGTGAGTGTTTGTCCCGATGGTAGCTGCGGGGCCTCTTCGGCGGCCGCCGTGGATGGGTGAAGCCGGACCAGGAGGTCGGGCTGCTCTATGACCAGGTCTTGGGCCAGAGTGTGTCGCTCTTGGGCTGCTGTGACCAGGCGGATCTGGCTGAGGCGTATCGAGTAGGTGTCGTCGTCGCGTGTGCTGAGCTTCGCTCGTATTCGCGATCCGGGGTCCCGAAGTTGTGGATGTTCCAGGGACCGCTGCAGCTCAGGGTCCAGATCTACGGGGTCGAGTTCTACCCAGGCTCCTTCGGGGACGGCCCAGCCAGCCTGAAGGTCCGCGTAGGCCACTCCGTTGGCGGTGACTGGGCGTGTGGTGTCGCTCGGCACGGTCATATTGCGGGCAAGGAGGACCGTGTCGTCCGTGTCGAGGACGAGCTTGACGAGGCCGCTCTTGCTGATGGTTCGGCTTCTGATGTCGAACAGCCTGAGTTCGTCATCCATCTCGAGCAGGACCAGGTCTCCGGATTCCAGCTGGTCCGCCCACTGGTGGCCGGCCGGTGCCTGCGGTCGTCTTGCGCCTGCTTCGAACTTGAGGTATTCCGTGGCCGCGTGTGAGTCGGCGCGGCCGTGAGATCGGTCGAAGTCGGCACGTTCGCCGAGCAGGGCAAGGTACAGGGGAGCCCCGTATTCGGTGCGCCAGGTCTGTGCAGCCACAGGGAAGTCCGGAGACGCGAAGTCGATCGTTCCGGGTCCTCCATGGCAGAGGACACTGGTAAGGCGGTTCGCGAACTCCTTGGCCTCGTCGGCATCAGGGAAGCCCGCCAGGGGCCATGGCGGCTCGCCGTCGAAGCCGTAGATGTACTCGCTGGGCCAGATGACCGTGGCGGTGGTGGCGGGGAGGAGTTCCCAGCTGCGGTCGATCTGCTGGTGCAGCGCAAACTGCCCGTCGGCGATCAGTTTGAGTGTGTCCGGGTCGTGCACCTGCCGGATTTGTGGTCCCTCGGCCCAGAGCTCCCGGAGCAGGCGTGTGGTGATGGGGCGCCCGTCTGCGGGAGCCGTTACGGCGGGGTGGGTCGTAGGGTGCGCGATGGTGACGTGCGCAGTTGGTTCGAGGGTGACCCTCCTGGTTCCGCCGCGGGGCCCCGCCAGGGTGAATTCCAGTCCGCTGCCGGCCTGCTCCCCCGGGCTGTGGCTGCGGAGGCGTGTGACCTCGAGGTATTCGGTGACCTCCTTGTCTTTCACGCTGCGGGTGACAGCCAGGCGGTCACCGGGGCGCACATACCGTGCGGGAAGGACAGCGACGTCTTCGCCGCTCGCCTCGGACCCGTCCAAAGCCGCCCAGCGTGCCACTTCCTCAGGGTCTTCGACACCGGGGTACCGTGGGGTGCCCTGGCGGCTGATGAGCGCCGGATGAACGACCATCCGACTTCCATTCTCATCGAGCACGACCTGCCACTCGCCGGTCCCGAAGGGAGCGGGGGCCGCCCCGTGCGCTGTCACCGGATGCGAGGTCGCCGCCTTGCCAGGAAAGGACTGGTGCAGGACCAGAGACGTGCCGTCGGCGTGAAGCAGCCGGCCGGGACGTAGGAGTGTGTCTGCTGGTCGTGCGCGCGGCACCGGCGCCCTGGAGTCCTCCAGCGGTGCGGTGGCGACAGCTGGAGGCGCCTCTCCAAGGGTGAGCACTGGGTGCGGGCGCGGTCCCGAAGCAGCATCTTCGTCTACGTCTACCAGCGGTCCGCTCGCATGAACTTCGAGGGGATTCAGCGCTGAGTTGTTCCTGACATCCAGGACCGCACCGTCCTGGTCGTCGACATCGGACGAACCACCCTCGCCGGTGGTCGGTCGGTCTCCGCCCGGGCCAGCCGTTCCGACCTCCGTGACGTTGGGGCTGTCGCCTGCGTCAGCCCCGTCGACCTTGGCCATGGTTGCTGGCGATGTCTGTCGGATTGGAGTGTCCGGGACCTGCGCAGTGTCTGTGCTCGTGTCGGCGGCTGCCGAGCCGTTGCTGGTCTGGTCCGGGCGCCGCCAGGCGTCCCATTGCTCCGGGGTGAACTTCTCCACCAGGCCGCGCTGCGGCATGGTGACAGTGTGGCGGATGCCGCGGTTCTCCCACTGCTGCCGGTCTTCGTTCCACTCCCGGCCCTCGTAGGAGACTAGGGTGCGGCTGCCGGACGTCGACGAAGCGCCGCAGAATGTGCCGTAGTACGGGGCGATACGGTTGTTGACGCCGTCATCTGCCTGGAAGGAGACCAGGTCGCCGTCCTGCAGATCCCATGGGTGGTACAGGGTGCCGCCGTTGGGGCCGTCGCCCTGTGGCTGCGGGGCGCGATCGGGGAGCGTCTGCAGCGCCTCGTCAAGGTCGGTGCCGAGGTCGAGCATGCCTGCGCGGGCGACGCTCACTTGCTCGTGGTCGCCAAGAAGTTCTCCGGTCAGGCGCTGTGCGATGTAGTCGAGTTGCTCGCGGACGCGGCGCAGGTCCTCGCGGGCGTCGGCGGTCGGCGGGTTCCCGTCGCGGATGCCATCCAGCGACTCCCGGATCTGCTCGTAGTCCTTGCGGATACGGCGTATCGCTTCCTTATCCTGGTGGGACAGGCCGGCCAACTTCGGCAGCGGTGGGAGATCGGGGAGCCGGTTCGCGACCATGCGTGCTGTCGCTGTCTCATCTTGCTCAAGGGCATTGTCCGGGGTGGTGACGGGCCTCTGGGACTCCGGCTGAGCAAGGTCGAACAAAGCCCCCTGCTCCTGCTGTCCTTCCGACGGCTTCGGCTTCTCCTGCGGCTTAGGTGCGTGGCGGGCGGGTCGGGGCTCCTCTGCCTCAAGGACCTGCAGGCGGGTGCGACCGCCACTCGTCTCGGCCGACTCACCGGCGGGCAGCGCGGGCCGTACCGGGTCCGCGATGAGCGTGAGCGGTTCTGCCGGAAGCACGACCGGCGCGGGGTCAGCCTCGGCGGCCGGCGTGGCACGCTGTACAGGCGCCGACCGGTCCTCGTCCCACGGGCCACTCCGCTCCCAGCCGGCCGCCGCTAGCGCCGCATCGGCGTCCGCGCCGGTCAGCGCCTCCACCTTGAATGACTCCACACTGGCCGACGTGGCCACGTGTTCATCCGCGTTCACGTGCTCCTGACGCGGACCGGTGACGTGAACGAACAGGCCCGCCTTGCCCGCGTTGAACATGTACGCCCGCAGCTCTTCGACCGGCGCCGCTTCCGGCGCCTCTTCCGGAGCAGAGTTGACGTGTTCGGCCGCGAGCCGTTCGGCCATGTCCGCGTCCGCCTCCGGCCGGTACTGGATCCAACCGCACACACACCGCAGGGAGTGACCCCGGTTGTATGCAGACACCTTGTCACCGTCGTGACAGATGATCCGGACGTCATGTTCCGGCGCCTCCTGCCAGGGCTCTTCCCCGTCGAAGGTGCGCCGCTCCGACATGAGCGGGTAGGCGTCGCGCTCTGCCTTCGACACGCCGAACGAGTTGTCCTTCACCGCGGCCTCGATCATCCGCAGGCGCCGCGCCTGGTTGTAGAGCTTGCGCGCGGCCTCCGTCTCCGGGGAGAGGGTGAAGCGGCGGGCCCCGTTCGTGTCCAGGTCGACCAGCAGGTGGCCGGACGCCCACAGGTTCAGCACACGGTTGCGGTTCAGCTTCCGGGAAACATCGGGCTTGTCGTAGGCGACATCGAGGGCAAAGAACCCGTCCGGGTACTCACCGACCTTGCCGTCTGCGACCCAATTCACAATGTCGGACTGTGCAGCCGACCAGTTCAGCGCCTCCGCACGCTCGATCTCGGCCGGGGTCATGACGTCCGCATCTCGACGCGCGTGCGCGTCCAGGTGCAGTGCGGCTGCGTGCTCGGCGTCCGCGCGGGTCTCGCACCATCCGGCACGGTGCTGCGGGCACGTCTCGCCGTGCATGTCGACCCACACGGTCACCGGCCCGTGCCGGTCACACTCGACACCCCACGCGGATTCCGCGAGGTCGACCGCCGCCGCACGGGCAGCCGGGACCGCCATGTAGACGCTCGGGATCGCCGGCGCGGCTGGCGTGTGGGCGTCGTCATGTATTGCCGACGGAGAGAGTTCTGCGTGTTCGGTCTCTGCCCCGAACTCGTGGGCGTCGGCTGCTGACATCTGCGGGTCGTGGGCCCGCTGGTGCGCCAAGGCCAGCGCCTCACCAGCGGGGGCACGGTCGGCGAATTTGGCGACGTCGGCGCGCTCGGTCCAGCCGCACACACACCACGCCTCGACCCATGACTGTCCCGGCCCCCCAAGGGTGACGGCCGCCCGGTGTTGCACCTCATCAGCAACTGCCCGGGCGTGGAGGCGGAGCCGTTCCAGCATCGGCACCCATGCGGACATGTAGCCGTCGACGGCGGTGCAGGATGCGACCAGGGCACCCGCCTCGTCCTCGACCAGGAGCGGCGCAAGGTCGTTGGAGGCGTCGCGGCCTTCCCACGCCCGGCGGACCGTGTACCGGGCGCCGGTTTCGGCGGTGATCGTCCACGAGCCGTCAGGGTGGTACTCGATCGTCTCCGACTCCCCGACGTCTGGCAGTATCCACAGCCCGGCGTCGTAGTGCATGCGGCGGGCGGCGGCGAACCCGGCCGCCAGATCCCCGCCGGTCTCGGCGGCATGTTCAGCGACGGCCGCCAGGGCCGCGCCCTTGCCCTCACCGGATCCGATGCTGATCACGTCCCACCGGCCCGACGGTTCTACGCCGTGCCAGTACGCCCGCCACATGATCCCCCGGGCGTCCTTGCCCTGGCAGTCGTGGGAAATCTTGTACTCGCCGACGGTCAGCCCAGGGCCGGTGACGGTGAACTCATACCGGGACGGCTCACCGTCGCGGTCTTGCGGGGTGACGGTCAGCGCATTGACGTCGACGACCCCGGGCGCCTCCTCGGCTGGCTCTGGCGCAGCGTCACTACCTTCCGCCCCCGGGCCGGCGGGGCCGGTGAGGGTTGCGACGGCCGCGCGGGCGGCCTCGGTCGCCGCTTCCATGTCCGCGCGGGCCTCGTCCTCCGTCGGCCCGTACCCGGCAGCGGTCGCGGCCTCGGCCGCTTCGATGGCGGTGACCGCCCACTCCGACGCCTTCCCCGCTGCCTTCTCCGCTTTGGCGCGGTCTCCCGCCTCCAGGTGTCGGGCGGTCTCCTTACTGGCCGACTCCGCCCGGATCCGAGCCGAGAACGCGCGCCCGGCTGCGCCCTGCCCGGCGACCAGCGCGGCCCGATCCTGGCGCGCCGCAGCTGCCTCCTCCGCAGCCCTCTTCTGCGCCTTCGCGTCCCCACCCGCAGCCTTGACCTCCGCCCGCGCTTCACGCTTGGCGCGGTCGTCCCCGGCTTCGCACGCCTCGGCGATGATCTGATCGGCCAGGGCCTGAGCGGGCCACGGGGCGACCTCCCCGGCGTCCAGCGCAGCCGACAGCATCTGTCCGGCAACCTCGGCGATCCGGTCGGGCCACTGCTGCCAGTGCAGGGCGCACACCTTCGGATCCCCCTTGGCAAGGGCCTGAGCGAGGCTTTGAACGTCGCGGTGACCGGTGCGCCCGTCGCGGCCGTCCTCCTCGTTCAAAAGCCTGTGAGACAGGCACCGCGCGCACACGGTGTAGCGGCCAAGCTCGGCTCCCTGGTCGGTGACGACGGCGACCGTGTACCGGGAGCCCGAGCGCTTCGCACTGCACTTGCCGACGTACGGCGCCGAAGCATCGCAGTAGGCGTCCGGCGTGCCAGTCATGTCGTCCGTGAGCTGGGCTACGACGCGGAGCCGCGCGTTCGGAATGGCGCCCTGGGCAAGGTTCCAAATCTTCCACTCAGCGACGTACTGCCGGTTATCCGGGCCCTTCCGGGACCAGTCCTCGCCGGTGCGGCCCTGTGCGCCGTCCGGGTCGGTCAGGTGTTCCCAGCCCCACCGGCACGACGCAATAAGGCCGATGGAGCCGAACCGGCGGACCAAGTACACGCCCTCTTCGAGTTGGACGCGGTCTGTGGTCGTCTCGAACTTGGGGGCCTGCGCCGTCAGGTGCCCGTACCGGGCCCACAGGGAAGCGAACCGGGTGCGGGTCGCCGAGTCCTCACGGATTCGCGCCAGCACGGCGGTAAGGGGCCGGTCGTCCAGGTTCGCAGCCCACCAGTAGGAGCCGTCACCGTCGTGGCCGGCTTCCCACTGGTTCTCATCCGGACGGGAGTACGTCACGGGGCGCAGCCGGAACGTATGCCCGCCCGCCGTTGTCAGGATCCAGCCCGCCGACGGTTCGCGCCGGTCGGTGAACGACACGGGGGCGATCGTCTCGCCCTCGATGAGCGCCGCCCGAAGCTGCGCCCCATGTACGTCCGTCTCCACGTCCCCGACCGCCTCCTGGCCGTCCGTCTCGGCGTCCGCCTGGGGGGTGTCGTAGCGGCTGGCGTGCGCCTCGGCCGCCGCCAGCTCAGCCGCTGCCGTCCGCCGCGCCAGCTCCCCCGACGGCCCTACGGCGTCCGCCACAGTCGCGACCATGCCGTGCGCCCGCTCCACCTGTTCGGCCGCCAGCTCAGCGCCGGACAGGGACGCGATCCGCCCGCTTTCCGCCTGCCGGGCAGCCTCGCCCGCCTCGGCCTCCTGTGCGGCGATCAGATCGACGACCTCACGGGCGTACATGCGGATGAGCTTCCGGGCGTCGGCCGTCCCGTGCGCGTGCCCGATGATCGGCGCTGCCGGACCGAACCCGCCACGGCGCGCACGAACCTCCGTGATGTCGTGCACCGTGTTCGGGTAGCCGTCGCCCCACAGGGACTCATCCCGCCCGTTGTGGCTCACGGAGTAGAGCCGGCCCCCGCACTCCCACACCCCGCGCTCCCCCTCCACAGGCCGAACCGGGGAGCCCTTCGGCTGGCGCGTGCCCTTGGCCGAAAACTCGATCGCCTGCGTACGGGCCTCTACGGCTTCACTAGCCCATAGGGGCGACAAGTCTGGCGGCGCCGCGCCCGCCTCGGCCGTTTCCGGTTCGTCTGCGACCTCCGGCACCTCCTCCTCGACAGGCGCGGCCTGCGCCACCTCCTGCCGCTCCGCGCGGCTGGCCTCGTACGCCTCGGCTGCCCGCCGGTCCATCGTCACCGGGATGCGGGTAGCGAAACCGGCCGTGCCGTCCTCGGTCGTGACCAGGACGCCGCGCGACCACTGGTCACGGTCGGCCGAGGCTGCCAGGCCACGGGCGGCCAGCGCGTCGTCAATGTCCCAGTCGGTCAGGTCAGCCATGCCGGAGGGCTGCTCACCCCTGAGGCCGCGGGAGCGCAACGGGAAGTACCCCGCGTGCACGGCGCCACACTGGCAGACGACGCGGCCAACGACGCCGGGCGACTGGTGAAACGCGATCACCTCGACGACGGCGGCGGCCTGCCCGGCGACGTCCGCCGCGCAGGCCGTCTGCCGGGCCTCTTCGGCCCTCGTGGCGTCCTCGAACGCGCACCCGTAAAGGTTCAGCGTCTCCTCACGCCCCGATTCGGCACGCTGCGCCGCGTCTTCCATCCGTACACACTCGGCCACGTAGTCCGCGAGCCGTCCGGCTTCTCGGTAGACCTCCGCCGACTCCGCGTAATGGTCGGCGTCGCGCTTCGCACTGTGGACGTCGTCGTACGCCTCACGGCAGAACCGAACGGCCGACCACACGTCATCCGCCAGCTCGTCAGACTCGCGTACGCGCTCCCCGCATGCCTCGGCCCGCTCCACATCCCCGGCTGCGAGAGCCGATGCCTCATTCACCCGCACACGGGCCGTTGTGAACCGCTCGACGGCCGCGGCCCACTCCTCCGCCTCGCGCCCCGACACCCGGCGCGCTTCACGGGCGGCCGTGAGACTGGCGAGCCCCTCGGCGTCCGCTTCCCTGATCTCCTCGGCCCGTTCAGCCGCATGCTTCCGATCCCATACAAGGGCGTGTCGGAAGTGCTGCACACCCGCATACGCCCGGGCCGCAGTCTCGTACGCCTCCCACAGCTCCGGCGCATGCTCGGCGAACCCGGCCGCCCCGGGCCGGTAGTTGTCGCCGTGCGGGTACGTGACCCACTCGGCAAGGTGCTTGCGCTCATTCGCCGTGGCAAAACCCTTCGGGTTCCGGCGCACGGCCGCGATGTCGGCGAGGAGAGCACGGGTGCCCCGGCCCATCGGGGATACGTCGTCATCGTCCGGCGCCGCGATGTACTCACCGACCGCCAGGGCGAACGCCACGGCCGCTGCGCTCTGCCGGTCGCTGGCCAGGTTTGACGCGTACGTGTACCGCGACGGGAACGACACCTGACGGCCGTTCGAGCGGGCGGCCCTTTCGGCCCCCCATGCGTCGTACTGCGCGACCATCGACAGGGAGGCGTCACCCTGGGGGTCGTGGGCTACGCCGTTGTTATCCGTGTAGCCATCGAACCAAGCCGCCCAGTCGCGTGCCGAGTCCTCGAGCATGTAGATCAGGGAGCCGTACCCGCGCGCCGTCGGCGTACGGCCCTCGGCCGCCAAGCGCTCACGCCATGCCGTCTCTTGCGCGTTCAGCCTGTCCTGAGCTTCCGCGATCACGGGGGCAGCGAGTTCCTCGCACTCCGCGCGGTCGACGGCGCCCGCAATCCTTTCGGCCGCGTCGGTCACCCGCTTAGTGGCGAGGACGATCACGCGCCGCCAGGCAGCGCACCCGCGGGCATCCTCGCCGTTGGAGTCGGCGAGCCACGCCCGGGCGGCCTTGACGGCGTCGACGGCGCGCCGCTCCGCATCCGCCGCTTCCAGGTAGGCGGCCCCCGCTATCTCGACGGCCCGATGGCCGACCGGCCCCGTACCGTCCAGTGCGTTGTACGCGTCGCGTACGTCCGCCAGACCGGCCGTGATCTTCGCGGCCGCCGTGTCCATCTCACGTACCCAGGTAGCGGCATCCCGCCCCCACACGGTCCGGCCGGACTCTTCCGCCTCACGGCTCACGGGCATCTGGGCTGCAACGGCCGACCGGACATCTTTGAAGCCGGCCGACGACGCAGACGGCATATAGCCGCCTTTGTCTTCCGACCACGCCGCTACGTGCTCTACCTCCTCCAGCCCCTTGGGCACCATTACAAGCCCCGTGATCACGATCTGGCGCACCCATGCGTGGCCCGTCCAATGGCGCTCCGCGCGAACGTCCCAACCCCGGTCGGCCGCCTCGTGGAAGAGCACACCCGCATTGCGTGGCATGCCCGCCAACACCTGAGCGGACGTCTCAGTCGGCTCTCCGTCGGTCGGCTCCTCGGCCACCGTGGCCCCCTCTGTGATCTCTTCCGGCGACTTCTCGGTGCGGTCGCCAGAGCTGGCGGTGGGTTCGCCTGTCGGGGCGTTGGGCGCGGGTGTCGGTGTCGCCGGGGCCGGTGCTGGTCCCGGCGTGGGCGCGGCGGGCGTGCGCAGTTCCGAGGCTGGGACAAGGGTCACGGGTGCGGAGTTGTCGGAGTCCCATGCCCCGCGGCGCTCCCATCCGTGCGCGGACAGGACCGCATCTGCAGCTTCGGGAGTCAGAGAGGCAACCGCGAACGCGGCGATACTGTCGCTGGTCGCCATGTGTTCAGCAGGGCTGGTGTGCTCATCGCGGGGACCGGTGACGTGTACCCACAGTCCGGCCTTCCCGGCGTTGAACAAGTACGCCCGCTGGCTGAGCGCCTCGTCGCGGATTGCCGGCGGGGGAAGCTCTTCCCTGCGGCCAGTCGGAATGGCCGGCATGAATTGCCCGCCATCGACCGTGGCACCCACATACACTCCGGGGTCATCCACGGGTGCCGTTTCGCCGTCGGCCAGGGCGCCCCCCTCGCCCTCCCACCCCTCCGTGCTCCCTGGGTCCGACACCCCGGCGGGAGCAGGTGCCGACCATTCCGGCGTGCGCACCCCGAGTGTCCCCGGCTCCGCTTTGTGCTGCACCGTGGAAAGGAGCGACGGTTCCTGATGAGTACCCGAGCGCCCGACCTTGACCGGCGCCGACCACAGCAACGCCCGCTTGGCCGTCACCCGGCGCCCGGACACCCACGCTGCCGAGTGGTCCTCACTCCACACGCCGTCAACCCACACTGCGAGCAGCTCGTACGGCAGCGGCTTACCCTTCTTGACCGCCGCCCCCGCCACCCGGACCGCGACCGTGTCCCCGTCGCGCTGCATTGCCACGGTCCACCCGTTGGCCATGGACACTTCCGCGAGGCTTACGGCAGCCATGGGCAGCCACACCCCGGGGGCCGCCTCGGTCTCCGCCACGACGTCCCCCACCGTGTCCCACGTTGCCAGGGTCTCGGCATCCAACGGCGTTCCGGTCTCAGGGACTTTCGGAGCCTTCCAGGGTTTGGCGTCCAACCCCTTGGACGCGTTCACGATGGCGCGCCGCAGGTCCGTATCCGGGCCGTGGCCACCCATGCGGTTACGGCCGGGAACGTCTTTTGCCGTCAGGGCGCGCCGCTCATCCCGCGCGGCCACAGCGTCCCCGAGCACATCGACGAATGCCGCATACCCCGTGATTTGATCCGCCGGCACTCCCCCCGGAATCCGCGCTACGTCCTGCGACGCGTCCCACGGCAGGGTGAACACCATCGCCGCCTCGCCGTCCTCGGACAGCCACGCGCCACGACCGGCCTGGACCTCCCCCGCATGCAACCGCGCCAGATGCGCACCTGCTGCCGCTACGCGTTCCCCCGCCAGCCCCTGCTCCGTCACGATCGCGGACTCTTCCTGCTCCAGAGCACGCACCGCATCCCGCGCGTTCCGCGCCGCACGGTCGGCAGCAAGCGCCACGTCGTACGCGTGCGTACGCCAGTCACCCGCGTGCTCTGCGCTGAGCCACACATGATCCCCGAGCACACCCGCGCTACGGCGGGCCTCCCGCTCCAGCTCCCGCATGTCCGCGGACCAGGCGGCACGCTCCTGTGCGATGAACTCCGCCGACTCGACACGCTCCCGCGCCGCCGCAAGCTCCCCCCGCACCGTGTGCAACCGCACGTCACGCGACAGGCGCACCGTTCCCTCATACGGGCCACGGAACGCAACGGGGAACACGCCGCCCCCCTTACCGTGGCAGATCAGCAGCGGCCGGCCCGCGCCCTCCAGCACGCCGCCCTCGGACTCCCACGCATCCACCCCGCCCGGATCCGACACAACGTCAGCCGCGTACGCGACTGGCGCGCCTTGCTCCACCCGAACCGCGCCGAGCATCCCCGACTCGCCCAAGTGGCTGTGGGAGTCCTCACCCGCCCGCGGAACGACCTCCCGAGCTATCGTTTCCCCGCGCGCCGCAGCCCGCGCCGCCTGGGGAGCGTCGCCCTGGTCTGCCTCGGGGGCCGCCGTCACGAGTTCCGCCGTACGCACCACCTTGCGGAACTCCGGCCACATCAAGGGCCGGTCCATGCGTGTGCTACCGACCCGCTTGACCGCCCGGTGAAACTTCGGCCTGCCCGTCCACATGCCTGTGTAGACCACCGTCACCGGTCCACCTGCTGGCACCGCCACCTCGCCCGACAGCGACAGGGCCCACCCAAGCCCTTCACGGCCCGTCATGGAACGGCCGACCTTGACCGACCAGCCACGCCCGGCGGCCTCACGAGCGAGCGTGACCAGGTCGACCGGAGCGGACGACTCCGGGGCGTCCCGGTGCCACTCGATCTCCGACAGAGTCCTGTTCACCAGCGCCGTACCGCGTGCCACGGCGTCCGCGTCGATGTCAGACGCTGCCGTGGACGCGGCTGGAGCAACCGGCGCCGCTGCGTCCGCTGCAGCGTCACGCTGTGGCACCGCAACGGCCGGCCGCACCTGGTCAGCGTCCGCCGACGCCCTCAGGGTGTGCTCGCGTGTCTCCTCCGACCGGTGCGCGTCGTACGCCTCGAGCGCTTCACGCGCCGACACGAGCGCGGGCAGCACCTCACGACGGATCATGTCCGCGGCGCCCGGGGTGCCTTCCGCCTTGGCTGCGCGGGCCATGAGTGTCTTCACTTCACGCGTCGCCGACTCGGCCACCTCGTGCGCGAGCGCGGCACCGTGAGGCACGTGCTCACGCTCCATGCGGTCCACCGACCAGAGCCGAGAGATCTCCTCACGGTGGGCCCGGCACTCGGCCATTACGGCCGCGTATGCCTCAGCTGCCGCCGATTCGGTCGCGGACCAGGTCCGCCACGCTGCCGCATAGTCCCCCAGCCACAGCACGCCACTGTCCGCCGCCCAGGCGCCGAACCGTTCAGCCTGCTGATCCGTTGCGCGCTCCCACTGGCGTGCGTATTCGGCAGCATCCGCCGCGTACTCTGCTCGTTGGGCTGCGTCCGCCGCTTCAAGTTCCGCTCGTTCCGCGGCTTCTCGGGCGGCAGTCTCCGCTGCCTCTGCCACGGGGTCCACTTGCCGGACCCGAGCTTGAGACAGGGTGCGCCGGTAGTCCTCCAGCGTCACGTAGCCGGTCAGGACCCGGCCGCCGAACTCCGCCCCGGAACGCTCGGTATCGAACGTCCAGCGCTTACGCCCGTCCTCCTGCGTCCACATCAGGGAAAGAACGGCAAGCGACTCCCCGCCTTGTCGGCTGTCGTGCGCCGTGCCAGATGCCTCGCACTCCCACACGCCGAGCGACGATTCACCGTCCGCAGCGTCGACGGTTCCGGCTCTCAGCGCAACGGCCCATCCCGCCGCCTCCGCCTCACGCGCGAACTTGACCATGGCGGGAGGAACACCCTTGCGCCCCACATTGGACGTGTCCCACTGACCGTAGGCACCCGCCCACCAGGACCGGTCAATTGCCGTGCACGCCGGAGGGGTTACCCGGGTGACGAAACCAGGTTCGGGCCGTTCCTCTGGTGTGCCGGCTGGTGGCACGAGGTGGCCCGCGCTCGTGTTCCTTTCTTCGGGGTCGGACTGCGTTGGGGATCTCACGTTGCACCGCCGCGCCTCTGTCCGGAGTTGATCAGCTCACGCGCACTGGAGGAACAAGTTGACCGGGACGAAAGTGTGAGCAGCGGCATGTCAGCTCCGGATTTCAGCGGCCGGGTGTTCGGCGTCCCGGGCCGGGCGTGCCTGGAGCCGGGGGTTCATGGCGCGGTGCCTGGGCAGTTGGGCGCCGCATGTCGGTGGCTGCGGCCTGCTCAGTGATCTGGTGGCTCCTTTCTCGCGACAGAAGCACCGCCGCGCTTCCCAGGAGTGCGTTGCGCAGTGCCTCCGCGGCACGGTCTTGTTCTCGAAGCAGACGGGGGTGCGCGCTGCTGCCATGAGCTCGTATGGCGGCTGCGGTCGTCTCGGCAAGGCGGTCGAGCACCGCGCTGGCGGAGTTCTGGCCAGGTGCCGCGGCGGGATTCAAGGCAGGCACGACCGCTTCGAGCACTGCGGAGCTGGCCGTCCCTCTCGACGGTCGGGTCGGGTCGACAGCGCGGCGCAGGACCTCTGCAGCCTCAGCGGCTCCTGTACTGGGGTTCGCCAGTGCGCATATCGTCAAGGCCGTGATGAGACGAGGGTTGGTCTCGGTGCTTCTCAGTGATTCCGTCGGATCGGCAACTGCGGCCGGAAAGAGCTGTTCGGTCAGTTCTCGCAGGAGGGCTGCCGCCTGGGCTGCAGCTTCGGTGTCGTGAGGGGCCGCGGCCTGCACGACTGCCCAGTCCGCGAGGAGATGCTCGTGGCCTCGGGCTACCGAGATGGCTGTGGGGACTGCCTTGGTCGCGGCAAGTGCCTGAAGCTCGCTTCTGAATGCCTGCGAGGCTTGCCAGTTGCCTGCGTGTGCCCGGGCCCTTCCGATGCTGGGAAGTAGGGCAGGTTGCGCAAGGCGCGTCCAGGCTCGGGCAGCTCGCTGCCAGTGTCCTTCATCGGGGAGTTCGCTGCCAGGAAGCCTGGCCAGGATCCAGTCCGCCTCGGCGATGAAGAGTGGATGGTCTGCTGGTGCCGGGCCGGTGTAGCCCCGGCCGGCGCACCCGGCGCAGTGTTCCGCGGACTGGTTGGTGGCGCCGTTCCCTGCCGATATGTTGCCATTACGTGCGGCTTGTCCACTGCCTTCGCAATCCGTACAGGGGACAATGCCGGCTTCTGTACGCGCCATGGCCAGTAGGCTGCGCGGATCCGCGAGCATTGTGAGGCTGGCCTCCGGCCCTGCAGATCTGATCTCGACCATGAGCGTTGGCGCAGGTAGGGACGGGCGGTCGGCAGCAAGCCACCACTGGGCGGCCTTGAGTGGTGACTGGGTCTCTTCGTTGTCGGGCAGGACGTAGACAATCGCGCCGTTGCCACTCATGCTCGATCCTCCATGGCCGCCTCGCCCTGCGGGGCTAGAGCCGCAGTCACACGCTGTCGCGTCCGGCCCGCGCACCAGGCCGTGCGGGAACCCGCATCGCTGGCATGCTGGTGCCATAGCCGTTCGAGGCGCGAGTAGTGCTCTTCGATCAGCGCGGTACGCATTTGCTCTCTGCTGATGGTCATCTCAGTGCTGGTCGGCGGGTGGTGCGCTTCCCTGTTCGTGGCGGCGGCCCACGTAGCGCGTTCCAGTTCTGTCAGCCGTCGGCGTGCCAGCACCTTCAGTCGGTCTTCAGCCTTCGGGTCTTGTGCGCAGCGCGCTCTGCTCACGCGGCTGGCCGCTGCCGCCAACTCCAGAGCCCGGGCGTTGAGGATGTCCAGGGTGCAGTCAGCGCTATCCCGTTCGAAGCTCGTCAGGACATTCTCAAGCTCGGTGAGCGTGCCCCTCAGGCGGGAGGTGTCAAGCCCAGCATGCTGGGCGAGGGCGGTAGCTGGCGCGGCCCACACCGGCTTGCCAGTCGTGCTGTCTTCGACGGGCGTGAAGCCTGGGCTGCTGACCGCAGCTGGTTTCGCAGCAAGCTGGCCCAGGTAGGCGGACGCAGCGCGGCGCAGGCCTGGGAGTGCACTGTGATGCATTGCGGCGAGGGTGACTGTGGCCAGGTCGATGAGGTCCTGTCCAGTCCACGGATGTCCCGCGTGATGGACCGCCTCGGCGAGGTCGTCCAGCTCCCTGGTCGCACTCAGGGACGCCGGTCCGTACCGTTCATACAGAAGGTCCTGCACGGCGGGGTGAATCGGCAGACCGGTCATGTGATGCCATCGGCGTGCCGATTCCTGCCAATCTCCCGCGTCGAAGTCTCGCCAGTCCGGTCCACAGGATTCCAACCACGAAGCGGCCACGACCACGTACTGCCGTGCGTCCCCATCGGCAGTGCCAGCGTCCGGGTCGCCGAGGTCGAGGTCTTCCTCGGGAAAAGCATGCAATCCGTACGACGTCTCCGGCCGCGCGTCCGGGGTGCCTGGGAGTGGTTCGTCCCACCCTGGCAAGAGCCCTGGCGCCAGGGCTCCATCCAGAAGGAGTCGGGTTGCGGCCTCAAGCGCCCATTCCCGGCAGCGCCTGGCGCCTCGGAGGCGGGAGGCTGAAGTACCACGGCGCAGTGATGTTGGTGCCACGCGCCTTCCCCCCTTCGGCGCCCGCAGGGGCGCAGGACTCATCCCAGGTACGGGTGCTGCGAAGTGGCAGCCCCCTCTCTGACTGTCCCGGGGTCTTCGAGGAGGGGACGCTTGCGTCCCGTTGGGCGGGCGGCTCTCTTTCGCGCTCCCGTCTGACGGAGTCATGTCGAGCAGCAATCCCGCAGGGCGGGCTGAACCAACGCCCCGACCAGGAGCTGATCTCCTGCTCCCACTGCACCCCGCCGGATCGCTCCTACGCCACATCAACGCCTATGGGAGCTGGGCCGGGAGGCTCGTGATCAGCCCACTGCTGCACACATTGCTACTGTCAGGTCCTAATAAGAGGGATTGATCAGCGGAAACAGCGCGGATCATGGCTTACGCGCGATGCCTCCGTAGACGTCCGTCGGCTCGGGGGAAGCGCCGAACTCGGGGCGCCACAGCGGACAAGAGACGATACCGGGTTCCAGGATTTCGAGTCCTTCGTAGTAGGCAGCGATCTGAGTGGGGCTGCGCAGGACGTATGGGGTGGCACCGGTGTTGTCGTAACCCTGCTGGGCTTCCTTGAGCCTGGTGCTGCTGTCGATGCCGTCGTAGTGCACGAAGTAGCTGCCGGGGCACAGCGCCGTCTGCAGGTGGTGGACGGTCGCCTTCGCTTCCTTGTAGTCCTCGATGTGGCCGAGTACGCCCATGAGCAGCAGTGCGACCGGCTTGGTGAAGTCGAGGATCTGGCCGGCGGCTTCGAGGATCTTCTCCGGTTCGCGCAGGTCCGCGTCAACGTAGTCGACGACGCCTTCGCTCGTGCCGTACAGCAGGGCCCTGGCGTGTACGAGGACGAGCGGGTCGTTGTCGACGTACACGATCCTGGCGTCGGGGGCGATGCGCTGGGCGACTTCGTGGGTGTTCTCGTACGTCGGCAGTCCGGTGCCGATGTCGAGGAACTGTCGGACGCCCAGCTCGCGCGAGGCGTAGGTCACCGCGCGGATCAGAAACTCGCGGGATTCGCGGGCCATCGTCGCGGCCTGCGGGGCGATCTTGAGATATTCCTCGCCGGCCAACCGGTCAGGTTCGTAATGGTCCTTGCCTCCCATCAAGTAGTTCCATACACGTGCCGAATTGGGGACCGAGGTGTCGATCTGGCTGCGCAAAGGTGTGCCTCCTGAAGGTCGTATCATCGGCGGCCTGCCGATTGACGTCGTGAGCGGTCGGGGGCGGGGCCTACTAACGGAGGCCCCGCGTCTGTCGGCGTGCTGAGTGCGGCACACAGGGATACGGGGTCGGTGAGGAGTCGTCCGGCCGGCTTGCGGGTGATCCACCGCAGCTGGCGGTCGTTGGTGCGTGCGCTGCGCGGCGGTACCCAAACGGCGGGGCCGCTGACGTAGGCGACATACGACGGCCACGGACCGTTGGAGCCCGGCGGGACGAAGAACATCCACCAGTCACCATTGGCAGCCACCGCACCACGACGCACGCCGAATTCGCACAGCTGGTCCAGGGCCACAGAAGCGTACGGCTGGGGTGCCCGTACGGCGTCGAAGCCGCCCCCGGTGTCGACGAGCTGGGCTGTAGAGCTACGCCAGGCCGAGCCCAGCAGCAAGTACGCCTCCCGGTCAGGATCATCGCCCGGCAGAGTAGGGATGACCCAGGCCGGGGTCGCTGGCCGACCGGAGGAGCCGGACGCCCATCTCACGGGGTGCTCAGAATGTCGTCGACCATGTCGAGGTCGGACCATGCAAAGAGCAGGGCGTGGTCGGTCCGGCGCCGGACATCGGCGGTGTCGATGACCTCGACCTTGACGAGCGCCGAGGCCACGTCGGGAGTGCCGAGGAGCCAGTCGATGCGCTGTGGGGGCCCCTGGTCGGTGCGGTGGAGACTGGCGGTGGGCTTCAGGGCCTGGGGCTGTGGCGGGGTAAGGGTGGTCGCCGCATGGTCGGCGAGGTCGATGAAGACCGGCTGGCGGCCGTGGGTGAGGATCTCCATGGGGCGGGTGTCGCTCACTCGCTGACCATCACGTTCACTGGTGCGTTGCTGGACGTGGACGGGGTCGTCGCCCGTGTCCCAGTCCAAGCTGGCTACATCGCCGGGCACGTAGCTGTTGCCGTCGAACCAGAGCAGGACTCTGTTGCCGCCATCGGCGGGGCTGGTGGCCCGGCGGGCTTCGGTGGCGCGCATATCGAAGTCGAAGTGGCAGAGATGCTGCGACCCGGGGTGCAGGGTCCTGGGCTTGCTCGGGCGGCGGACCTGCACGTGGCAAAGCTGCTTCAAAGGCAGGTCGTGGTTGGTATGGCCGGCGATCTCGAAACGGCGCGGGTTGACCATCACTCCCGTGGGATTGCGGCTGCGCCCCTTGTGCTCGTCCGCCATGCAGGGGAAGAGACGGCCCACGGCGGTCGCCTCGGCGAACACGACGCGGTGTCCATCGGCTGCCGCGCCGGTCAGCTCCTGGCGGAAGACGAGATCGGGCGTGTACGCCTGGAGGATCTGTGACGGGCTGGGCGGCCGGTCATCACCGCCTACGAGCCGGCGGCCGTTCTTCTGGATGTTCCGGGAAGCGGCACAGAGCGTTTTCCGCATCACGCGCCCTCCTGCTCCGCAGCATCCCCTAGCAGGGTGCGGGCCGAGGAATGGACAATGGTCCCGCCCTGTCGGATACCAGTGAGGATGCCCCGCGCCCTCAGGGGCCTGAGCGCGGACTTCAACGTGCCCTCGGTGATGCCGAACTCCTCGGTGAGCGCCTTCGCGCCGGGGAACTTGCTGCCTTCCGGATAGATGCCGTCCTTGATCCGGGACGTGATCACATCGCGGATGCGCGGGGACTGAGATCCGGGCAGGGTCCAGGTCTGTATCCGCCCCGATCGCGTGCGCACCCGCAGAGTGGGCCCAGTCGGCGGGGCTTGAGGATCCGTGACCACACTGCCAAGCGCGGAGACGCCGAGGGTGAGTCCTGCCTGCGTCAGCCGGGCCAGAGCACGCTGCACGGAGTCATCCCGGACACGGAATTGAACGCACAGCTGTTTTCGTGAGGGCAGCACGTCGCCGACTCGGTAGGTGCCATCGGCGATACTATTTCGCAGGGCCTTTTCTACCCGGTGTGCCTCGCTTGTCTCGTCCAGGCCTTCTGCGAGGTCCAGAAGGCGTTGCACGAGCGCCTGGGAGCAGCCCAGAAAGAAGGCGATGCCCCGTTTGGAACCGCCGGCGCGGTGGGCACCGGCTACCGCGGTTGCGTACCGCGCACGGTCAGCGGGTGTCAGCCGTACGCCCGGTGTGTAGACCGGCAACTCCTGCAGGTGCTGTCGCCAGGACAAACCGTTGCTCGCGTGCGTGCCTTGGCACGCTGCGCCACGGGAAGCGGGCCTCGTCAGATCGGCGGGCTCGGTTCCGCTGCTGGTCACGTTCTTCTCCATCGTCGGTTGTTGCTGTGGTCCGGGGCAACGCGGCCAAGCTCGGCTTTCACGCAGGCATGCCGCCATTCCGCTGTGTCCTTGCGGCGCCACACGTGTTGGGCTGGCGAAGTCGCGTTGCCGTACGAGGGTGCGCAGAAGCGGAGTCACGGAAAGCGCGGCTCAGTAGAGGACGTCAGGCGGGCAGGCGCTTGATCCAGCGGGCGGGATGACGCATCTCGTCGAAGGTGGGAAGCAAACCGGCCACGCTCCATACGTGGTTGAAGCGGTCCGGGCCGACAGCGGCCATGGCCTGGTCGACGAGAGCGGTGGCGCGGGCCTGATGCCTGGTCAGTCCGACCTCAGCCAGGCCGATCACCATCTCCAGGCAGTTTCCTTGCCTGCGGCGCCGGTTGCGGTCGACAGCCTTGCTGAGTATGAGCGGCGTCGCCTGGCGGCTCGTCCATTCCGCGTGGCCGTGGCTGAGGAGGGTGGCGACATCCCGGCTGGCCCGGACCAGCGGCCAGACCGGGGCCGGCACGATGGATCCTTCGCAGGCCGCGACCTGCGCCTGCTGGGCGAGTGCGCGGACCAGTAGTTCACACAGCTGATCGCTGCCGTCCAGGCGAAGGCGGTCCAGAGCCTCGGGAACGATCAGTGTTGACGGCCTGCCAGCGCTGTTCGCGATGAGGGTGTATTCCTCACTCATCCCGACTTTGATCGCCGCGTAACGCGCAGACACCGGCAGCGAGGCCACCATCCTCCGCTGCCACGCGGTGAGGTCCAGCCCCGCGGTGTCACGCTCAGCCTGGCGGCGTGTGAACGCGCTCCAAGCTATTGCGAGCCCTTCCACGTCCACGAGCTCGACGGTGACGCGGTCCGGCATGGCCAGGCCGGTGACCTTCTCCACCGCCGGCATCGCCTGTGTGAGGAGGTTGTGGATTCGCTCGCCCAGTTCCTCGCTGCGCGCGGTTTCGTGCTGAACGTACACGTTGATCACGACGGGTCTTTCGGCTGGGGGTTGGATGAGGGACAGGACGTAGGAATCAGGCGGCTAGTGAGCGAGCCACGTGTTTGGCCGCCGGGTTCGGTGATCCGGGCGTGGCGGCAGCCCCGCCCCGCGGCCGTCTACACGGCGGCCGCCAGGAGTTCGTTCAAGTCGACGCTGGTGACGCCTCGAAGTTCCACGACCTCTCGGGCGGCGAGGATCCACCGGAGGCGCTGGTCGTCGGTGTAAGGCACCTTGACGAGCTTCTGGTGACACTTCTTCGACATGGGCAGAGGCTTGATCGTGTTGGGGTCGTAGGCGATTCCCGCGACGCCCCAGGGCGATGCGTACTTCACCAGCGCGGCTGAGTAACCCCTGCGCAGAGGCGGGCAGTACTGGATCGCTTCCTTAGCGCAAAACGCGTGAATTGGCGGTGACGTGGTCGTCTCCCCTTCACGGACGGGGTTGCCCGGGCCACCGCGGACCACGAACAGGTGTCGTTCGTCGACCGGGTTGTATGTCGGGCCGCCGCAGACCTGACAGAGCATGCGGATCACCGCCTGTAGCTGGCGACGTGCATGGACCCTCTCGAAGACCGGCTCGCCCTTCCCACGCGCGAGGGACACCCGCAGCCGCAGAACGCCCATGTGACGGTCGACGTCCGGGTCCTCGTCGGCGTAGCGCAAACCCTCGCCGCCCCGCCCGCAGCCCCGCACGAGAGGTTCCAACTGCGCCTTCTCGTACGACCAGGAGGTGATGAACGGGACCGGGATGCCTTCCCACTCGTACTGCCGGGTCATGGCGCCCCCGTGCGCTCGCGGAGGTACGCTTCGATGGCTGAGTTGCTGTACCCGTAGAACCGGCCGAGGGCAGCGTCGTCGCCAGCGTGCGGGGGCTCGTCGCCCCATCGCAGGACGTGGCAGGTGTCCACCCTAGGCGAAAGGATCATCCGCAGATCCCAGAAGCCGGGTCGTCCGAGCAACAGGCGCCGGATGGACTCGCCGATCTCGGCGTGCTGGACGGATAAGTAGCCGCCCCGGCGAGGGCCGCCCACGGCGACGGCCAGGAGCGGAGCCCGGTGGACGCAGACCGCGACGCTGTAGGCAAGCACCGCTGTATCGGCGAGCAGGTTCCGGACGTACTCGTAATCGTAGGCCTCGGTCGGCGGCCGGAGCTCGACCGTCAACGGTTTGGCGGCTGGAGCGGCCGCGTCGGTTGCGTCCCGGGCTGCGCTGGCCGGGGTGATCACGCAGCCACCTCGGTGGGAGTGGGCCGATGAGGGGCAACGACGCGCCCGTCCGGCAGGAGTTCGCCGCCGTCGTCGAAGCGAACGATGCCGTTGCACAGAAGCACCCAGCCCTGCGCGTCGACGCGCTCGGTTACCGCAGCAGCGTCACCGTCGGGTGCGGACGCGGGGGGACAGGGTGGGTTGTGCGGACACATGGGGGCTTCCTCTCGGCGGTGCTCGTGTCGGTGGGTTTGCGTTTGATGGGCCCTGCCGCCGGGAGGGGGGAGTCAGGAATTGCTCCCGGCAGCAGGGGGCGGGACCCGCGCGCGGCAGCGGGAGGAGGACTGCGCCGCCGCGCGCGGGAGTCATGCATGGGTGGGGTCGGGGCGCAAGCGGGCGGGGTCCGCCCGTCGGAGGAGTTGGGACCACTGGGGGGTGCTCTCCCCGAGGGCTCTCTGGCCGAGGCGTATCCGCTGGAACTCGCCGGTGCCAGCGGGAGGGTAGGTGTGCTGGATGTCCCTCCACAGGCGTTGCAGCGGGTAGTCCGAGTCCAGCCCCCGGGCGCCGTGCAGTTCCATGGCGTCCTGGCCTGAGCGGGCCGCCAACTCGTGACCCATGTACTTGGCGTTCACGAGGTCTGGATCGCAGGGCAGGCCTTGATCGAGATGGCTCACCGCCTGGTAGGCGATGCTGTGGGCGGTCCTGAACCGGGCTTCCATCTCTCCGAGGCGGTCCCGCAGGACCGGCAGGTCGAACAGGGCGCCGCCGTAGCGCGGGCGTTCCTTCAGGTAGTGGGTGGTGAGCTGTAGCACCGCTTCGTGAAGGCCAAGGCTGACGGCGGTCAGGTTGGGCAGCCCGCACAAGATGCTGCTGCTCTTGGCCACGGCCATGCCCTGTCCGACCTCGCCGAGCCGATGAGTGTCGGGGACCCGGACACGGGCCAGGTCGAGACAGCCGTGGGTGAAGCCGTGCAAGCCGAGGCCGGGCCGGTGGGGCTTGACGGTCAGTCCCTTGCGGTCGTGCTCGACGAGGAACGCTGTCAGGGATTCCGTCGGCCTTTCAGTGCCCTCGACTGCGGTGCGGGCGATGACAACATGCAGGTGAGCGAGGTGGCTGTTACCGATGTGCACCTTCCTTCCGGTGATCACCCATTCGTCGCCGTCGCGCTCGGCGACGGTTTCCATGCCGCCGATGTGGCCGCCCGTCTCCGGCTCGGTCACTGCGATCGACAGCAGCGCCGAGCCCGCTGCGGCCTGCGGCAGCCAGTACGCCTTTTGCTCGTCGTTGGCCCAGTTCTCAAGAGCGGCCACCGGTATCAGGCCAGCCTGCAGGATTGCGCCTACGGCTCCGGACACCTTCGACATGCGGTGGATCAGGATCGTCTTGGCGACGTGGCCGGCCGCCAGCCCACCGAAGGACTCCGGGATGGTCACGCCGAACCAGCCGCGCGCGGCAAGCAGTTGCGGGATGTCGCGCTCAACCTGGTGAGGCTTGTTCTCCATGCGCGCCGCGAGGGGGGCGATCTCCTCGGCGGCGAAGGCGTCGGCTTCTCGCCACAGCAGATCCTGCCCGGGGGTGAGATTCGGGGTGAGCGTGGTAGGCATGGTCGGTCCCTCTCCTGGTCGCAAGTTGGGTGCGGCCGGATCCGCGTATGGGTGACCCGGGCGAAGGCGGCGGATGATCAGGGCTGCGGTGCGGCGGCGGTGATGGCTTTCATGACCGTGCCGCCCGTGCCCTTGACGATGTCCCTGAGGCGGCGGGCATCACTGAGGAGCCGCGGCTCGGGGTCGATGATGCACACAGTGCCCAGCACGATTCCGGTCTCTTCGTGGATCAAGGGGGCGCCGAAGTATGCGTGAATGCCGACGGCATCGACAACGGGGTTGCCGTAGAAGCGGGGGGACGCGCGGACGTCGTGGAGCGGCAGCGACTTCTTGCGCCGAACCACATCGGGGCACCAGCCGTCGCGTCGACTCATGGTGCGGCCGATGATGGGGTGGCCGCTGTCCTCCGCCGGGTTGTGAAGACCGATGAAGGTCTGCTCCTCCAGGAAGAGGTTGACCATCCCGTAGAGGAAGCCAGAGGCCTCCGCCATCTGGGTGGCGAAGTTGTCGTAGAACGCATGCGCGTGAGTGGGAACGCCCAGGCGCCGGATCAGGGCCTGGCGGGCCTCTTCCTCCGCTTGGACTTCGCTGCCCGTCCGGGTCGCGCTGGGGGGCGGGACGATCAGGCCGCGCTCACTCCGCGTGGGGAGGCCGGCGTTGGGGCCGGTGAACGGAGGCACGTGGATGTGGGAACTCTGCGTCATCAGGCGTCCTGTAGAGCGGTGTCGGTGGGGTGGGCGGGGCCGGTCGCGGCACTGGTCAGGGCATGCCGGACAAGGGTGAGTAGTGCCTTGGCGACGGAGGAGGTCACCCGCGCGTCGCAGGCCACCAACGGGATGTCGTTCGCCACGCCGAGGGCCTGGCGCACGTCGTCTTCGGGGTAGCGGTAGGCACCCTCGAATTCGTTGACGGCGACGATGAACGGCAGGCCTATCTGCTCGAAGAACTCGACTGCGGCGAAGCTGCTGTCCAAACGGCGGGTGTCGGCCAGGACGACGGCGCCGACCGCCCCGCGGGACAGGTCGTGCCAGAGATCCACGAACCGGTCCTGGCCTGGAGTGCCGAACAGGAACAGCTCCAGCGGTAGGGGCACGTCGGGTGGATCGAAGCTCTTACGGCCGAAATCGAAGGCCACCGTGGTCGTGTCCTTCGCTTCCACCCCCGCCCGGTTGTCGGTGCGGGCACTCGCTTCGGTCAGGTACTCCTCGGTGTTCAGCGGCTCGATCTCGCTGATAGCGCCGATGCACGTGGTTTTGCCGACCCCGAACCCTCCCGCGACCAGGATCTTCAGGGCTACAGGCCCGCCGACTTCGTTCAGCCGGGCGCCCGCGCCAGCGGGCACCATCGGCTCAGCCGGCCTTGGGGTAGGGGGGTTCATCGGACAACTTGGCGAGGCCAACACTCAGTGCCTCCAGCAATTGTCGGGTCGGGCGCGGCCCGAGCGGGGACTTATCAGCGGGCTCGGTGTAGCCAGTCGTCACGGGCACTACCAGGGCGCCCGTGTCCAGCAGGTCCGAGAGCAGGACTCTCACGGTGGCCACAGGCCGCCGGATCGTGCCGGCCAGCTCGGTGACCGAGCGCCGTCGTTGCTGACACAGGGCCAGGATCTGCCGGCACTCCTCGGGCAGTCCTGGGCCGGGTCTGCCGGAGCCGGGCTCCAGCTCCGTCTCCAGGCTCAGCGGGTAGCGGGGACGGGTGCGCCCTCCGGTCAGCGTGTAGTTCCGCACGAACGTGGAAGTGTCCGTGTCGGTCCTGGCTGCTAACGCGGTGTGCCGCCTGTCCGGGCTCATCAGACGTCCTGGCGGACCGGGGTGACCATGAACGGCGCGAACTTGTTCACGAGGTTCTGCATCTCGTACCCCACGGTGCTGACTTCGGCGTCCGGCTCGGTGATCACGCCGAGCACGGTCTCCACCGTGCCACCGACGCTGCCGGGATGGTTCTTGAAGACCGCGCTCGTGCCCGCGAACTGCAGGAAGAAAAAGCAGTCCGCTCGGTCGATGATCATCTGCGACGGCGGCAGTTTTTCGCCGCGCGGCCCCTTGATGTTCTGCGCCAGCGAGGCCAGGCCGCAGAAGGCGGCGGCCCACGGGTCCGCCCAGTCCGGGTGGATGTCGCTGTCCAGCAGCTTGATGCCGTCTCGCGATACCAGCAGGGCGTGCGTCACACCCGGGATCTGGGAAACGAACTGCTTCAGCAGCCAAGCCATCTTCTTCTGGTGGTCGTTCATGTCGACCGGAGTAGCTGCCGCACTGTCGTCGCCGTTGTGGGGGCTCAGGTCTGGAGTGGTCACGGTGAATTCGCTCCATGCGGAATGAGTGGCCTCCCTGCGAGGGCAGGCCGCGGGGGTTGGGGTTACGGGTGCCCTGCCGGGGGTTCGCCCGTACCGGATGGCTGCGGCGGCGCTTCGGCTGGGGCGTCTTCCTGGGGCTGCGCAGCCTTCTGGCCGTCGAAGAACGCGGCGGCGAGGTTCGCTCTGGCTGCTCTCGTGGGCGGCCCCGGCCGGTGCGCGGGGTCGGTGATGCGCAGTTGTCCGGGTACGCGTTGCGGCAGCGGCGGTGGAAGTGCGGGATGCCCGGGACTGGCCGGGGCGGGTGCCTCGCGTGCCTCGATGGGTGCGGGCTGTGTTCGCTCTCCCGCCTCCCAAGACGTCGGAGGAGAGGACGGAGCGGCGGGCGACGACCGGCCTGGAGCCGCGGTTGTCGTTGACCTGCGGGCGTGGCGGACCTCTTCAGCCTCGACCGGGACGAGGTGCTTGGCCGGTACGACCACGAGGGCCGTGGTGCCGCCCGTCGCGTTTTCCGACAGCTTGATCGACATGCCGTGACGGCGGGCGATCTTCGCGGCCACGAGGAGGCCAATCTTCGCCTCGCGCAGCTGGGTGCTGACGTCGACCTTTTCCGGCGCCGCCAGGAGCTGGTTCAGCTTCTCCCGGTCCTGCCAGTCCAACGGCATCGCGCGGTCTTCGACCTCGATCGCCAAGCCTGTCGACACCGGCTGTGCCCGTACGTGCACCTTTGTGTTCGGGTCGGAGAATGTGCAGGAGTTCTCGATCAGCTCGGCCACCAGGTGGGACAGATCGGGCCCCACATGTCCGGGGAGAGCAAGCGCGGCTCCGACTGTGCTCGCCGCCACGGCGACCCGCGAGTAGTGCTCGACCTCTGAGACGGCGCCGCGCAGTACTGTCACCACGGGCACTGGGCGGCGTTCGCTGCGCAGTGAGTCGCCGCCCAGCACCGCCTTGCTCTCCACCAAGCGGCGCATCCGTGTCACGAGATGGTCGATTTCATAGGCCTTGGCCAGCAGCTCCGGGTCGTCGGTCAGGCTCTCGAGCTCGTCCAGTGCCTCCAAAGCCCGCTTGATGAAGGCGTGTTCACGCCGCGACAGATGGTGGAGAAGCCCCACCAGTACAGCCAGCTGCGATTCGTCGTGCACGCGGAGGAGCGCCTGTACGGCCTGGACTTGCACCTCTGTCAGCAGTCCTTCGAGTACCGCCACCGGTCCTTGGCCGTCGACCGGAGGGAGACTGTCGGGAACCGGTGGCCTTCCGCCTCGGCACAGCTCGTCGGCCGTCCACAGCAGGGCCTTCTCCACGGCATTCGCTGCGTCCGTGATCCGTTGCAGTCCCGCCACCTCTGCTTGCTGTATGGCGGCGAGCTCCGCTTCCCGTGCTTTCCGCAGAGAGGCGGCAGTCGCCTGGGCACGGAGGGCAGCGAGGAGTGCTGCCGCACCGATTCCGAACGCCAGACCGAGCAGGAGGTGAGCCACCGACAGGTCCGCCACCTGCCAGGTAAGGACGGCAACGCACAGCATGGCTGCCAGGAAGATCAGGGGCACTGCTATGGCTGCCCGCACCTGTTCGAGGAAGTAGCGCTCCGCTTGCGTGCGGCGTCGACGGCCGCGGCGGTGCGAAACCGACGGGGAGGTCATGCGGCCTCCCCCGGCGTCGCCGGGAGCAGCACCTGCACGGTCTTGCCCACCGTTTCGCCCTGCTCGTCCAGCAGGGGGTAGTGGGTCATCCGGCCTTGGTAGTGGCTTACCCACCAAAGGCCACGCCCGATGGGAGCGCCCTCCACGGCCTTGTCGAAGCCAGGGAAGTCCGGGGCTCCGTCGTCGACCTCGATGAGGAGTTGGCTATTGGGGAGGATGATGAGCCTCAGCGGGGTCCCGTCGCAGTCCAGGGGCGCCGCGTGTGCCGCGGCGTTGGTCGTGAGGACGTCCGCTACGCGGCCGGCCGCGTCCTCGTCGCCGACCCAGCCGATTTTGCGGAGCCGGCCGAGTACGAGATTCCGCGCGGTCTCTCCCGATAACGGCCAGGTCAAAGCGGCGCTCAGCTTGAACGGCGCATCGTCCGGTACGGGGACAGGGGCACCGGGGACAGCCACTTGTGCGCCGCCACGATGTTGGGCTCCGGTTTCCGAAGGCTGTTGCCTCAATGCTGAGTCGGTCGGGCGCACGACGGTGACGGTGCGCTGCGTCGGCGGCTTCACTGGGGAACTCCCGGGTTCGAGGTGTACGCGGCGTCGGCTGGCGATATTGGTGTCCGGCCGCTGAAGTTCACAGTCGTGCGCTGCTGGGCTGGGCTGGCACCCGCAGGGCCTCCGTCAGGGGAAGTAGCAGGTCCTTGCCGTGGATCAGGGGCAGCGGCTGATGCGTCTGCTCGTGCCACGGCGGTTGGTCCCATCGGATGCCATGGGAAGGCGGCAAGGCAACCCACTGCTCGGGGCCGGACCGGACGTCAACGGTTGAGGAGTTTGCGTCCTCGGGCAGTGCGTACCGGCCGGTGGCCGGCAAAACGAGTAGCACGGCGTTGTCCTCGCCTTGCAGAAGGCATGGCACGGCCTTGCCGTAGCGGTCGAGCCACATGACCACGGAGAGACCGCTCCACTTGGGTAGCACAATGGCGTCGAAGGCGACGGTGGGGGCGATCAGCGCGGCTCCGGGCGACGCATTGAGCTCGGCGGTCAGCCCGTCCTCGGGGCTGGGCGTCAGCGGTCCGGGCAGCGGGTGCGCCCCGGAACCGGGACAGGCGTCGGGCTCACCGCAAGTACAGCCGCCCCTGGGCCGGTGCCTGTGCCCAGGGGCAATCGGCCACCCGAGAATGTTGGTGTATGCAGCACTGCAGGCGGCGGCATCTTGAGTGCTGATGGGCTGCGGCGACATGGCGATCCCCTTGCGGATGTGTCGTCAGCGACGACACATCACGATGGACCAGGAAACCGCCCACGACCCGGAAGAATTTTCCGGGTACTTTTTCAACTCCCCGTTCCGAAGCGGAGTTTGGGGCTAGTGCACCAGTTCCATGCTGCGGACCAGGGACGATAGAACACCTGCCTGCGACGGAACGCCAACGCCAGCCAGGTCCTTCACCAGGGCCCGAGCCATTGGATCGGAGTGAACGTAGTAGGGAGCCTCTACCGCCGCTTGCTTCAGCGTCGTCACAGCGGAGGGCAGCCGGTTCATGCGCCGCAGCGCGCGCGCCTTGTCGATCTGATAGTGGATCTTTCGTTCCTTGCTGGGGACGTCGTCCACGGAGACGTCGCGTACCTTGGACAGTCCCGTGTCAGGCTGGTTTATCTCGACGCCGACCTCGGCGGCATGCACCGCGACAGTGCCCCTGCCGAATACGGTGTGAGCGTCGAGGTCGTACCACTCCGGACCAAGGCGGTCGGCATCTTCCAGGGCCGTATCAACCCGTGCCCAGGCATCTTCGGCTCTGGAACCGCGGGCGTGAGCGATCGCGCAGCGCAGGTGCAGTGCGCCCCGCAGCGAAAGAACTTCGTTCGCCGGCCGGCGAGCCGAGGCGAGCGGTTCCAGGTCGCGTAGCGCAGCCTCTGCGACGGCCACTGTCTCGGGGAGCGACGCCTGATGCAGCAGAGCGCCGCAGCGGTCCCAAGCGACCTGCGCCTTCACCAGCGGATCATCGAGTTGGGTCGCGGCGTTGGCGGCTACCTCGGCGGACGACCATGCGAAGTCGGGGTAGCCGAGCTGGTTCAACACCATCCGCGCCGTGCGGGCGGCATCGACCAGGAGCCGCAGGGCTTCCTCCCGGTTGCTGCCCTCGCAGACGAGCAGGGCGGTGTTCAGGTCCTCGATCAGGCCGGGGAGCAGCATGGCGACCTTCGGTAGGTCCGCATTCTGCCTGGCCGCGTTGGCCTGGCGGGACCTCGTCCGCATCTCCGCCAGCGAGACGGGAATCCCCTGCGGGCGCAGCCCTGGATGACCGGACAGGATGAGGCCGGATCGGCGCATGCTGGTCCGCATGGCCGGAATGTAGGAGTGAGCCAGGTTTCCACCGTTCTGCTGCAGCCGGTACGGCTGACCGAGCAGCCACACCACGTCGACGTCGCAGTTCTCTGCGATGTCGGTGATCAGCGAATAGCGGTCGAGCGGGATCCGCCCGGTTTCCACCCGCCCCAGCCAGTCCCCAGTGCGGCCGAGAAGCCCGGCTAGCTCCTCTAGGGTGAGGCCCTTCGCGTTGCGGGCGACCCTTACGCGAGCACCGATGTGAGTGTCCATGTCTTGGGGCATACTGAAGCTCCGTTCTGCGTCGACAACAGAACGGTACCCGGGGCGCCGCCCTGGTGAATGCGCTCAGCGGCCTTCGTCTTTGGCGAAGGCCGCTGTCGTGTTCCGCGAGGTTGCTTTACCCAGGCTGTCCAGCCGTGACGGTTGATGCAGTGTGGGGAGCGTTGTTGTTCTCGGGGTGCGCCACGACTATCGAGACACGACTCGGTCTACCACGGGCAAACCTACATCGCGAAGGATGAACGCATGTGCGGCGGCTCCGCCTCAACGGGGCTGAGACGGGGCCGCCGCGCTTGCTGTGGTTGAGTGCGGGTCAGATGTCGTTGGCTCCAGCGCGGACGTCGTTGACGAACGCGGCGTAGTGGGCAGGGGAGAAGAGGAGAACGGGACCCTCGGCGTTCTTCGAATCCCGTAGGGCGATCCGGCCGGTCCTTGCCCGGTCGTCTGCGACCTCGACACATGTGGACTGGTCGGAGCCGCTGTAAGACGACTTGAACCAGGCGGCTCCTGGCAGGTCGGCAGCGCGGACCACGGCCTTAGTCATGGGGGGGTTCCCTTCAGGTACTTCTTGATCACATCGCGTGATTCGTCGGCGGGCAAGGCCGCTTCGCAGACTGCGTCGAACACCTCTGTGAAGGCGGCCACATCCTCCGGCACCTCCATGAAGACCCCGCCCCGAGTGTGGTCGACCATAGCCACTGAGGGCCAGGGATGCCGGAAGTCCATGATCGTCACATTGCTGGTCAGGCCTGAGTGCAAGGGAGCATCCAGCGGCATGATGCGAAGGGTGATGTTCGGGCGCTCCGACATGTCCAGGAGGCTGAGGAGCTGGTCCCGCATCAGATCGGAGGCGGAGCCCGCGCGGGGGTACAGGGCGGACTCGTCGATCACCGTGCGCAGCTCGGTGGGGCCCGCCGGCCTGGTCAGGATCTCCTTGCGGGCCTGACGTACCTGCACGAGCGCGGTTGCGGTCCTCTGCGTTGCGGCGCGCGGGGAACTGGAAATGAGCGCGTGCGCGTAGGCAGGGGTCTGGAGCAGCGCCGGGATCAGCTGCGGGAAGTATGCGCGGAGCAGTACGGCCTGGGCCTCCAGAGCGATGATGTCCGCGTATGTCTGCGGCAGGACATCGGCGTAGGCCGTCCACCATGCATGGTGCCCGGAGCCCGGCGCGACGCGGGTTAGCTCAGCGATGATCGGCTCATCGTTGACGCCGTACTTCCGAAGGAGGATTGAGACCTCGTCAGGCTTGATCTTGTATTGGCCGGTCTCCACGCGGCTGAGTCGAGTGTTCTCCCAGTTGAGGAACTTCGCAGCCGTGACCAGGTTGTGTCCTGCCTGCTGCCGGTACTGGCGGAGCAAGCCCCCAAGTCGCCGTCTGAGAATCGGCGGTGGCGTCTGTGCTGTGGCCATGTGCGAAGTCTGTCACAACGTTGCGGATTCGTAGAGGGGGTAGCGCCGTGAACTCGTGTTCCCTTACTGCGGATTCGGTCCGCAATGTTGCGGAGAGCCCGCAGATTGGAGCATGGTAGGCGCAAGGCCGCTGAGTGCTCATCAAGTTACGGTCTGTTGATCACGTGCGGTCGCGTGCTGGTGCGTCTCTCTCCCCCGTGGGAGATGCGCCAGCACGCCACACTCACTGTCCGCGAGCAGAGGCGCCGCGATGACCCCACACTCCCCCCAGGAGCAGCACAGCACGACGAGCAACACCAGGAGCATCAGCACGCGGGGATGCGCCCGTAGGCGTCCGATAGGGCCGCCAGCCCATGCTGTCGCCACGCGGACCTGCGAGCCGTCCGACGGGCCGGCCGGGAGGCTGCAGTTGTACCCCGAGCCCGGAGGTGTGGCGTGACGATGCCTGCCGTACAACCGGCCGCCACCGGCCACCCCGGCTACGACGTCACGATGAGCGCTGTCCCGGAGTCCGCGGAGGAGGCGCGGCGGCTCACCCGTCAAGCGATGACCCTCTGGCGTCTGGCGGGGCAGGCGGAGACGGCGGCGCTGCTGATCTCCGAACTCGTCACCAACGCCATCACGCACACCTCCAGCGACAGCGTCCGCATCATAGTGGCGCGGCCTGCTCCCACCCGGGTACGTCTGGAGGTCGTCGATAAAGCACCTTCCCGACTGCCCGTACGGCGTGTTGTTGACGCGGAGGCTGTGTCCGGCCGCGGGTTACATCTGCTGGAGGCTCTCGCTGACCGCTGGGGGTACGACCTGCTCAGCTCGAATGCGAGACGCGGCCCGTCAGAGAAGAGCTGCTGGGCTGAGTTGTGTGTAGACGAGGCGCGGTGAGCGCTTGCTGGGTGGCCCCGGCACGCGAGGCCAGCAGAGGCACGGAGTTGGTCCGGGGACGGCTGATGCTGGCGGCGGTGCCCACCTTGGCGCTGCCCGCCGCCACTGGGCTGGACGGCCAGACCGCCGTCGAAGAGCCGGACCAACCGCCGACAAATGGTCTCGACAGGGCAACTTCGCTTACGGATAGGGTCGGCCCGCGTCCGGCTCCGTGAATGCCTCGTTCTCAGCCCTTTGCTCTGTGGCGGCGAGTCAGCGAGCTGTCCCCATAGGCAGCCCGTCGCCATATCACCGCCCGGCGGTGCCTGGCTCGCCGGGGGGATACCCCGATCCCCAGGGCACACGCTCGCGCCGGCCACCTCCTCGCGATGCCCGTCCACCTCGTGGCAGCAGTCCATTACAGCTACTGGCACTGGCGGAATGCGTCGTGCTCGTCCGCCTCCACAGCCCTGCGCAGCACGGCGCAGAACCGCCGGTCGCCACCTTCTGTGACGACGGAAGCGTCCAGATAGCCGAGCAGCCATGACCTTCTCTACCCGAAAGGAACATCCGATGATGCCGGTCGACGATGACGTGCTCCGGGGTGCCCACAGCAGCGCAGCGGCCATGGCGACGGCGTCCACTCGCTCCCAGATCCGGTCGGCCCTCTTTCGTGCCCACCACATGCCACAGCGCCGTCATCCCACCGAGGCGCAGCTCGAAGGAGGCCGTAAGCGCCTCCGGGGCATCGTGGAGCCCTTGCTCCCACTGGCCAAGGGCCACCTCGACCGGGCCGAAGGGTCGCGGTCGGACTGCGCGCGCTGGAAAGCCCTCATAGCCGGCGTACAGCCCCTTGTTACCGCGACCGGGACGTCACTGAATCTCACGGCCTTGAGTAGCAACGCTGTCGATCTCCTACAGGCCCTCCTTGCCGCCGAGGTGGAAGGACCGGATGTCAAGGAGATCGCCGACCATGTACGGACGATGATCCGGGAGGGCGTATACCTGCCCGGCACGAAGCTGGGAGTAGGCAGGATCGCCGCAGACCTCGGTTGTTCCCGCTCCGCAGAAGATAGGGCCGAACTCGCGTTCCAGGATCTTCAGGCCGAAGGGCTGCTCACTCGCCGCGGCAGCATGTGGTGGGTCACGGAGCCCACCGATCAGCCCACCCAGATCGCCGGGATGATCCGCACCTTCATCCGGACCGGCGTCTACCCGCCAGGCAGTCCCCTTCCCATAACCGGGGTTTTGGCGCGGGAGTTCACTACCTCCACGGCGTACCTGGTTAAGGCGTGGCGCATCCTGCGCAACGAGGGAACGGTGATCAGCCGGAACGGATTCCGCCCCGTGGTCTCCCCGGTGCCGCCATTCCCTTTCGACACACCGGACGATCTCGGCACTCTGGCAACCCGATTGCGCTCATTGGCCGTGGACGACGCGGATCACAGTCCCCATGTCATCGAGGAAACTTGCGCTCGGGCACGGACCTGGTGGAGGACCCGGACCTCTCCTCCCCTGGCGACCCTGGAGCATACCCACGCCTACCTGATCTCCGCCGTCCTGCACCTGTTTCGGACCAACCCGGATATGCCGGAGGCGCACACCCGGCTGCGACGTACAGCAGCCCTGGCTTTTGACCCGCACCGCATCACGTCCAGCCCGCTGTGGCGCACTGCCTGCATCGCAGTGGTCGTCGGCGAATTCCTGGGCCGGGCTCCGGCGTGAACGCGCGACCGACGGCGACCGTGCCCGGCAGGACCAACAAGGGCCAGGTGCTTGAGCCGGGGCAGACTCAACCGAAAGGCACCCCAGCGATGAGCGAAAGTTCCCGCCTGTTCCTCCCCGCTGTTCTCGGGATGCCCAAGATCGCTGGGGAGGTCGTTGCGATGTCTGATCCGCGGGTCGTGGCCATGCGGGTCGCCGATTGTGCAGAGCCGCTAGTGTCCCTGCGGGACGATGACCGATTTTTGATCGACGAGCGTAAGGCCACCGCCACGGAGACATTTGCGATGATCCGCTCAGGCTTGGTGGACCAGCTGTGGATCGCTGAGGAGTACCTGCGCGAGCGCGGCCGCAGACTGCGGATCGTCGAGTGCTACCGGCCACCGGCCCAGCAGAGCCGGTCCTTTGAGGAGGAGCTGAGGCGGCTGGCTGCTGAACATCCGGACTTGTCCTCGGAGCAACTCATCGACTTGGCCGGCCGGTACGTGTCTCCGCCGTGGGTCGCCCCGCACAGCTGCGGCGGCGCGGTCGACGTCACCCTCGCCTCCTTCAGCGGAACCGAGCTGGACATCGGCTACCGGATTAGTGCCACCTCCAAGGAACCCTTCAACATGTCATTCCTGCATGCGCATGACCTTCCCGAGCATGCTCGCGCTAACAGAAGGCTGCTGCTTGCGGCGATGACCCACGCAGGTTGGGTGCCCCACTGGTACGAGAGCTGGCACTTCGAGATCGGCACGAGGTTCGCTGCTCTGATGACCGACCTGGACGAGGCCGTCTACGGGGTGATATCCGATCCTTATGCGGAATATCTCTGATTTCTCCGACTGAACATGATGCGCGATCTTTAGGAATACCGGGGATGTCGACGAGGAGCTCCTGGAACTGGTCACGATGGTGATCGTGGCCTGCGATGCTGGCCGGCAGTTCAGACTGCGTCCGTACGACCGGGCCCGATGCACCCTGGTTTACCTGCGCAAGCACGACACCGTCGAACAGATCGCCGCGGGCTTCGGGATCAGCACAGCCACCGTCTGGCGCTACGTGAACCACACGATCGGGCAACTCGCGGTTCACACAGTTTTTGGCAGAGGCGCTCACCAGACACCACGCGGACGGTTACGTGCTACCGGACGGCACTGTCGCCGAGACCGACCGGGTGCGGGCACCGGGCCATACCTCCGGCAAGGCTAGCCACGAGGGCGTAAACCGCAGGTCATCACAGCGGAAGACGGGAAACGATCTCGCCGCTCCCCCGGCGGCACCCCACGATCTGACGGCCGCCCGCGAGCACGCCATTGTCAACACCTGCGCGCCCCTGGGCCTCAAGCTCCTCGCCGACAAGGGCTACGTCCGGGCTGGCGGCACCGTGATCACCCCGGTCAAGCGCCGCCCGAAGGCGGAACTCCCTGACAAGCACAAGGCATCGAACAAGGTCCACGCTGCACTGCGCGCTCCAGTCGAGCGGACCATCTCCCGGATCAAGCACTGGCGGATCTTCCGTCATGCAGGTACCAGTCCGAACATACTCACGTCAGCTGCTGCCGCGGTCTTCACCTCATGGTCTACACGTGAAAAAGGCTCCGTGGTGTAAGACCCGCTTACTCATGGTTGCCAAGTCTGTCATCGGCGACCGCATCTCCCTACAGGAACAATCAAAGTGCGCCTCGCATCCACTGATCATGCTCCGCCGTGAGAAGCTGCTCATCAACGTGCCCTTGGCGCAGCGACTCGACCCACGCCGCGACGAGTCCGCCGAAAGCATCGACGTTCTCGAGACTCATCTTTTCGTCTACGGTGAATAGTGAAATCAGCTCGGCAGCGGCTGCATCTCGGCGAGAGCACTGCGGACATAACAGGGCCTCGCGAACGCCTGGGACATCAACACCGATCTGGTTTTTCCAGGAGTGCTTGTAGCGGACGAGAAGAAGTCCAGGAGTACCGCATGCCAGGCAATGTGACACATCCGCGATCTTGACGAGTAGTTCGTCATCACTGGTGAAGGTCGGAGCCATAGCAGTCCGGTGTGCGTCGGTCATGCCACACCTTGCCAAGCATCCGGTCCGAATGCGCCCTTGATGTCGGATGCCAGCGAGGAAGCGTCGACTTGTGCTGCCAAGGCGTAGACGGTCGTCTTCTGCGGTCCACGCACACTCAGGTGGACGGGGCTGTCACCAGGGTGGGCATGCAGGATGCGCTTCAGGTCCGCGACCGCCTGGTCGGAAACACGATGAAGGGGCAGCGCTAGGCGTACGGGGGGCTTGCCGCCGTGTTCGGCACTAGATACGTCCAAGACCGAGAGCTCCCTACCGAAGATGTTCAGGGTGCCGTCGCGGTCCTCGATCTTTCCCTTGACTGAAATGACGTTGTCTTCAGTCAAGGCGTGAGCCACGAGTTGGTAGACGGCGGGGAAGAAGAGAACTTCGATGGACCCCGTGGGGTCTGCGAGGTTGGCGATGGCCCAGTTGTTGCCCGACTTGGTCATCTTCCGCTGAACTCCGGTGATCAGACCGGCAAGCTGAACGTCTCCTTGGGTCCGTCCGGACGCCAAGAGTTCAGCGATCGTGGTGTCCCTGGCGCCAGAGAGGATGTGTTCGGCGCCATCTAGGGGATGCGCCGACACATACAGGCCCAGCATGTCCCGCTCCGTAGCGAGGAGCTGCCGGCGCGGCCATTCCTGTTCGTCGACAGGGAAGTCGAGTCCGAACCCGGCCCCGGCGTCTTCGGCTTCACCGTCTCCCAGCCCGGCGAACAAATCGTCCTGCCCGTAGGAGGCCGCCTTCTTGACGGGCACGACGGCGTCGATAGCGTCCTCGTGAATCGCGCACAGGCCGCGCCGGGAGTGGCCGAGGGAGTCGAAGGCGCCGGCCTTGATCAGCGACTCGATGGCGCGCTTGTTCAGGGCGGGGAGGTCACACTTGTCGAGCATGTCAGCGAAGGAGGTGAACTTACCTTTCGAACGGCGGGCCGCGACGATCGCCTCGATCACCGCGTCGCCGACGTTGCGAACGGCCCGCATGCCGAACCGCACGTCGTCTCCGATGGCGGTGAACTCGGCGGTCGACTCGTTGACGTCCGGCTGCAGAACCCGGACGCCGTTCGCACGTGCGTCGGCCAAGTAGACGGCTGCCTTGTCCTTGTCGTCTCCGACGGAAGTCAGGAGTGCGGCCATGTACTCGGCGGGATAGTTGGCCTTGAGGTACGCCGTCCAGTAGGAGACCAGACCGTAGCCTGCAGTGTGGGACTTGTTGAAGGCGTACCCGGAGAACGGCAGCATGACGTCCCAGATGGCTTTGATCGCCTCTTCTGAGTAGCCATTGCTCTTCATGCCGCCCGCGAACTTGTCCCACTCGGCGGCCAGGACCTCAGGCTTCTTCTTACCCATGGCCCGGCGCAGCATGTCGGCGCCGCCAAGGGTGTACCCGGCGAGTTGCCGGGCGATGGCCATGATTTGCTCTTGGTAGACGAGCAGGTGGTGGGTAGAGCCCAGGATCGGGTCGAGGGCATCCTTCAGTTCCGGGTGGATTGGAGCCGGTTCCTGCTTGCCACTCTGCCGTAGTGCGTAGTTGGTGTGGGCGTTGGCGGCCATCGGGCCAGGCCGGTAGAGCGCGAGCGCTACGGCGATGTCCTCGAATCGGGTGGGCTGCATCAGCTTCAGCAGGGCGCGCATGCCGCCACCGTCGAGCTGGAACACGCCGAACGTGTTGCCGTCGGACAAGAGCTGGTAGGTCTTGGTGTCGTCCAAGGGGATGACGACTGTCTCTGGGTCGCCGTCCATCGGATCCACTGTCGCCAGCTTGATTCCGCGGTTTTCCCGGATGTTCTGGATCGCCTGATCGATGACACCGAGGTTCCGCAGCCCCAGGAAGTCCATCTTGACCAGCCCCATGGCTTCGCAACTGGGGTAGTCGAACCCTGTGATCTTCACGCCGTCCGAGGCGCGCATATGTAGGGGGATGCGATCCGTCAGGCGGGTCTTGGAGAGGATCACCGCGGCGGCGTGCACGCCAGTGCCGCGCATCAGGCCTTCGACACCCTTGGCGGTGTCCATGACCTTCTTCACATCGGGTTCGTTCTCGTACAGCGCCCGGATCTCACCGGCCTCGCCGTACCGGGGGTGCTCGGGGTCCCAGATGCCCGACAGGGGGATGGTCTTGCCCTGCTGGTCCGGGGGCAGAGCCTTCACAATCCGCTCGCCATGGGAGAACGGGTAGCCGAGGATGCGCGAGGAATCCTTGATCGCGTTCTTCGCCTTGATCCGACCGAAGGTGTTGACCATGGCGGTGTACTCGTCACCGTACTTCTCGGTGACGTACCGGACCATCCGGTCGCGTTGGCGGTCGTCGAAGTCGAGGTCGACGTCCGGCGGGTTGATTCGCTCAGGGTTGAGGAACCGCTCGAACAGAAGGCCGTGTTCAAGCGGACACAGTTCAGTGATCCGAGTGGCGTAGGCGACGATGGATCCGGTTGCCGAGCCACGGCCCGGTCCAACCGGAATTCCATTGTCGCGCGCGTACCGGCAGATGTCCGCGACGACGAGGAAGTACGAGGAGAATCCCATCGGACCGATGATCTTCATCTCGGTCTCGAAGCGTTCCATCACATGGTCCGGGATTGGGTCTCCGTAGCGCATGGCAAGCCCTTTGAGGACGTCCTTGCGCAGGTACTCCTCCTGCGTCATCCCTTCCGGGACATCAGGAAACTGCGGCATCTCATCGACGTTGTCGAATACTTCGTCGTATGAGCCGATTCGCTCGGCGATCAGCAAGGTGTTATCGCAGGCTTCCGGCAGTTCCGAGAACAGCTCACGCATCTCGGCCGCAGTCTTGAGGTAGTAGCCGGTTCCTTGGAATTTGAATCGGTTGGGGTCGTCCTTGTTTTTGCCCACTCCAATGCACAGGAGGTTGTCGTGAGCCTCTGCGTCGGACGGATGGACGTAATGTGCGTCATTGGTTGCCAGCAAGGGAAGGTTCAGTTCCTTTGCAAGGCGAAGCAGTCCGTCTCGCACCTCGCGTTCGATGGCCAGCCCATGGTCCATCAACTCGAGGAAGTAGTTGTCCTTGCCGAAGATTTCCTGGTACGCACCGGCGGTCTCGCGCGCTTCCTCGTACTGCCCCAGGCGTAGACGAGTCTGGATGGCGCCTGAGGGGCATCCAGTGGTAGCGATGATCCCTTGGGGGTGCTCGCTGATCAACTCCATGTCCATACGCGGCTTGCCGGCCGGGAACTGGCCCGTGTAGGAGGCCTCCGTGGAGAGATAGAAAAGGTTTCGAAGGCCCTGGACGTTTTCCGCCCACATGGTCATGTGAGTGAATCGGCCACCGCCCGAGACATCCTTCGAACCCTCGCCGTCATCACTCATCGCACGCCGGCCGCCAGGTCCCCAGAATTCCTGCTTCTTATGCCTGCGAGACGAAGGGGCAACGTATGCCTCGATGCCAATAATGGGCTTTACGTCGCCAAATCCTTTAGCCACTGACTGGAACTCGTAAGCCCCGAACATGTTGCCGTGATCGCTCATGGCGATTGCTGGCATCCCTTGGCGCGCCACTTCCTCGAACATGGGCTTCATTCGCTGCGCTCCGTCGAGCATCGAGTACTCGGTGTGATTGTGCAGGTGAACGAAGCTGCTACTCACGGTGCGGTGGCTCCCTTGCGCATTGACTGGTCCGAGCAAGGGTCCCAAGCCTAGCGGGATTTGGCGATCCGTCAGGATGCGACGCACACATCCACAGGCTCCGAAGCCGCCACATCTGTTGATGTGGTGATCATGCAAATTCCGGCAGAGCCGCTCCGGCCTGGGAGGATGCTGGCGTCGCCATTCCATCGGTGACCCGACGGCCGCTTGGATGCCGAGTCACTACCTCTCACATTGCGCCTTAATTCCGATTTGCTAGACAATGTGACGATCTACATGTTCCGTCACAGTCCCACGTCTAGGAAGGCAGCCGTGCCCCGTTCCACCGTCGGCTTGTCCGCGCCACCGACGCCACGATGGGACCTGCCGCACCATGCAGGCGCAGTTCGTCGTTTGCGGCTGGCAGTGGCGCAGAGCATCGTCCCGGAGGACCCAGCCGACCCTGCGCTTCTTCGGGCGAGCGGGGCTCGGATCCGCGCGCAGATGCGGGAGGCCGCCGCTGCCGGGGCCAGGCTGGTCCAATTCCCCGAGGGGGCGATCGTCTACCCCGACCCAGACGCCATGCCGGCGGGGGTAGGGGGGACGGTGAGCTGGACGGAGACGGCCTGGGATGTCATCGGCGAAGAGGAGGAGGCGATCCGGCTGCTGTCCAGAGAGCTCGGTGTATGGGTCGTCTTCGGCACCATCCGTTCTCTGGCTCCAGCGGTGCTCCCGCGAAACTCTCTGTTGGTCGTATCCGATCAGGGAGAGATCACGGCCAGGTACGACAAGCGGATCCTCTCGCACACCGAAGCCACCCGCCTGTACTCCCCCGGTAGCGAGCCGGTGGTATTCGAGCTCGACGGGCTGAGGGTCGGCTGCGCGCTGTGCATCGAGGCGAACTTTCCCGAGCTGTTCGCCCAGTACGAGGCCCTCGATGTGGACGTGGTCCTGCTGTCTGTGATGGTGGACGACGCAGCGCGCGCCGTCGTCGCTCAGGCATACGGAACGCTCTTCAATTACTGGGTCGGCTACTCGGTTCCCGCTCAGTTCGGCTCCACGGCCCCTGCTGGGATCATTGGCCCGGGTGGCCGGTGGCTCGTTCGCTGCCCGGCAGAGGACCGTCCGGCGCTGGCCGTCATGGATCTGGACCTGGACGCTGCAGACCGGGACATTGCCATTGGTCTACGGCTGGCCCGGCCTTGGCGGCGGCTGGCCCGAGCTCAGAGCCGCAGGGCCGGGCTGATCGACTGACGGCCGTGGGACCGCCCCATCGCTGATTTGCGTGAGGCTGTGCGCAGCCGCCTGCGGCTACAGGCAGGGGCTGCGGACGGGCTCGGGTGTCCCGGTCGTGTACTGCCGCAGGCTCTCCTCTGCGCGCTGAAGCAGCGGGGCAGCGGATGCGCCGTCGAGGGTGCACAGCATCAGGTCTACCTGGTCGTCGTCGCGAAGGACCGCGGTGATCTGCCGGGGCCAGTGAAACCGGTCGCGGGACTGCAGGACTGTCACCCTGCTTCCGCTGCCTGCGGTACGCGGGGCGGTGGTGAAGTTGAAAGAGACCGCCGAGCCGTGGTCCCACTGCCGCCAGGTCGAGGCGGCTGCGTGAATGTCAGCGAGCGGGGCCGCCTCGCTGGCGTAGACCCGCTGCTCGAGGCGGGCCGGACCGTCGTCGAGCAGGACCGGCACGGCGGTGAAGTACCAGAGCATGCCCCAGGCGTCCTCGGCGTGGGCGATGTGGGGGTCTCGCCCGTTAGCGACGAGGTAGAGCGTCGTGTCCTCCTCGGCAGCGACGGCCTGTCCGGTCAGCGCGGCCAGACAGGCCCGCAGGTTGGTGCCCTGCGCGGCGGCGCGGGCGCGGCACGCACGTACGGTCGGCGCGGGCACCACGAGGCGGTGTTCGTCAGGCAGTTTCGGAGTCCAGGCGAGCTGCTGAAGTCGGTGCCCGGCCGCGCCGGCGGCTGTCGCGCGGCCCAGATGCCGGAGGAGAGGGGCGGAAGTCGGGTCGGGCGGGACGGGGCTGCCGTCTGCCAGCAGTGCGAGCTGGTGGAGGAAGCGCCGGTTGCTATGCCCGTCCATCAGCGCGTGATGAGTCTCCATGCCCAGGAACAGGCCATCGACACCGGTGAAGGCGGTCAGCGCAGCGAGCTGAGCTCCGTGGGCGGCTTGCTGAACATCGAGGTGAGCGGGCGCCGCCATCCACGCGCGGGCATCCTTCTCATCGCCAGGTTCTATCCGCAGATGCGGCCCTGCACCCGCTATCCATCGCTGGGTAAGCGTGCCGGTGCTCGTCTCGGTGCGGAACCGGCGGTGGAAGACGTCCAGACCATCCAGCCAGTGTTCGAGCCGCTGGAGGAATCGCTCCCGCTCGCTGGCAGGTACAGCGAGGTGGAGCAGCTGTCGCGGTAGGTAGATCCCCGCCTTCTGACCGCAGGCGCCGAAGTGAAGCATCATCTGCTGCATGGCGCCCGTGGGAGCTCGCAGCAATCGCTGCTGCCGCGCGGTCGGGCGCGTGGGCCTCAGGGCATCTGGCGTGCTGAGTGCCGCGCTGACGGCCGCGAGGATGCTGGCGGCCTGCTGAGGGGAAGTGGTGTCCTCGTATCTCAGCGTTGCGGCGGTTCCCTCCGTGCCAGCACGGAAGGTCAGTGCGAGGGGGTATGGGGTGAGCAGCGCCGGGTTGGCGGGGGCAAGCGCCTGGATTCGGCGCTCCAGTGCGTCCGGCGCTGCGCCGGCGTCCTGGACGTCGACGGCGATGTGACCGACCGCTGATCCGAAGTGGGCCCGGCCTCTCCAGCGTAGGGCGCCGTAGCCGGCGCCCTGATCCGGGACGTCGGCAAGCTCCAGCGCCAGGTGCTCGATCGCCTCGGCCGTGGGCAGGCAGGGCGCGAGGACGGGATGATGGAGACCGAACCAGCCGACGGCGTCGCTCAGATCAAGCTCTGGATGGCTGCGCCCGTTGCGTTCCAGGTCGATGACGGTGGGCTGTCCCCCGTTGTGGTGCCCCAGCGCCTGCCCGATCGCGGCGAGGAGATACGCGGCCGGGCTGTGTTGCCAGCGCCGGGTGAGCTCGCTCAGGGGCGGCAACGTGATGCTGGTCTGCCGCAGCCGGGAGACGAGCGGGGTCTGGGGCGCGGTGATCCCCCCGGCCAATACCGCGCGCCATAGCCCGGCCTCGGCGTCGAAGTGACGGGCGGCGGTCTGCTGCTCGGTCAGCTCGGCGAGTTGCTGGTAAGCGTGGTCCTCGGAAAGGCTGGCACCGTCCAGGGTGAGGGCCAGCCGTCGGCCGATCACGGCCCAGGACCAGGGGTCGACGGCAAGGTGGTGACCGAAGAGGATGAGACGTCCCGATCCGTCGTCCCGCTGGACTGCGACCGCGGCGAGCATGCGTCCGGTGACCGGGTCCACAGCGCGCTGGGCCCTGGCCAGCGTCTGTCGCAGGTCCCGATCGGGGGCGCCCTCGGCCACAGCGGCGACGAGCGGCTGGTACGGAGACGCCACGGTGAGGAACTGCTCGCACCAGTCGGTGCGGCAGCGCAGCGCCGGAGTGCTCTCGACGAGGTGTTCCAGCGCGGAGGCGAGTTGCGCAACGGGGGGCATGCGGTCGAAGGTGATGCTGTGGCGGAGGGTCCATCGCCGCCAGGCGGGGATCTTTAGCTGGTGCATCCACCGACCGGTAGGGGTGAGTGGAAACCGCGTGCTCGCGTGCCGGGCGGTGCTTTGGGCGCGGTCGCGAGCGAGCCGGTGTTCGAGGTCGCGGTAGTAGGGGGCCTCGTACACGTCGGCGGAGGTGAGCTGGAGTCCGGCCTGGCGTAGTCGGGTCAGCAGGTGCAGGACGGTGAGGGAGTCTCCCCCGTCGTGGAAGAAGTGGTTGTCTGGGGTCGGCGTGGTGCCCAGCAGTTCACTCCAGAGCCGGCCGAGCACCGTGTCCTCGGCTCCGAGTCGGGCGGACGAGGGCGTAGGCGGTGTGGCGAGGTCGGCGAGGGCGTCGTCGTCGGGCTTTCCGGTGGGGCGGGTGGGGATCCGGTCGACCTGGTGGACCTGGTGGGGCCAGTGGGTCGGCGGGAGCGTCTGCCGGAGCCGGGCAATCAGTTGCTGGGCGTCGGGGCAGCCCTCCACGAAGAGCAGCAGCCGCACGGCGTCGTCGTGGCGGTGTGTCAGGGCACGTGCGGCTGTGCATAGGCCGGTTCGGGTGGCCTGGTTCTCAAGGGCGTCCAGTTCCACTCGGTGGCCGCGGATCTTGACCTGACGGTCGGTGCGGCCGAGGTGGACCAGTCCGGCGGCGGTGTGTATGGCGCGGTCGCCGGTGAAGTACCAGCGGCCGGCGGCGTCCGGCAGTGGGTGAAAGGCATCGGCGGTCAGGTCGGGCTGGTTCAGGTAGCCCTCGGCGAGGCCGATGCCGGTCAGCGCCAGCTCGCCGGGGGTTCCGGGAGGGACAGTGGCTGCCCGGTCGATGACAATTCGGGCGGCCAGACCGCGGATGGGCCTGCCGATGGGCACTGGGTCGCCGGCTCCAGGGGTGGACTCATGAACGGTCGCGGTGACGGTCGCTTCGGTGGGCCCGTAGATGTTGAACGTGCGGGCCGGGGCGAACCGCTCGAGGTCGGTGCTGCGGCAGCCGTCCCCGGCGGAGGCGATCACCCTCAGATCGGGCAGGTGAACGTCGCCATCGAGGCTTCGGAGTAGGCCAGCCGGGAGGAAGGCGTGGGTGATGCGATGGTGTCGCAACTGTTCGGTCAGCGGCATGGTTCCGAGGGGATGGCCCTGGATCAGGGTCGCTCCCAGGACCAGCGCCGTCGTCACGTGGCAGATCCAGGGGTCGACGGTCGGCGGGGCGACCAGCAGCACGCGGCTGGTGGCGTCGAGGCCGAACCGGTCCTGTTCTCCGTGAATGAGGTTGGTGAGCGCGGCAAGGCCGACTGCGACGCCTTTCGGGCGGCCGGTGGACCCGGAGGTGTGGATCACGTAGGCGGGCGGGTCCGGCAGGCCGTCCTGGCCCGCGGTGGGACGAAGCAATGCGGGGTGGACGCCAGCGGGGTCCAAACGCAGCGCGGCGGGCCGGTCGAGTGGAGTGTCGCCGACTTGGGGGATGTAGGTGCAGCCCAGTTGCAGGCAGGCCAGCCAGGCCGCGGCGCGGTCGGCGAGGCGGATACCGCCGACGAGGACCTCGCTTCCCTTCCTCGCGCCCGCATGCTGCAGCGCCTCGGCGGTGGCGGTGGTCAGTCTGAGCAGTTGCGGGCCGGTGCAGGCGGTGTCCGTGTCCAGGATTACGGTCCGGTCGGTCCGGCTCAGTTGCCGGACAGCAGCCTCGTGTAGCGGTGGGCCGGTGTAGCGGGGTGCCGGGGTGGCGAGGTCCTGGACGCTGGCGCGGTCGCTCGGGCTGAGCAGTTGGTCGGAGCAGAGCGGGGTGTCCGGCTGTTCGGCGAGTGTGTGGAGGAACTGGCGGAAAGTGTCGGCCCACCGGTCGAGGTCGGCGGCGAGCGGGTCGGTGGCGCGGCCGGTCAGCTCGACGGTTGTGGATCCGTCGTCCAGCGTGCGCACGACGGTGCTGAGCTCCGCGCCTTGGGGCGTGCTGTCGGCCGTGATCGGGGAGAGGGTGATGCCGGGCAGGGACGGGTCACCGGGTGGGGCGACCGCCTGCATGACGAACGCGGTGGCGCCGGGGGCGGCCAGAGTGGGGGCTCCGGCGTCGTGCAACTGGTCGGGAGTCACCATGACGTGGTCGCGTGCCTCCAGGATGGCGCGGTGCGTCAGCCGGATGTATTCCGGCAGTTGGGCGTGCCAGGGCATGGCCAGCCGGAGCGGGAGCAGGTGAGCGAACTGGCCGACGGTGTCGAGGTGCTCGTCGGTGCGGGTGTCGACGGCCACGTGGACGCTCAGGTCGCCGGTTCCCTGGAGACGGGCCGTAGTGTGGGCGTGGGCTGCCAGCAGGACAGCGGGCACGGTGGCGCGCGATGCTCGGGCGGCGTGGCCGAGGGCGTCTGTCTGAGCAGGTGCCAGGTGCAGACGGAGCCGTGGCACGGTCTGCACCGGCTCCGGATCGGGCAAGAGCCGGGCTGGCGGAGCAGCGGTGAAGTTTGCGTACCGGCGGCGCCAGTAGGTGCCGGCCGCTTCGTTGGGTGCGTGGGCGGCGAGGGCCTGGGCGAAGGAACCGGGAAGGTCGTACTGGTCGCCGCGGTAGATTGCGGCCACGGTGTTGAACAGCAGCTTCATGGAGCGGCCGTCCACCAAGGCGTGGTCGATGATTTCGGTGACCACCCAGGTGTGTTCAGCGACGCGGTGCACAGTGATGTGGCCGATCAGGCCGTGAGCGAGGTCGTAGCGGCGGCCGAGTTCTTGGTGGAAGTCGTCGAGGATGGCTTTCATCGTCGGTTTGACGGGCTGACCGTTCCGCCGCTGGTCGAGGAGCCGTACGTCGATGCGGGCCTGGGAGCCGGTCTGCCAGGTGTCTCGGTCGGACAGGTGCAGTCGCAACGCGTCGTGTTCTTGGGCGGCGGCGCGGTAGGCATCGGCGAGGCGGTCCTGGTCGAGGGGCCCGTCCAGGCGGAAGATCCGACCCGAGTTCGCCGTAGGGTTGCCGAGCCGCCGGGCCGCGAGCAAAGACATCTGCGCGGGGTGGGCCACGAGCTCAGACACCGGATTCCTTCCGGCCCGCGATCAACGCGGACAGTTGCGTGACGGTGGGGTGGTCGTGGAGGTCGACGGCGCCCAGGCGCAGGCCGTGACGGCGCTGGATCGCGCCGGAGAGCCTGACCACGCCGAGGCTGGTCAGGCCCTGTTCGAACAAGTTGGCGTCTGTGTCGACGGGCTGGTCGGTGATGGCCGCGCAAGCGTCCAGCAGCCACGCGAGGTCGTCTGCGGGCGGGTCCTGCCGCGTGTCGGTCCGGTCCATGGGCGTGCTCTCATCCCTTCGCGGTCAGACGGTTCAGGTGGCCGATGGTGCGTTCCAGCAGGTCACTGGCCTGCATTTGGGTGAGGGTGGCGGGTGTCCAGGACGCCCGCAGGCGTCCTGGGCCGGTGGCCGAGGAGGACAGTTGCAGGCTCAGCGGGTATTTCGGTCCTGCATTCGGTGCGGCGAAGCTGCTCCAGGTCACCGGGCCCAGTCGGCGGGCGGTGGCTGGTTGCTCGATGGCCAGGGAGATCTGCGGCCGTCCGAGGGAGCGGCTGAGCAGTCCCGATCGGGCGTGGGCGTGCCGGGAGGCGAAGTCGAGGGCCTGTTGACAGTGCTGAACGAGGCGGTCGCCGGTGGGCTCGACACTAATGGGCAGGAGGGCGGAGGCGACGAAGCAGCCGACAATGCCGGCCTCGGCGGCTGTCCGTCGCAGGCTCATCGGCATGTGGAGCACGATGCGTCCGTGCCCGGTTTGCTCGGCCACGGCCTGGGCGACGGCTGCTACGTAGACCGCGGCTGAGCCGACGCTCAGGCGCGCAGACACCTTGGCGGTGTCCACTGGGCCGAGAGCGCGAGCTTGTTGGCCATAGGAGTCTGGAGCCTGAGGCCGTTCGAGGTACTCGGGGTAGGGGCGGGTTTCGTGCGCTTGGCAGCGCTGCGCGACGGCTTCGGCGGCCGTGCGAGCGCTGGTGGCCGCCGCGGGACTGGTGCTGTCCTCGGCCCATCTGCTGTAGCGCAGGTCGGGGCTGGTGGGCGCCGATGCTGTCGGGGTGCTGGCGCGGCGCACGATCTCGGTCCACAGCAGTTGAAGTGCGTGCTCGTCGGTGTACAGGTGGTGCGTCGTCAGGGCACAGACGGTACTGGGGCCGGCGGGGGTGTGAGGGAGGCGGAAGAGATGGAATCTGAGGCGGGGGCCGCTGCCCCAGAGGTCGTAGGCGGCGGCCCGCTGGGTGGCCATCCAGGCTTCGACCGTTCCGATGGCGTCGGCAGGGGCAAGAGAGCGCAGGTCGGTCTCTTCGGCAGGTACCAGCGCCGGGCCCAGCCCGGCCCTGGCGCTGATTCGGTAGCGGTCGTCGAGGTCGAGGATCCAGTGCAGGGCGTCGTGCCGGGCGGCGGTGTCAATCGCGGCTTGCCGCAGCGACCTCGTTGGGACACCGTCGACGGTGATCGCGTTGACCATGGTGTAGGCGGCGGGGTCCGGATTGCTGGTGCCGGCTTCGAGGATGGCCTCCTGCGGAGCGGAGAGGGTGCGTGCCTGTGTCACCTGGATCCTCGATCCCGCGCTGGTAGGCCGGTGGATTGCGCCGGTAGATGCCAGGGGTGCCGCGAGCCGCGCCCCGGGGCCGCCGGCGGGATCACCGCTTGTTGGCCCAGTAGCCGGTCATCAGGGTCTTGCGCAGGACGCCGTCCTGGCTGCCGGCGACACCGTGGAGCGAGACGGGCGAGTTGGGCATGATGAACGCCCGGTTCGGGGCGAACTGCACCTGGTGGGCCGTGCGGTGCGCGGCGTTGGGGCTGAAGTTCAGGAAGTCGTGTTCCCCGGCGCGGCACTCGTACAGTGCGGTCCCGTAGCGGTCGACGCTGGTCTGGTCGGTGTCGCCCTCGAGCTGGAGGTAGACCACGATCGTCAGGAGCTTCGGTGCGGCGTCCAGGTGCGCGCCGAGCGCCTCGGTGGCGCCGGTGTCCTGGTTGGCGTAGAGCTTGAAGTTGGGCTGGTCCCGGTCCCGGAGCCGGTCCAGGCCCAGGTGTTCCTCCAGGGGGCCCGCGAATCGCTCGAACAGCGACCGGACGAACTCGGGGTGACGCAGCGCCAGGCGGGTCCGGTTCCACGTCCCGGTGGCCATCGGCGCGTCGCTGCCCGCGAAGTTCTCGATGATGCGTTCCTTGCGGTTGCCGAGGTAGCCCTTGGGCTGGCCTTCCACGAACCGGGCGACCGGGTCGAAGCCGGACTGGGAGGGCCAATTCGCCAGGACACTGCGGTAGAGGTCCTCGGGCAGGAAGTCGTCGACGGTGGCGAACGGGAACGGGTCGTCGTGCAAGGTCAGGCGGTCCAGGGCGGAGAGGAGCTCGGCGGCACCGGCGGGGATGTCAGCGCCGATGACCCGCTGGTAGCCGTCCAGGTAGCGGGTCAGGCGCGGGTGGGCGGTGGTGGTCTGTCCGGTGGCGGTCACGGTGTTCCCTTTCGTCAGCGCTGGCCCGGCGTCGCCGGCGCGGTGTGGTCGTCGATGAGGGCTGCGAGGGTTCGCAGGGTGGGGGCCTGGTAGAGGTCGCGGGGATGGATCTGCGCGGCGAAGGTCTCCCTGATGGCTGCGACCAGGAGCGCCGCGAGCAGGGAGCTTCCGCCGATGTTGAAGAAGTGGCTGTCGGCGCTGATGCCGTCGGTGCCTAGCAGTTCGGTCCACACCTCCGCCAGGCGCTGCTCGGTGGGGGTGAGCTCGTCCGATGCCACCTGGCTGGCGGGCTGTCGGCTGTGGGGGAGGGCGGAGCTCGGGAGCTGGTTGAGGGGGGTGTCCGGTTCGCCGATCACCGCGGTGAGGACGGCCTGGAAATGGTCGAGGAGGTGGTGGGCGGTGGCGGCGGTGAGCTGATCGGCTCGGTAGGTGGCCCGGCACGCGATCATCTGGTTGCTGGGCCACAGGTGCAGCTCAAACGGGTACCTGGTGTCGGCGCGGTCGATGGGCCAGGGCGCCGCGCTGAGGGCGTGGAGGCTGAGGTCGGCGGCGGGGAGATTGTCGTAGGCGAAGGAGAGGTGCGTCAGCGGGCCGATGCGGCCGGCGTGGTCGGCGGCGAGTTGCGCGGCGATCTCGGCGATGGGTGCGTCCGCGTGGTCGAGCGCGTCGATGACCTCTTCGCGGACCTGCCTGATGAGTGCGGTGAAGGTGATGGTGGGGTCGATGCGGCTGCGGATCGGCAGGACGTTGACGAAGAATCCGATGAGGTTCTCGAAGTCGGCTGTGGGACGGTCGCCTCGCGGCGTGTTGACGATCAGATCCCGGCGGCCCAGCGCGGTGCACATGGCAGCGGCGAACGCCGCGTGCAGCACGATGAACTCGGTGGAGCCGGTGCGTTGGGCGAGCTCGAGAAGCTGACTGTGGGACACGCCGACGGACGGGATCTGGATCTCTCGGGCGCTGCCCGGCGGATCGTCGGTCTCCTCGGCCGCCAGTAACGGGGGCTGGTCTGCGACGCCGCGCAGCTGCTCGCGCCAGTACGCCAGATCCGTGGCGATGCGCGGCCGGTCCCGGGTCTCTGTGACGTAGTCGCCGAAGTCCACAGACAGTTTCGGTATGTCCGCGGTGGCACCGGTGATGTGGGCGGTGTAGAGGGCGGACAGTTCCCGGGCGAAGACGGACTTCGACCAGCCGTCGCACACCAGGTGGCTCATCAGCCAGAACAGCACGTGCTCGTCAGCGCTCAGGCGCAGCAGCATGACCTTGAATCCGGGCTCGCCGGCGACGTCGAAGGGGCGCGCGGCCTCGGCTTCGATGATGCTGTGGGCCGCAGCCGGCCTCTCGGCGGCCGGGACAGGCTCGAGGTCGACCACGGGCAGCGGCACCGGGCTCGCCGGGTGGACCAGCTGTGCGGGCAGCTGGTCCGGTTCGGGCGACGACGGCCCGATGGCGGGAAAGGTGGTGCGCAGCACGTCGTGCCGCTCGGCGATGCAGTCCAGGGCCCGCCGGAGAGCGGGTATGTCGAGGGCTCCGGTCAGGTGTACGGCGGTCGGCACGTTGAGGGCGACTGGTCCGCTCGCGGCGGTCTGCAGCAGCATGCCTTGCTGGCCGGCGGTGAGAGGGCGGCACCTGGCATACGGCGGGTTGGTGGCTAAGGCCGTCATGGGGCGGTGTCCTCCTGGGAACGGGTGAGCGCGGCGCAGAACGCGTCGAGGACGGGGTGGTCGAACAGGGCGCGCACGCTCAGCTGCGGGTGCCCGCTGCGGCGCAGTCGGCTGACGACACGAGCCGCAGACAGAGAGGTGCCGCCGCTGAGGAAGAAGTGCTGCCCCGAGGTAACCGGGCGGCCGAGGATCTCGGACCACAGGGCCGCGACCGCCTGGAACTGCGGGTCGTCGGCATTGTGGTGACCGGCCGCGCTCTGTCCGGCAGCGGGAGAAGCGGCGAGTAGGCGTGCCACCGCTCGGCGGTCGGGCTTTCCGCTGGGGGTGCGCGGCATCCGGGCCAGCCCAGTGACGGCGGCTGGGCGATGGGTGGGCGGCAGGCGGCTGTCCACCCAGGCGACCAGGTCGCGCTCGTCGATGAGGACGGTCTCGCGGAGCGTTCCCGGGGCAGCGGCCAGTGAGGCGGGGCTCTCGGCGTAGTCGGGGCGCCGGGCGTACAGGTAGTGCAGACCGGCGCCCCGTGACATGGGATCGGCTTCGGTGACCGTGCGGAAGCCGCGGGTCTGGAGCTGGTGTACGAGTTCGGCGAGCCGGCCGTCGATGTCGTGGACCTCTGCGACGATTTGGTGAATGCGCGGCCAGTGGCGCTCGTCGATGCCGGCGAGGACGTTGGCCTCGGCCTTCTGCACGTCGATCTTCAGCACGTCGACGTCGCTCACCCCGGCCATGTCGAGCACGTCGGACAGGCGCAGGACCCGGCAGGGGAACAGGCGGCCGCGCAGCTTCCCCTCGATGATTTCGGCGGCTTGCTCGCGCCACGCCTCGGCGTCGTCCACCGCGCCCGTCTCGATTTCGCGGCGGGCGATGGCGTGCAAGGTGGCGGCCTCGGCACCGGGGTCGGGGTGGAGGGTGGACAACCCGGTCGCCCCCGGGTACCAGGTGATCTCGGCGGTCCCGGTGCGGCTGCCGAGGGCAGCGTCGTGGAGCTGCACGGTTGCGGCCGCGTTCAGCTGCAGGTTGGCGGCGCACAGCTGGTAGGTGGGCGGGCACGGTTCGAAGGCGAGGACCCGGGCGGCACGCTGAGCCACGGACAGGGAGAACAGCCCGATGTTCGCCCCGGCATCGACGACGGTGGCGCCGCTCGGCACGACGATGCCGTGCCGCTCATACACGCGGTGTTGGTAGATCTCCTGGTACATGTGCGTGGTTTCGGGCGGGTTGGCCTCGAGGACGCGCAGTTGCGCTTCGAGGTGGCGCGGCGGGTAGGCAGTGCCGTCGATCAGGAGTCCGGGGCGCATCTGGACGGCGGCGTGGATGCGCGGGTCCTGGTCGGGGGCGGTGAGCGGGACTGCGACGGCCTCCAGGACGGCCGGATGGGTGCGCAGAGCTGTCTCGACCGCGTTCAGGTCGACCAGTTGCCCTGCCACCTTGACCTGTCGGTCGGCGCGGCCGGTCAGCACGATGCGGCCGGCGTCGTCGACGCGAGCGAGGTCGCCGGTGAGATGCCAGCGGCGGCCCTTCCGGGTCATGAACCGGGCGTCCTGCTCGCCTTGTTGATAGCGGTAGCCGCGGGCCAGTCCGGGGCCGGACACGGCCAACACCTCGCTCTGTTCGTCGCCGGGCTCCTCCTGCTGGGGGTGGAGCGCGACGTGGGTGCCGGGCAGCGGGTCGCCGATTGGAAGGTAGCCGTCTCCGGGCAGGACCGAGGCGGTCACCAGATGCGCTGCGACGATACCGGCGGTCTCGGTCAGCCCGTACATCGCGAAGAACCGGGAATCGGGCAGAAGCGTGGTCCAGCGCCGGGCGAGGGCGGCGGAGATGGGTTCGCTGGCGGCCATGATCCGGCGCAGGCGGGTCGCGGCGAGCGCGGCCGGCGGCTGGGTGTCGGCCAGCAGGGCCAGAAGAGACGGCACAGTGTCGAGGCTGGTGACCTGTTCGGTGGCGATGAGCGTGAGCAGGGCATCGGGGTCGTGGCGGTGCGTCTCGTCGGCGACGACGACGCTCGCGCCGTGGAGCAGGGGCAGGAACAGTTGCCGGACTGAGGAGGAGAAGCTGAGGGGTGCCAGGAGCAGGCAGTGGTCCTCGGGGGTGATCTCGGTGAGCTGGTTCAGGGCCGCGAGGTTGTGCAGGACCGCTTGGTGCGGGACCTCCACCAGTTTCGAGGCCGCGGCCGTGCCGGACGTCGGCATGACGTAGGCGATGCCGTCGGTGATCGGGGCCTCGTCGGGCGCGAACGGGACGAGGGTGGCGTCGTGGAGGAGGAGGTGCGGCTTGGCCCGGCCTGTGATCTGCTCCGGGTCGTGCGCGGGGTCGAGCGGGAGGTAGGCGCACCCGCAGGCCATGACGGCCAGCAGATCTAGGAGCGCGGGCACGGACCGTGAGACGTCCACGCCGACCAGGGCGCCGGGGGCCAATCCCTGCTGGCGCAGCGTATCGGCGTGTTCGCGGATGCGGTCGGTCATCTGGCGGTAGGTCAGCTGGTCGCCGGGCAGCCCCAGCGCGGAGGCCTCGGGCTGGGCGCGGGCGACGGTCTGTAGCGCGGCGATCAGGTCGGTGGGGGCGCGGTCAGGCATGGAACGTCACCGCCTTGACATCGGTGACGGTGACCGGCCCGCCCATCGCGACCAAGATGGTGCGCTCGCCGTGGAAGGCTCGGCGGCCGTGGGCGGTCAGCATGTTGTCCAGCAGCAGGACGTCGCCGAGCTGCCAGTCGAACTGGTGGGCCTCCTCGCGCAGGGCGGTGCGGGTCAGGGTGAGCAGTTCGGCGGGGATCTCCGCGTCGGCGCCGGTGCGCGCGTGCATCGGCATCTGGTCGCCGAACAGGTCCCGCCACAGCTCCTCGCGGTCGGGCCCGCCGTGGGAGGCGTGCCACAGGTGCATCTGGTTGAACCACACCGGCTCGCCGGTGACTGGGTGGTGGATCGCGGTCGGCATGCTCTGGGCGGTGCGCAGGGTGTCGTCGGGCAGCCAGGCGTGGTCGATGCCGTGCTCAACGCAGTAGCGGCTGACCTCGTCTTTGTCGTCGGAGCCGAACGACTGCCGCCAGCTGATGCCGGGCCCGTCTGCGCCTGTCTGGTGCCGGATGTAGGTGACCTGGTCGGGGATCTCGCCCGCGGAGGCGGTGACGCGGGCGAAGACGGTGCGGCCGTCGACGAGCGGGGTCTGTCCGCCCTGGCCGAGGGCCGGCGGCTGCGCGCAGTAGAACGCGATCCGGGTCGGCCACAACGGGCTGTAGGCGAGCTCGTGGTGCGGCGGAATGTCCTGGGTGCTGTCCCATTCGGTGCTGGTGTAGACGCCGTCGGTGACGTGCGTGCGCGGGGAGGCACCGTGGACGTAGGGCAGGAGGTCGCCGAGGAAGGGGCGGACGGCGTGCCTGAACTCCTGCGGGCCGCTCACGGTGAACCCGCGCAGCAGGACCGCGCCGGTGGCGGCGAGCGCCTGCTCTACCTGGTCCGCGTGCTGGCGGGTCCAGGTGGCGAGCGGGACGGATGTCGATGCGGTGAGGGTGCACGGGATGGTCATGCAAGGCTCCCCGGGTGTGAGGTGAGCGCGAGCGCTGTGTCCTGGAGCATCTGTGCGCCCAACACCAGGTCATCGGGGCTGGTGTCCTCGTGCGGGACATGGCTGACGCCACCGATGCTGGGCACGAAGATCATCGCGGCAGGGGTGACGGCCGCCATCATCTGAGCGTCGTGCCCGGCTCCGCTGGTGAGGTGCAGCGTCGGCACCGCGCGCCGGGCGGCCGCCGCGGCGATCGACCGGCGCAGGGCGACGTCGGTGAGCACTGGCTTTGAGGATGCGGCTCGGGTACACGAGGCCTTCACCGTGCGGCGCTGCGCGATGCTCTCGATTCGGCGCACGGCCTCATCGGCCGCCTGGTGCAGCTGCGCTTCATCGGCATCGCGCACATCGACGGTCAGGCGCACGAGGCCCGCGATGGTGTTCGGCGAGTTGGGCGCGGCCTCGAGCCGGCCGACTGTGGCCACCTGGCACCAGCTGGCGGCGGGCAGACCTTCGACAGCGAGGACGATCTCCGCGGCGGCGGCGAGCGCATCGGAGCGGCCGGGCATCGGGGTGGTGCCGGCGTGGGCGGCCGCGCCCATGAGCTCGACTTCGAGCTGGATACGTCCCACGATGGCGTCGACGATGCCGATGGGGATGCGTTCGCGTTCCAGGACCGGGCCCTGCTCGATGTGCAGTTCGAGGTAGGCCAGGAGCTGATGGGGGTCCAGGCGGGCCTGGTCGATGGCGTCGAGGTTGCCGCCGGCCCGGGTGACCGCGTCCCCCAGGAGGGTGCCGTCGTAGGCGGTGGGCGCTGCGGCGGGCGTTGGCAGCTGCCCACTGGCGGCCAGCGATCCCCAGAACGGCTGTGGGTGCAGCGCCCCTTCCTCGTTGGCGAAGGCGACCGCGGTGACCGGGTGCGCGAGGTCGAGGGAGGTGAGGTTCTCGACGGCTTCCAGGGCGGAGACCACCCCGTAGACCCCGTCCAGCGGACCCGCGTTGACGACGGTGTCCAGGTGCGAGCCCAGAACCAGCGTGGTCGTGCCGGGGCGCGGGCGCGCCCCGAGCCACAGATTCCCGGCAGCATCCACGGCGGTGGGGAGACCGGAGTTCTCGGTTTCTCGGACCATGTAGCGGCGTGCTTCGAGGTCCGCAGGGCTGAAGCCGGGGCGGGTCACACCGCCACTCTCGGACCGGCCGATCTGGGCGAGCTCCGTGAGGCGGCGCAGGAGCCGATCCCGGTTCACGGGCTGGGCGGGCATCAGTTCGCCTCTCCTTCCGGTGCTGTCGGCGCGGCCGCGTGGTGTAGCTGGTGGGCCTGGGCTGCGTGAACGCACAGCAACCCCAGACGCGGCGACAGGTCGACGGCATTCAGAGCGACCCAGGTGGGCAGGGAGAGGGTGCGGGCGAGCACGAGGGCGGCACCGGTCGTCCAGGCCAGCGTGCTGGGCAACTCGCTCGCGGCGTCGGCGGTCGGCTTCAGGCCCAGGGCATCGGTCACCTGCCGTCCGATGGCGTTGTCCACAGACGCCTGTTCGGTGGCGTGGTGCCTGGCGCTTCCGGGTGCCGGGAGCGCGGAGCGGTCGACCTTGCCGTTGGCGTTGAGTGGGACGGCGGGGATGGGAATCAGGTGGGTGGGGACCAGGTGGTCGGGCAGCCGCGGGGCCAGGTGCTGGCGCATCTCGCCGCTGTCGACCGGCGCGGTGGCGACGTAGTAGCCGGCCAAGGCCAGGAGTTCGCGGCGGCTGCCGACCGCCGTGACGACGGCCTCGGTGACCTGCGGGTGGCTGGTAAGCGCGGCCTCTACCTCGGCGGGTTCGACGCGGTATCCGCGGATCTTCACCTGCTGGTCCCGGCGACCCAGGAACTCGATGCTCCCGCCGGGCTGCCAGCGGCCGATGTCGCCAGTGCGGTACATCCGGGCAGCCGGGTCTGCTGCGAACGGGTCGATCAGGAACCTCTCGGCGGTCAGCTCTGGCCGACCGCGGTAGCCGCGGACCACGCAGGCGCCCCCGATGTACAGCTCGCCGGGGACACCGACAGGTGCTGGCTGCTGGTCCTCGTCGAGGACGTACATGGTGGTGTTGGTGATCGGGCGGCCGATGGGGATGAGTTCCACGCCGAGATCGACGGTGTCGTCGATCCTGTGGACGCTGTTGCCGACGGACGCTTCGGTGGGCCCGTATTCGTTCAGGATCCGTGCGTGCCGGGTCGGTTCCCGGTCGCGCCAGTGCGCCAGGGTGCGGGTCGTGAACGCGTCCGCGCCCACCGCCAGCATGCCGGTCAGTGCCTTGGCCTGGTCCGCGGTGAGGAGCTCGGCCAGCGCGTCGAGCTGTCCGGGAGTCAGTTTCAAGAATGCGAACGGAGCGTTTTCCGCCAGCGCCTCGGTGATCTGGAAGAGGTCGGCTCTCTCCGGGATCATCAGAACGCGCTGCCCGGCGAGCAGTGGCGCGTACAGGTTCGGCACGACCATGTCGTAGGCGACGCTGGAGAACACCGCGCCGCCGCCGGTGCGCTCGCCGATGTACTGCTCGACGCACCAGTGCAGGTAGTTCACCAGGCCGCGGTGTGGCACCTCGACACCCTTGGGCAGACCGGTGGACCCAGAGGTGTAGATGACGTAGGCCAGGTCGTCACCGGTGACTTCCGGAAGCTCCGTCAGCGTGTCGGGCTCGGTGTCGCCACTGGCCATGCCTCGGATTTCCAAGGCTGTCCACGGGCCTTCCGGGGTGCTGGCGGCGTAGGTGGCGTCGCTGAGCACCAGGGTGACCTTCGCGTCATGCAGCATGTGCACGGTCCGGCTCCCCGGCGCGAGCGGATCCAGCGGGAGGTAGGCCGCGCCGGCCTTCATTACCGCGACGAAGGCCACCAGCAGGTCCGCGTTCCGGCGAGCCCGGACCGCGACGATCACCCCGGGGCCTATGCCGAGCCGGGCGAGCCGGCCCGCAACTCGGGTAGCGCGTTCGTCCAGGTCGCGGAACGTCAACTGCTGGTCCAGGTCTTGAACGGCGACGTGGTCGGGCGTCCGGCGGGCTTGGTCCTGTAAGAGCTGATGCAGCGGAGTCTGAAGGTCCCAGCCACACTGCGGCCCCTGCCAGGCGACCATCGTCAGGTTCTCGTGCGGCCGCGTCAGGACCCGTCGCTCCGCGGAGTGGGGCGGCAGTGCCAGGGCGTTTTGGTGAACCTCGTCCAGTGCCCGCATCTGCGCGGGGTTCAGGCGCGTGGAGACGAGCTGCAGCTCGGTGCTTCCGGTGCTGGGGCAGTGGATCAGGTGCAGCAGCACCGTTGCGTCCGCCGGGTGGGTGGTGGCCGGTCCGAGCGCGGTGCCTCCCAGCGGGATGAGCTCGCTGGTTTCGGGGTCGGCCAGGTCTGCGGCGGGCCCGTGTGCGTCGACGAGGACCTGGGTGTCCAGGACGTCCACCACGCCGAGCGTCCGAGCGATCTCGTAGAGGGTGGCCGAGGGCACCGCAGCGAGCAGGGCGCGGCCAGCACCGGGCTGCTCGCCGTCGGGGCGGCCAGTGCTCTCGGTCGGCGGCGCGGGGACGCTGGTCACGATCAGGCGGTGGCGGCTGCTCAGTTGGACGGCGACGGTCGGGGCCGGGCGGCCGGTGGCGATACGTACCGCTGCGAGGTGGGCGCTGATCAAGGAGTCCAGCGAGTGGCCGGTGTCGGCCGGCACCCGGACCTGGACTGGTTCACCCGGAGGGGATGCGGCTGTGTCGCTGCCGGGCAGAGTGGGCTCGGTGATCCAGAACCGGGGCTGCTGCGCCCCGTCCTGTACCTCCGCTACTGCTACAGGCGGCACGGCGGACGGCAGGGTCAGATCGGCTGTGTTCAGGTGGGGTACGGCGGCGGCCTGCTGGTGGTAGCGGTGCAGGACCGCGGCCAGCGCCTGGGTCTGCTGTCCCAGGGTCAGTGCGGCCGGGTTGTGGACCAGCAGGAGGGCGGCGACACCGGTGCCGGTGATCAGTCCGAGGCGTACGGCTGGCGACAGTGTCTCGGGGTCGGGGTCCAGCTGGGTGACCCCGCTCCCCCAGGCCGTGGCCAGCGCGCCGACGGTCTTCGTCAGGGATTCCGCTGGTGCATCGCCGAGGTCGTGGACGTTCAGGGGCGGCGGCTCGTCCATGAACCGCCACACAGGCGTGGTCTCGCACAGGGTCAGCGCCTTGCGCAGCCCGGGCATATCCGTGGCAGCGGCACGGTAGGCGGCTTCGAGGCGTCCGCGGTCGGGGACGAAGGCAAGCTGGAGGTGGACGACGGCGGCCCCGGCGCGGACCCCTACGCGTAGCAGCGTCAGCTCGTCCGCATCCAGGGTCCCGGCCGGGGCCGATGACGTTGCGGAGGTGGTCATGGTGCTCTCTTTCGGCAGTGTGTGAAGGCCGGTCAGCTGAGCAGGGTGACGGGCAGGTAGTCGTAGCCCCAGGTGCGCACAGAACGGGACCGTCGCCCGGGTCCGGCCGGGTCGAGCTGGGTCACGCGCTGCGCCATCGCGTCGAGCAGGCAGGTGAGGGTCAGCCGCGCAAGCCAGGCCCCGAGGCAGTGGTGTGAGCCCATCCCGAAAGACAGGTGGTGGTTGGGCTGGCGTCCGATGTCGACCTGGTCAGGGGCGGGAAAGACGCTGGGGTCGCGGTTGGCGATCGGGTGCCAGGCCGTGATGCGCTCCCCGGCTCGGATCGTGGTGCCGCCGATGGTGAGGTCCTCGGTTGCTGTCCGCATTACGTTCAGACTGGGCGCGCTGAGGCGCAGGATCTCCTCCACCGCGCCCGGTAACAGTTGCCGGTCGGTGCGCAGTCGCTGCCACTGCTCGGGCGCCGCGATGAAGGTGCTGGCCGCGCCCACCAAGGCCTGCCGTGTCGTCTCGTGCCCGCCGGCGAGCAGCAGGTGCGCGTTGTAGAGGATCTGCTCCAGGTCGAGATCCTCCCGCTTCTCGGCGCGCAGCCGGGCAAGTACTCCCTCGCCCGCGCCGGGACGGTGCAGGAGCTGCTGGAAGTAGAGGAATAGCTCAGTGTTGGCTTCAGCCACGTCCTGCTGGCTGGGTTCGGGCGCGGGAAGCGGGCCGGAGCTGGAGCCGAAGGCCACGGCGGTCCACTGGGAGACCTGCTCGCGGTCGGCGGCGGGGATCCCGAGGATCAGACCGGTCAGGGTCAGGGTCATCCGTGTGGCCACGGCCGAAGCGAAATCGACCTTCCCGACCTGGAGTACCTCGTCGACCACCCTGCGCGCCGTCTCGGCCAGCGGCTCCTCGACGAAGGAGAGGGCCTGGGGTGTCATGGCCCGGCTGAGCGCGGCCTTCATCCGGCTGTGTGTGCGGCGGTCGGACTGCACGAGCATCCGGCCGCGGGCTGGCTGGTCGGCCTCCTGTAGCTGTCCGACGTGGATGCCGTACTGGCTGGAAAGCTGGCGCCGACTCCGGTAGAGCTCGACGACGTCGACATACCGCGTCAGCGCCCAGAACCCGGTACCAGCCCCGGAGTTCCAGTAGACCGGGCAGCTGCGCTGCAATTCCCGCAGTTCCTCCAGACCTCCGGTGGTGGCGAACATATCCGGGTCGGCGAGGTCGATACCTGACACGTCAGCCCCCGTGGTGGGGGTCGTACTGCGCCATCGGCAGTTCCGGGGCCGTGTAGACGGGAATGGCGTCCCAGCCCAGTAGCGCCCGCCGGCGCAGGTCGAGCGCCATCGCGACCGCCCGGTCCGGCTGCCAGCCGAGGTGCTCGGCGACCTCTCGAAGGGGGCGCTCGCCAGTGGCCAGGTCGAGCAGGAGCGCCTCGTCCGGGTCGAGACCGGTGGTGCTGGCTCGCGGCGTGCGGACTGGTCGAAGATCGAGGCGATCGGGGCCGGGGATTTCGGTCGTGCCGATGAACAGCCGGTCGAGTTGGCTGCTGAACAGGCAGTCGATCGCCTCCGCGGGGTCCTCGACGATCGGCTTGCCCCGGACGTTGAAGCTGGTGTTCAGTACCATCGGGATATCGGTGAGCCGCTCGAACTCCTCGATGAGCGCCCGGAAACCGCCGGGCAAGTCAGCGGCCACGGTCTGCAGGCGGCAGGTGCCGTCGACGTGGGTGATCTCCCGCACCTGCGGCGCCTTGTCAGGCCGAACGGGGCAGACCAGGAGCATGAACGGGCTGTCGTGGCACGGCAGGTCGAACCACTGCGTCGCCTGCTCCTGGAGGACCGAGGCCGCGAACGGGCGGAAACCCTCACGGAACTTGACGCGGGCGTTCAGACAATCCTTCATCCCGGCGATCCCCGGGTGACACAGGATAGAGCGGGCTCCCAGCGCTCGCGGGCCGAGTTCGGCGCGGTCCTGGAACCAGCCGACGATCTCCCCGCGTGCGACGGCGGCGGCCGCTGCTTCGGCGGCGCTGCGCTCATCGGCGTGAGTCACCGGGTCCAGCCCGGCCTTCTGGGCGAGGGCCTGAATGGTGTCCTGCTCGCCGGTGACCTGAGATGGCCCGAGGTAGACGTGGGTCATCCGCGAGGCGAGTGCGGGGGCAGCGCGGCCGAGCAGGACACGGTCGGCGTACAGGGCAGCGCCGACGGCGTTGCCATCGTCAGTCGCAGCGGGGAACACGAACAGATCCTCAGGCTGCAGCTCCGCCGCGATACGCGTGTTCAGGGCACTGTTGAGGAAGCAGCCGCCGGCCAGCACAAGGCGGCGGGTGCCGGCCTCCTGCATCGTCCGGGCGGCCAGCGCCAGGCAGGCGGCCTCGAACTCCAGCTGGAGCTGAGCTGCCAGGTCGAAGTGCTGGTGGTCGAACCGGTCCCCGTTGTGCGAGGGGCGCAGCAGGTAGCCGTCGGTGGTGCGGGTAGCGAAGCCGAGGTCGGCGAGGTGAGCGGCGGCCCCGTCAAACCGGATTTGGTCCCCGTCGGTGTGGATGAAAAGCGGCTCTTTCGACAAGGGTTTGCCGTAGCTGGCCAGTCCCATCGTCTTGCCAGCGTCGTCGTAGGTGGAGCCAGGTTCGGCGAAGCCGAGAGCGAGCGTGACAGCCCGGTAAACCTCTCCGATGCCGGACAGATCGGAGGGGATCCACAGGTCTCCATCCCTGCGTCGTCCGGCGATCCTGCTGGAGGGGCGAACCGTTCGCCACAGCAGCCGGGGCTCCCCGGTCGGCTGGAAGAGGAAGGCGCTCTCCTGCTCGCGGGCCTCCTGACCGATGCGTGAACCGTAGGCGTCGATGACGAGCGCGGCGGCCGGACGGTCTGCGGTGCTGCAGTAGAAAGCGGCGCTGGCATGGGCGAGGTGGTGCCCGGGGTGGGGCAGGGCGAGCGCCGATGCCGGGTCCGTGAGCAGCCCAAGGCTTTCCAGCAGCCCGTTCTCCTCGCCCTGGCTGCGGGTCTCGGTGGAGGTCGCGATCCAGTGATCGACGTCCCGCCGACCGAGGTCCTGGTCAGCGAGGACAGCGTCGATCAGGCGGGCCATAGCGGCGGGGTAGGCGTGGTGGGCGACGACACCGCGCTTCACACCCGTGATGCGCTCCAGGGCTAAGGCCCCGCGAACTTGGCCGTCCACGATGAGCGCCGCGGCGCTGTCGTGGCTCATGTTCAAGCCGACGATGACGGTCATGAGGCTCCTCTTGGACAGGCGGAGAGCAGCAGGAGGCCACCGGTGCAAGTGAGACCTGAGTGACCGTCAATCTGGCTGCTACAAAGGCTCTTTGAGGGTGAGGGGCGCGTCTGCATAGGCGCTAGAGCTGGATGCTGTGCAACCTGTGCAACCAGCTGCGGCCCCTCCCCGGCGGCTGCCTAGGGCCGGGACGATCGAGCCACTTCCCGGAAGTGACCCGGAACGATTGGCCACGCAGTGTAAATTCTCCGTCACCCTCTGATGCACCATCGTGTTGAAGGGCTGCCCCATGGCTCGGTCAAAAGAGCTCTCACCCAATCACCAGCTCGGACAGCTGATAACCGAGACCGGTTGGGACAACGTCGGCGTGCTCGCCGACCGCGTGAACCGGCTACTCCGCCAGGCCGGCAGCCGCCGCGTGATCCACCGCACTACCCCGTACAAGTGGCTGCGTGGGCACGTCCCGAGCGGCCCCGTACCGGCTCTCGTTGTCCGAGCCTTATCGACCGCCCTGGGCAGGGACCTCACATTCGATGACGTCTGGGTCCACCGCGGCCCGACTACCGTCACCGAGGTGATCCGCGCACACGAAGGACTCGATCAACCGTGGGACATTACCGGCCTGTACAAGCTGCTGAAGGAACTGGACACAGTGCCGGCACGCCGTGTCGTGCTGGCCGCCACGGGAACCGTCCTGACAACGCTGGCCTGGCAATCCCTCGCCGCCCCGATTCCCCGTCTCATCGCCCCGCGCACGCCAACCACCGCGGTCCCGCCATCCGCACTGCGGATCGTGGACAGCCTGGTCGCCTCCGCACAGGCCGCTGACGACAGGGAAGGCAGCTCCGCCAGGCAGACCATCAGCATGTCCGTCCCGATCATCGTGAAGCTGCTCCAAGAAGGCGACTACTCCCCCGAAGCCGGTGCCCATCTGGCCCGATCTCTTGGCCAAATCTGCCAGACCCTGGCCTCCATGCATCATGACGAACTCGCTGCTGGCATTTCCCAGCGCCTCTACCTCATGGCTTTGCGAGCCGCCCATGCCTCAGGTGATCACGCCCTCGTAGCAAACATCCTCGCTCGCATGTCAGAACAAGCGGCTGACTACGGACAAGCCGCCGATGCCGTCCAGCTCGCTGTGACGGCCACTGAGGCAGCCACGCACACCACACCGAGCGTGCGAGCCCTCGTCGCCGCCCGCAAGGGCATCGCCCACGCCAGCGCTCGCGAACTAGACGCCTTCGAGGCATCGATTGACGACAGCAACCGCTTCTTCGAACAAGCAGCCCTTCAAGTCGGAGCCCCCTCCGAGGCCAGCCAAGCCGACCGGACCGAGCTCGACGCCATCGCTGGACGCGGCCTGGTCATTCTGGCCGCCAAACGCACCGCTGACCCGTTGATCGTGTTACCCCGGGCATCTGAGCTTTTACAGGCCAGGGCGCAGACGCCGCTGGGCGGCGACCATCAACGCTCAGCCCTACGTCACGGAGCCCTTTACAGCCTTGCTCAGGCTCAGCTCGGCAACCTCGACACCGCCGTCGATGCAGCCGAGACCGCCCTCACCCGGCTTCCGACCGTTGCCTCCACCCGCAGCGTGATGCTGCTACGCGATCTTGCCTTCGTCCTTGACCGGCACAGCGCCGCATACCCACGGGCCCGAACGATCGTTCAAGAAGTGCATGACCATTGCCAGCGCCTTCGTCTGCGCTGACACCGATCAGCGGTGTGACACGTCACTACGTCCCGGAATGACGAGCCCCGGCTCGCAGGGGCGGGAGGACGCCGCCCATCTAACCCGGGCCACCGTCGAGACGGCGTGCCACTGCGCCCATGCCGGCCGCGTTATCCACTGACTCACCGGACTTCCAGAGCCCGGTTTTCACACGCTTCCAGCATCGTCCGATGCGTACGACCGGCCGCGCATCAGTCGTCGCGCGCCATGCCGCCAGCCGCTCGGCCACGGGCCAGTCAGTGATGTGGAGATGCTGGGAGGACAAGAGGAGCGACCCCGCGCATCTGCCTTGGCCGTACGGCCCAGTTCACTCCCGAGGCGACTGTAAGTACGATCGCCAGGATAATGAGAATGAGCAGAGTGATCATGCGGGGAGGTCTCCTGCCTGAGTTGAACTCAGATTAGGTTCACACGCCCGCGAACTGGCCGTGCGACTGAGCGGTGTGAGGTTGCTGCGGCTGGCGGGGGGTCTGGCCAGGAGTCGGGTTGTAGCGGAGCGCCGACTGGGCCGCCTGGGTGTACTGCTGTGCTGCGATGCCGAGCATGGCGTCAGTCGACATCTGGGGCGTGTGGGCCGCCTTGACCACGACAGTGTTGGCCTGCTCGGTCGACCGCCGGAGAGTGACGGTGACCAGTTGCTGCGCCATCACCCGGGGATCCTGCGGGCCTCCATCCGTCGGATGAGTAACTCGGGCTGCTTCGGCATAGGCGGCGGAGGCAATCTGGACCATCACGTCGCCGTTCAGGGCTTGCGCGTTGCTGCCTGTCAGGTGCGCCTCCTGGACGAGCAGGAGGGGGTGCCAGGGCGTGGGGTGACGCTGCATAGCCTCGAACAGGGCTCGGTGCTCCGGCACGGTGAAGTCTTCACCGCGCAGGGCCCGGTACTGCTCGGTTCGCATGAAGTCCGGATTCTGGAGTGCCGCTTCTATGATCACGCGCTCGCGTGCAGGGGTGGCGTAGGCCGTCTCCGGCCGGCTCACTCGAATTCGCTCGGCTTGCATGGAGGTTGGTGGGGCGGCGCTGTTGACGCGCTCTCTCAGCCGCTGAATTGCGGCCACCGAGCGGGCGAGCGCGGCGAGGAGGCCTTGGGCTACGGGGCCTGCGGAGCGGATCTCAGCGTTGGTCTGTTCACCAAGTTGGGCGACGTAGTTTCGGATGTGGGGGTCCAGTACGAGTTCCCGAGCGTGCCGGCCGATTTGGTCGGGAGGGAGGTGTGCCAGGGAGGCGTTCTGGTCCTGCATCAGGAGAAGCTCGGCACGCTGCCGGAAGGTGGGATCGCTCAGCGCTTGTGCTGCGGAGGGGTCAGTGGGTGCTCGCTGCGCGAGAATGGCCTGCATGTTGTCGACCGTCAGGCGGGTCAGGGTGATGACCCTTGCGTCGCCAACGAGGTATGGATCGCGTGCGGCTTCGGAGTGGATGACGGCGTTGGGGCCGGTGACGAGGGCCTGCCAGGCCACGTTGAGGAACTCGTCGTCGAAGTCCTCGCCCTGAAGCCAGTACGGGGAGGCTGTCGGGTCCTGAGGCTGATAGCGGAAGGCCTCGGCGTTGCGCGGGTCATGGAGTACGGCGCCCACGATAGACAGTGCGCCCCATGCCTGGATGTCGGCTTGGACGTCTCCCGGGGAGGGCGGGGCCTGAGTCAGCGGCTCCTGGCGGGGGCTCGCGTTCCAGACCTCGACTGCGTGCTCGAAGGCGGTGGAGGGGTGACCGTGCTGTGGAGCTTGAAGGTGGTTGATGTACTCCCACAGCCCGCCTCGTCCCTCCCAGGCGCTCCGGTCTGTGATGAGCCTCTGGGCGGCTTGGTCGCCTTGTGCTGCCCGCGCCTGGTACAGGTTCCAGAGTCCGTGGTAGAGCTCTATTGCCGGCGGCTTGGCAAAGTATCCGTTGGGAGATTGCAGTTGTGCATTGCGGAGAACCTCGTACATGTCTCCGAGCAAGGGGGTGCGGAAGTCTGCTGGCTGTAGCCAGGGTTCACCCGGGGCTGCCGGGTTGGTCAATCCCCAGTGCACGAAGCTGGGGTCCTGCAGCAGCGCGTTGATCACCAGGGCTTCGTGCCGTGAGACGTCTGGGGCGGTCATCGCGACTCTCCGGCTGCTTGGTCCGCAGTGGTGTTCGGGGCTGGGTCGGGTCCGCTGTGGATCGGCGGCACCACTGTGGCGTGCGCGGCACGCCAGCGCTCGGCCTGGGCGTCTACGAGTGCGCTGCCAGCCTCATCCAGGGCGTACCACTGCCCTTCGTCTGTCCGCCACCAGCGATCCGCGTACCGGATGGGGGCGCCGGTGAAGTCAGCCAGGGCGTTCGCCTTGCCCTTCTCAATCAGTTCCTGCATGGCCACATCGGGGATGGGGGCGGCCACGATGCGCTGCAGAGCGGCGGCTTGGAGACGCTGTGCTGGTGTTGGCGGATTCGCAGTGTGGTCGGACACCATGCCCCCTGGTGATCGCGGAGTTGCCAGGTGCCACGCTGGGCGAGTCGGAGGCACTGGGACAAGGGCTATCCGGATCGAGGGTTTGCGCTTCCCGTGAGGCGGGATGGGTCTTGCTGCATGTCCCGTGGAGCGGGCACCCCGCCGACTCCGGGGGGGCACCGGCGTGGCCGCCGTTCTCGCCCACCGTCTATGTGAAGTGCTTCCCGTGTGGCGGGCTGCTTCTCCTGATGGCGTTGCGCAGGGCGGGACCAGCGGACCTTTTGTCCAGACAGGGGGAGACAACTCGGCGCGATGTTCTCAGGCTGGGTTGGAGACGTGCCGTGTGATCGGTGCGCGCCGCACGATGTCCCAAGGAGTGCCGACCTGATGAGCCAGCCCGATGCCGCCCCCGTCTCTCTGTCGCCGGACTACGCGGTGCTGGGGCTCTCCACCACTGATGAAGTGGAGGCGCAGTGGGTGACCCCGGATGCCGCAGATGCACTGAAACAGGTGCTGACCTGTGAGCGCACCGGTCTTCGAGGGCTCGTGCTGGAGTTGGACGAGGAGGGAGCCGTGCCTCTCGAGGTCCGCGAGGTCGCGGCGCGAGCGTTGGCGCAGTGGCCAAGTGGCGGCACCCGTCATGGTGCTACGGGTGAGCGGGATCCTCATGCGGAGGCTGGGCGATGGCTTGCAGACGTCGTGGGTACAACAGCAGCGCCGGTCCTGGAAGCATCAACTGCCCCGTGGGATAAGGCCGCGGCAAAGTGGGCCGCCTACTTCCCCAATTTGCCGTCTGCTGGGACAAGGACTGTCGCAGGGCTAATCGATGAGGCGGCCTGGGAGCAGTTCTGCAGCACAGGGGCGGAGCTCATCGACCTCCTGCGGCACATGGACACCTTCGGCTCGGATTCCAGTACAGGTCCGACGGATGGAGTGCGCCCCCTCTCGTACTACGTGCACGGGTTTCAGCGTCTCCGCGCGGCCTGCGACGCGGTTCCTGAGCTGAAGCAGGCGGCAGAGTTCTTCCTGTTGCAGGCAGTGCTCAGCAGTCAGGAAGCGGCTCAAGTCGCCGGTTTCGTCGGGGCCGCGAGCGAGGACATGTGTGCCTGGGCTCAGGACCGGTTCGGTGACGATGCAGAAGTCGTGGCGGCGGCACAGGCACGTGCAGCCCAATGGCGGGCGGGTCGACAGTTGAGTGCAGACGACCAGCGCCGGGCGGCCAAGTGGCAAGCCCAGCACCCGAGCGCGCGGCGAGAGCGGGACCTGCTCGACATCTGGTCTGCCCAGCGCGGCCCCGGGTGCTCTGTCGGCAGCGAGAGGTACGCAGCAGGACAGGTGGAGCGAGAGAGTGCGGAGGTGCAGCGACAGGCCAGATACGCGTTGTGGGCGTACCTCGCTGAGCACGAGGCCGAACTGACTGCGCCCGATCCTGTGCGGCGGGGGCCGGGCCGAGATCGATGGCTCCGACACCGTGGGGAGGCAGAGCGGCTGGCTCTTGCGGCCTACCTGTCCGTGGAGCATGCGGCCACTGATCTCGAGCTCGTCCTGACCCGGGTGGGAACAGCTCTGGAGTCGGGCGAGGAAGAGTTCGCTGAATTCGCCAGCGAATGGAGGGCCCTGCAGCAGGCGTGGGGGGCACTGCTCGGGCTGCTCCCTGGAGACCCATCTGAGTTGGCTCGGCCGAGCCTTGGCTGGGGGAAGTGGCAGCGGGCAGTTCCCAGGCTGTATCGCCTCACCGTGGATCGGGGCGAGCCGGAGGACGGCGTGACCCATGAGGCCTTGGCCGCCGCTCTTTGGTGGCTGCGCAGGGATCGACCAGGAAGTCGGGTCACGTTGTCATGCTCGGACGCCCTGGGTCACTGGCAGACGCTTGCCATACGCCTGCTACTGCGGCGTATTCGCTATGCGGCGCTGAGCACCCAGGAGCGTGCGGAGTTGGATGCCGCGCTCGCTGTCTGGCTCCTGAAAGAAGGAGAGAGTTCCGGGGACAAAACCGACTGGCATCATATGGGCCGGCGATGGGCCGATGTGCTGTCCGATGCCCCGCCGCGCATGTCCGTCCTCACCCGGGTTCGGGCCCTCGGCCACGGCAAGGCGCGGGATCTGGCCGCCCTCCAACAGGGTGCATCCCCGTCCGACGATGGTGAAGGAGACCTGTCCCATCCCGGCGAAAGCGCGTCTGGGGACGGCGGGGCGACCGCCTTCCTTGATCGGCCTTCCGGGGTCTCCCAGACAGTTCTGTTGGAATCCACGCAGGCCGGCGATGCGTGCTACCTCCACGCCGCACTACGCAAGAGTGGTCGCACCGTCGTCGCCGCGATCCGACCCTCCGGCGAAGGCGTGATACTCGCGGACAGCAATACCGTGGACACCTCCCGGCTCTTCGCTTCTGTGGTGGAGCAGGTTTCCGGAAGCCCCGAAGCTCAGCGAACCCAAGTAGAGCGGCAGGTCGTGGCTGACGAGATCGCAGCGTTTGCGCTGCGGGCGGGGCAGGCAGAGCAGGCCCCGTGGGTGTCCTACCTTCGCGACATCGAGGAGGAGTACCTGAGCGGCCAGGCCACCCTGGCTCAGTACACCGAGGCTGCGGAGCAGGCGTGGCACCAGCTCGCTCAGCTGATTCCAAGGGGGCAGCAGTCTGACGGGCGGGGTGCGCCCGACCGCTGGTACGAGGTGGGATCGTCCGCAGATCCGTCCGGGCCAGGAGAGGTTCACCTCGACCTGGCGGGCGCGCTGTGTGCTTGGGCCCAGCGTGACCGCCCTGACGAGCGCTTCGTCATTGTGACGGGCGAGATTGCCGTTCCTGGTCGCCAAGTCCTGCACCTGCCCGATGTCCCGGTGGCCGATCTCATGGGTCCCGCCCAGCAGGTCACCGGTGCCGGTGGCTCTCAGGTGGTGGCGGCGTTGGCGTCATGGGTTCACCAGCAGGCGCGGTCGACTGCACTCGGGACGCTGGAAGGGGAGGACTCGATCGCCTGGATGCGGGCTGGCTGGGCATGGGGCCTCGTGTTCGGCGCACCGATGCCCGAAAAAGTGGCTGATGAGCTCAAGAGCTTTGGGCTTCCCGGCGATACGGTGCAAGTGGCTGCACGGACGGTCGCCACAGCTGTCGCGCAGCTGCAACTCGAGCCCTCGGCGGCGGATAGCCGCAGCAGCTGGCTTCTCCTGACGGCCGCAGCAGCGACGTGGGAAGAAGCGGTAGGCCCCTCCCGCGCCTACCTGGACAGGCTACTGCCGGCGGACCTGACGTCTTCGAAGGTCAGCGACTCAGACCAGCGCGACCCCTTCCTGACCACCGCACGGCGCATCGGATTCATCGCGCAGAATGCAGGGGCGCCGGCCCTTGGCGCCGCATATCGAGCAGCTGCCCGATTCGGGGAACGAGCCAATGCCCTGACGGAACTGCCCGCGATGCCATCCCGGACGTTGGCGCGGGCCATCGAAGTGCAGAGGCGAACGCCCCGCGCAGCCGACCGTGCTTTCCAGGCTGCCGAGGCTCTCTCCCAGGCCGCGGCACTGCTGACGGTGTACATCGATGGGGGGTACTCCGAGGAGGCCGTAGCTGATCTGCGGCAGTCTGTCCGTGAAGCCCGGGGGTATCTCTCGGCCCTGTGCCGACAGCAGGCAGCTGGCCTTGTTGACGGCCGTGATCCACTGGTGTCTGTGTCTACGAGGGCGTCCCCGGTCCCCGGGAAGGACGGGGACGACTCTACAGGAGCGTCGTCGGCTGCCGGGCCACGCGCGGGGTAGCAACAGCGCAGCAAGAAGGGCACCGGAGTCGGACGATGAGGTCGGGAAGCCGGTGAGCGCTGCCCGAGGCGGCGTCTTCGGCCACTTCGATGTGCAGTGACTCCTGGCACTCGGCGCACCGAACCCAGTTCGGGTCCTTCTGCAGCGCCTTCGCCACTCGTGCACCCAGCTCAGCTCCACTCCCCCCGCCCATGCTCCGACAGTACGTGCTGCCTATGACGGTGGCATTCTTCTTTTACCGGCCGCCGAGGCGGCCGACCTGCCAGTGCCCCCGGTCCGTGACGTCCACGAACATTGCGTGGGCGGTTAGCACGTCCAGGACAGCTGCCATCCGCCCAGCGTGTCCAGTACCGGGGACGGCCTCGCCCAGGCGCTCCACGATCGCCGTGCGAGTCAGGGGCTCCCGGGACCTGACCAGTGTCCGGGCGACCCGGTGCAGGAGCGTGTCGCCGGGTGTACCCAGCTCTGCCTGCCGCCATAGGTCCTCACCGCGGGTGTGCCGTTCGGTGAGTGCGGCCATTCGCGTCGAAACGTGCTCCAGCACCACAGGCAGCACCGGCTCGCACTGCAAGGGGACTCGCGGACGCTTCCGCTGCCGCCAGTACAGTGCCCCCGCCGCGGTGCCCAGCACTGCCACGGCCGCCAACTTCTTCGGTTCGCTGAGCTGCTCTACCGCCGCTCTAGCGAGGTGGCCAGTAAGGTTCGCCAAGACACTGGCCTGTCGCTCCAGGTCGGCCATCCGGCCTTCCGTCACTCCCACGTCACCCAAGGCTGCGCGCAAGGCGATCCAGTCGCTGACGGCGAGGCCGCTATCGACCAGGTCCGCGTCGGTCCCGACGATGACCACCGGGGCGATCACCCCGGCCAGCAGCAGCATCGGTACATCAGAGGCGTCCCGCCCGGCGAGAATCTCAGCCTGCGGGGTCATCGGCAGGCCGGTGGTGTCCACGACGTACAGGACGGGCGCGTACCGCGACTGCCACAGCTGCAGTGCCCGCCCCAGATCAAACCGGCCGCCCTCCTGGTGACGGTCGGCCAGGACTCTCGGCACCTCTTCCCACACGTGAACCGGGATCAGGCACCGCACCGTCCCCGCCCGCGCCCCGGCGACGAACGACGACGGGGCGGGCCGCCGGGTGGCCGCGATGATGTCCGTGGTCAGCACAGAGGTGTCCAGCAGTGCGCGGCGCAACGGCCCGCGCTGGTACAGGGTCCGCCGTCGGGCCGGCGCCAGCTCACTCATCCGCGCATCGTAGTGCGGGCGTTGACAGACCGGTGCGGAATTGCCGCACGTGTGCGGGCTGTACCAAAGGGCCTTGAAGCCTGCCGCTCCCAACCTTTCGGTGAGAAAAGTCAGCCTTCGCTGCGAAGGGACAGCGCGTCGTCACCTTCCCCTGCGTCAGCGACTTGAATGCCAGCCCAGACTCTGTAAGGATTTCTGTAAGGGAAAACGTAAGGTATTCTTACAGCTCTGGAGGTGCGCGTGGATGCGCAGCGCATGGGAGTGGATGCGGCGCGAGCCTCGTTCAAGGCCGTGGTGGACCGTGCGATCGAGGGAACTCCCACGGTCATCGGTGACGCCGCCGTCCTGTCTCCCCTCAATGGGCTCGGGCCCGACCTCGAGCACGCTCTGCCGGCACTCCCCCGAACACCCATCACCCAGGCACGGGCAGTGTTCGGCGATCTCGTCCGTCAAGCAAGCGCCGGTAGACCTCAGGTGCTCACACGGCACGGCACCCCCGTGGCCATCCTGATCGCACACGCGGCCGTCAACACGATCTCCCCCTCGGAGCTGGTCTCGATCAGCGATGCCTTGAATGCGAGCGGCCCTCTGCCGGTTTCGTTCGGCCTGCCCTCCTTGGACTCAGCCACCGAAGGCCTCCTGGGGGCCCATCTGATTGTGGTCGCTGCGGCTCCTCACATTGGCGGCACGCTGCTCCCCATGGCCGCGGCCCGAACCACCGCCAAGGCCCAGGGGCTCGCTGTTCTGTATGCCGCGTCGGGACTGACCCGAGCGGAGATCACCCCTCGCCTCATCGCGGGCGAGGCTGGCGTCCCTTACCAGCGTTTGCGGGCTGGGCAGCTGTCCTCCCCGCAACAGGCGCTCGTTCAGAACGCGAGGGAGACGCTCGCAGCGGCACGGCTGTCGATCTTGGACCGACCCGGCCTGTCCGCCGAGGACATCCGCCATGCGGCTGCCTCACTGGAGGGCATCAGTCTGGTGATCGTCGACCGGCTGCAGCACGCGGCGAAGGACGGCGTCCCCCTGTCCGGAGCCCGCTTGGAGAGAGAGGCGCACATCCTGGCACGTCTCGCAACTGACCTGCAGGTGCCGGTGATCGCGGCACTGGACACCGATGACAGTGCCGTCATCCGCACCCTTGATCCCGCGCTGACACTGATCGTCAGCCGCGGCGACCAGACGGCCCGAGTTGACGTGGTCGAGCGTGACCTTGGGCAGCTCGATACAGTCACTCTGACCCCGGATCTCGGCAACGCGCGCTTCCTCGACCCTGCCGCCGAGACGGGCGATGCCCCCAGTGACCCGCCCGCTGCACCCTCTGCGCCCCCAGCACCCGCGACTGCGGAGCCGGAGGTACAACGGCCAGCGCCGACGCCAAGCCCCCGTGTCTCCCGCACGCCCGCACCCGCCACCCAGTCCGCGGCATCCGGATACGCAGACGACTCAGCGCTCGTCGAACTTCTGACAAAGGCCCGGGAGCACTGCAAGCCGGAAGATGTCGACCTTCTCAAGGCCTTCGCCCGGCGAACCGAGGAGCGGTTCGCCGCGGCCGGCGGAGACCTGGAGGCGCTGCCCAAGGTATTGGCAGACCACGCCATTGAAGACGTCGTCGACCTGTTCAACCTCTCCCGTGTCAGCGCGCGCTATGAGCACACGGCGAAGCCGCCAACTCCGCCCTTCTTGAAGGCCAAAGGCCCGAAGGAGCCAGACGAGACCTGGGAGGGCCGTCACAAGTGGGTCAACGCGCAGGTCCTCGAAGGGGTTCGGTGCGGTGCGCTCGCTGGCCTGCCCGTCACGGTTCTGGACATGAACGCGGCCTATCTCAACGCGTTCAACACTTGGCTCCCCACTGGCAAGTTGGAGCATGACCGGGACGGCGGATTCCAGAAGCGCAGGGCTGGCATCTACCAACTGGTTGAGCAGCCGGAGTGGCATCACCCGGACCTCCCGAACCCCCTCGGGCATCGGGAAGAGCCGGGGCCACTGCTCCTGAACACCGCCACCGTGAAGCTGCTCATCAGCTGCCATGAGAAGAAGCTCTGCGACGCGCCGCGGATCTCCGAGTCGTGGACCTCTGGGGCAACGGAGTACTTGCTGGCCAAACTGCGCCGATCCCTCGACGCTTTGCGCCTCGCCGCCTACGAACTGGATCAGCCGCTCATCACTGGCTACCTCAAGGACATGTACGCCAAGTTCGCCTCGACCATGGGCAACTCGCGCTACAACCGTGAGCTGTACCGTCCGGACTGGATGCACACTGTTCGATCGCAGGCATTCGCTGCGCTCTGGCTGCGTGGATACAAGCTGCACGAGGGCGGTCTCACGCTGGTGCAGATGATGGGCACCGACGAGATCCACGTCGCCGGAGACCGCGACTGGCGCGAGATCATCCCCTATGGCCGCAGGCTCAGTGAGATGAAGGACAAGCCCGACGAGGGCTATGTCTTCGACGCCGAAAAGGCCCTGTACCTCAGCTAGGGAGCTGACCTATGGCAGACACTGGATGGCAGCGCTTCGGCCTTTACGGGGCTGACGGAATGCCGCAGAACGTACACGGAGGCCTCGCTCTCGCCCGCTCCTTGGAGGAGCTGGTCCAGCAGTTCCTGCGGGACGGAGGTATCAAATCCCCCGTCACATCGACGCGGGGGCTCAACGGCCGTCTCAAGTACCTGGCAACCCATGAGGGCGGCGTGACGGCGCTGCGTCAGGCAGGTGTGGCCGTCACAGACGGCACCATTCGCCGCTGGTTCAGTCGAACTCAGCGGCCCGGCCTGGGCAACCGAGAGCTCGTGGACACCGCTTACTGGACTTTGCGTGCCCACAACATGCTTCGGAACCTGGGCTGGTTGAAGAGGCACTTGGACAACAAGGGGCGTGGAATCACCCTCGAGATCTACCCCGTCGACCAGACCACCGTGCGGGGAAAGTACCGACGCGACCTCAACGTCCGTACCAAGAAGGCACGCCGAGAGTGGCCGGCCTTCATCGACGCCTTCCAGCACGGCAACGAGACTGAGCTGAAAGGACGCTGGGAGGACTTCATCCGCGATATCGACTCCGACTGGGCGGCATACACGTATGTATCCCACGTCGGTCTCATCGGTGCCTGATCTGCGGATTTCCGACGACGTACTGCCGCCGTACCGAACGTACGGAAACGCTTGCCCCGCCCAGCGTCTTTGCCGTCGCGGACCAGGCGACGGCAGGTTCTCGACTTCCACCCGCATGACGGCGCCGTACTCGCTACCGTTAGGGGCACTGGTGCGGCGCGCCCCCCCCGTCGCGCCGCACCAGCCTCTTCACTGGCTCAAGGCTGCCGCGACAGGTTTTGCCGCCGACTCCTGCGACTCACAACGCACCGGTGGACCGTGCGAGTGGTGCCGGGTTGCCCCTGCAGTACCAACGGCTGGGATCACGGCGTCCGTTATTCCTTCTCGCTGGCCGTGTCTTCGGCACCCGCGCTGGCCGACGTCACAGGGCCGTAGTAGACGCTTCGCCCCTGAGTCGTGCGCTCCAGCTTGCCCTTCGCGACGAGCGCTTCGAGCGCCTCGCGGGTGGCCGCAGGGCTTGACGTGAACTCGGGGTGGCGCTGGGTGAGTTCCCTCGTGACCTCCGCGCTCGAGCGCGGCTGGCCGACCTCTGCGAAGTAGTCCAAGATCAGCTGTCGTCGGGACGTCCCCGGCTCGGCCTGCTGCGCAGTGGACTCCTCGGCAGCCGTCTTCTTGGCCCTGGTCTTCTTCGCTGTGGCCTTCTTCGCGGTGGTCTTCTTCGCGGTGCTCTTCCCGGCCGGCGCCTTCTTGGCCGTGGTCTTCTTCGCTGTGGCCTTCCGAGGCGCCTGGACTGCGCCTCGCTCGCTCGCAGCCGCGGCGGACGCATCCCCGGGCTCACCGGCCGTCGCCGCCTGGGGCCCTCGATTTTCTGCGTCCTGCGCGCCTTCTTCCTGCGGAACCTTGACGCCAACCTGGGACGACGAGCCATCCTCGTCAATCACCGCCTTCATCTTCCTCAGCAGTTCGAGCTCGCGTTCCACCAGCGCCAGGCGCTTAACCAGCTCCGCGTGCTCCTTCTCCCGAGCCGCCAGGTCCTCTTCGACCTTGGACGTGTACTGGGTGTAGAGGCTGGCGCTCTCCGCAGGATCAGACACTTGCTGTCTCCGTTCGTCCGAGTGGTGTTGATCCGGGATGCTACTCACCGCAGTCACCCGCGCACCGCATACTGCGACAATCCAACACGCACGAGGACCAGGAAGTCTGCGCGCTGACATGGCGATTGGAGCTGAGGGCCGACGTTCTAGCCCGGACTCAAGTCACCGTGCTTCTGCGAAAGTTCCAAAGTAGACGGCCGGGTCCGCCTTCTTGAGCGCCATCTGTGCGGCACGGCGGGCATCAGCGGGCACATCCCCCAGCTCGCGGACGAGCCCCGCATAGATGGGTGCGTCGAGTGCGTCGGTATCGCCGTGGTTTGCGGCGGCGGCCGGCTCCATCTTGTCGTCTTTCCTTCCCCATGGGGTCTGGAGGAGGCGAGTTTACGGGTTCACCGTGGCCTCAGCTCGGCAAGGGCGGGTTGGATGACTGTTGCCTTCCTCCAGGCCCTTCACTTTAGGGACGGGGCTTGCGCGCAAGAGATCCGGTCAAAAGTCTGGACGCAGGGCGGTATGGGTCTTGGCGACCCACGCTGTGGAGCCGGCCGGGAGACCGGATGCTGAACGGCTACGCAGGCGGAGATGGACCCAGTCCGCGGTCTCGCTGAGTTGGGTTCCGCTGTCGAGATAGTGCAGGTGCCCGACGGCGGGGCAGATCGTTCCGGGGCCGGAGCGGACGGTGACGTAGTCACGGATGATGTACCAGGTCTCAGTCGTGCGTGGAGCCGAATCACGGCTCGATGCGGCGGATGCAGAGGCCGTAGTCGCTGTGCGTACGAGGTGAAGGTGGGACACAAGCAACCTCCAGGGTGCCGTTACCGATAGCCGAACCGGTGAAACGAAGGGGCCCCAGGCTCGCGTGCTGCGCGCGTCGTCGTCACCGGTGTGCCCGCGTGACGGGCCGCGCGCTCGTCGTATCCCGCCCGGAGACGTGTCGAGGGAAGCGGCGAGCCCGCAGCGTCGGAAGCCGTCGAGTGTCGAGTCGGCGACTTGAGCGGGAGGTCGCAGAGTTCGTATCGATGCCGGGAATGCGTGACGTCGGTGGCCAAAACATCGCGTGCATACCGACGTTGGCGACGGTGGGGGATGGGGGACGCCGGGGGCTGCTGTTAGTCTCCAGGGCGCTGGAGATCACAGAGACGTGCGGGTCGACAGGGGGCGCAGATGGTATGGCGTAGGCATAGCGCGGCGGGGACTGCCATCGGAGCGGTGCTGGCCGCATGCTTGCTGTCCGCATGCAGTGATGCCGGGGAGTCGGGCTCACAGCCAGGGCAGCCAGGGCGGTCCAAACAGCCCACTCTCGCCAAGCTGTCTCTACCGTCGGGCTACGACGCAAGCCGAGGATGGGACGCGGTGCTTGCCTGGCTTCCGCAAAAGGTGGACTCGATTCCGGTCACTCCCGTCGGCTCTGATGGCGTGGGCCTCTTGCAGGCTGCCTCTGGCGGGTACTCGGTCAGGGTTCACGAGGCCTCCACCGGCGCCATCCGCTGGGTGGGCAAGCCCTGGACTCCTCCCTCCGAGGTTTCGGGAGCGGAGGGAGATGGCACCGATGCAGCAGAGATCCCGGATGTGACCGCCGTTTCGGCTGGAGGCCGCGAGTATGTCGTGGCGTGGGCGCACGGCATGCGGGGCAAGGACCAGCTCCATAACGGCCGTGAGGTTGTCGATCTGGTGGTGTACCCGGCGGACAGCAAGGGCCAGGGGGTCGCGCCGGCACGCGTGATCTCCGTTCCGATCAGCGCCCGTCCCGGGCAGGTGCATGTGAGCGGAGCGGATGGGTCTCTCCTCGTCTCGTGGGGCGGCGACGGCCTCTACGGCACCTCGGCTGCCAAAGTAGACGTCTCAACGGGGACGATCACGTCCTTCGGGAGTGCCGACGCGCTGCTCCCGCAGTGCGCCGACACCACGGGTTGCTCAGGCAGCATGGTGATGTCGGCTACCTCGAAGGGACCGGTGGTCGCTATGGGTAGCGGCGGGTTTGGGGTTCCAGGTGGCTGGTTGAGCAGTAATGTGAAGCCAGCCGGAGTCGCCGCTAAGTCGGGCTTCCTGGGAGCGTTGAACGGACGGGCGTACGGTGTGTCCGGTACCAACCTCCTTGCCTCATGGCGCACCGGCAAGTACGGGGATGCGACCCCGGTATGGGCGGTGCACGACACAGCCAGCGGACGGATTCGGGCGCACATGGCATGTGCCGCGAAAGAGTCGTCAGGCTCCTCTGGGAGTTCCTACGCGGTGGTGTCCTCCCCCAACGGCCGCTATCTCGCGGCTGGCCCGGTTGCCTTCGACTTGGAAACGAAGAAGGGCGTGTGCCTGCAGAGCGACGGGGACCGCAAGACGATCAACGTGGCTTCGATCAGCGATGCTGGCGTCGCCTATGGGGCCGTCGAGGCGGCGGATGCCTCGAATGCGTCCGGGCCCGTTGTCGCCGAGGTCATGCTGAAGACCGGGGTTTCCTCGGTACTCAAGGCCGGTACCGAGGTTCCGATCGCCCACGTGGGAGACAACGGCCTGATGGTTCGCCGAGATGCGGCAGACCAGGTGCAGGTCTGCCTGCGCCGCATGCGCTAGTCCTCTTCGGACTTGACGACCGCGTGGAGTCGTCGGAGTGGATCAAGGGGCCCCGGGCGTCGCACGCGACGCCCGGGGCCCAGCGTGTTCACGGTGACTGTCAGGTCCTCTGCTCCCCCTCGCGGAGGGCTTTGCGCAGGTGGGATCCGTCGAGGTGGCCACGACGGTCCAGCAGACCTGCACAGTGAAGCAGCAACGTCCAGTGGCGGTCGAGGAGTTCCTGGGCCCAGGCGGCCGCCCGCTCGATCTGGTCTTCGCTGGCGGCCGTCGCCTGGACAGCTGCTCTGCTGTGGCGTGCCGCGACCTGGGTGGCGAGGTCCCGTCGCGGGGTCCACAGCCCCTGCTCTCGTAGCCACCGTTCCTGTGCCATCACCCCCGCCTGGAGCAGAGCGAGGTAAGCGTGGAGGGTTCGCCAACGCACCTCGGTGAATGCGTCGAAGCGGGTGCCGTCAGGAGCCGTTCCCGGCTCGAGGGCACACGCGACGACACGTGCCTGTCCAGTGGCCACCGCCGTGAGTCCGTGGCCGATTTCGCGAATGGCGATGTAGCGGCGGAAGAGCGGATCGGGGAGGTCGACGGCTTGGGCAAGGGTGGTCATCACTGGCCTCCCTTAACGGCAGGGAGCCAGCGGATCCAGGGGCGTCGTGTGGAGCGCCGCGCCCGTTCGGCACGGCGCTTGTGGCGGGCTGTGGTCGCCACGCGGACCGCCACTCGTTCGCGCTGGGCACGGCGCAGGCGTTCGGCGTGGTCTGCCCGGATGAGCTCCTCCGGGAGGACATGCATGGACAAGGTTTCCTCGGATTCTTGGTGCTGCCGGCGTCGGGGGTCCTGTGCGCAATGCCAGTCTGTGGAAGGCGTGTTGCGGATGTGGCCGGTGGCTCTTGTGGCGGGACGGTCGGGCCGCGCTGGCCCGCATGGCGGGCAAATCTGCTGTTGCCGCTCCCGCGGTGCGGGCCCCGCCGGCACCCCTCGGAGCCGTACCGGCGTGACAAGGAGGTGCGAGAAAGGAGGGGGTGTGCCCGGGGGGCGGGCGTCTGCTGGCTTTCGGTTGACCGTCAGGCCGGATCGGTGTCGGTGTCGGCCCGTGGTGCGGGAGGTGGGTATCGGCGGCGTCTGGTGATCAGCACCCTGGGCTGAAGCGACGCCCGATGCGAGGGCCGGGCGCGAAGCCGAGCTGGAGACGTGATGCATCACCGAGTCGCTCTGGAGCGTGTCCTACGTGTCCAGGCCGCCATGGACGCTGTAACCGTCCCCGGCACCTTCACCTTCGACCTGGTCCACATCGGTTGCCAAGGCGGACCTCGTAAGGTCGGCAGCAACCATGCTTGGACAACGGACACAGGCCGTTGATGCAGAAGGGACGTACTCACCATGGCAGAGCATGACGCCGACATCGAAATCGACTTCGACGGGGCCGCGGCCACCCGGAGCGAGATCCTCCAGACCCTGCAGCGCTGGCTCGACGACGATGTCTTCCAAGCTTTGCAGCAGCCGGGAACACCCGACTGGTTGCTCGCCCAGCCGTTTCAGGTCGTGGAACGCCTCGAGGAACTGCAGGGGCAGGCAGATGGTGCCGCCCGCGACCTGTCCATTCGTTGGAACACTTCCGCCCTCGGCCATGACGGTACGGAGGAGGGCCTGGTCGACCTGTACCGGCAGGTGCTGATGCACGGTTCCACGGACGACCAACGATCCGTGCTCGCGGCTGGCCAGCTCATCGCTCTGTGGGGAGCAGTGCGCTCTGGCGTACCAGCAGCGATCGCGCATGTCTGGGAACAGCGATTCCCTGAACTCGACCCGAGGCGGCGGTGAGGCAGTGTGATCTGGGACCTCGAGCGCGCGGCACGCGATGCCGACATCGCCTTGGCGGCGCTTGACCAAACCGGTGTCCCGTTTCAGGTCGGCGGTGACGTGGCTCTGGCCCGGCATCTGGCTCTCCAGCGCCAGGCCAGAGAGATCTCGCTGACTACCCCAGTGCCGCACGACACGGACCGGTCCCGGGATGTAGTGCAAGGTGCCCTCGCACATCTGGGGTACAGGGTCCATATCGAGCAACGCCTCGGGCAGCAAGGCCTTGCTCGAGCCATCACCTATCTCCCACCCGAAGGAATACCGGATACGGCCCATGCTGCTGATGCGCTGGCGGTTCGCCTCACCATCTCAGTGATGCCGCAGTACAACGCGCCTGCTGAAATCGGCGGCCTACGGGTCAGCTCGATGACCACCCTGTCCATCCAGACGCTGCAGGCAGTCCAGTCCCGGCTGGACCCCAGGGACTTCGTTGACCTCACCGCGCAGGAGCAGCACTGGGGGCAGGAGGCCTTCGCCAGGCTGACCGAACGGGTGCTTCAGCGAGCAGTGCAGGAGCAGCCGCCGGGCATGGACCCCGTTGAGCCCTATCTGCGACTTTACGGGTCCCTCCTGCAGATCAGGAACATCCCCAATATCCGGTTCTCCGCGCTGGGAGTGCCCTTGGGGCAAGCGGAACAGGTGCGGTCGGCGATCAGGACCATGGCAGAGCGAATCTATGCCAGTAGACCGCGCCCCAAGCCACGCGATGTCGATTCGGCCCTCCAGCGGCTCAGGAACCTGTCTCCCGAGCAGAAGGCCGTATTGCCGACTCGGATGGCCGAGCCGGAAGCACGAGCGGCACTTGCAGGCCGGCGCCCTTCGGCGGTTCCTCCGCCTCCTCCGCTCCCTCCGCCTGTGCAGCCGACACGGCCTGCCGCGGCCGACAGCCAGCGTGTGCATCAACAGGGCACACCGCTGCTGCCCCCGCGCCAGACCCGATAACCACGGGCGTCCGTTGCCATCCGCCAGCATCTCCGGACCAGCACATTCCTTGTCTGGGTAGGTCGCCAGATACAGGGAGGCGAGCCAGGGCGACCCGAACATATGATCTTGGTGCCCGATCGTCCTTCTTCCACTACGAGGTGCGGGAGCATCCGGGCTGCTGGCCGCAGGACACAAGAGTGTGAGGGGAATCCCCATGACCACCGTTCCGGTTCAGGAACTGCCGCAGCGGGCTGCTGTGCGGCCGACGGGAAGGGCTGCCCTCCCCAGTCCCCGCTATGAGGGCCTATTCGTGGAACCGCTCTACACCGTGGAGGTCGACTTCCCCGACGAGGCCGACAGCGTGGCAGACCAGGCGCCCGCCAGAGTGCAGTCACGATCCCGTCGATAGCCCCCGGCGCCAGCACGGTCAGCAGCCGTAGGCGGTTGCCCGGCCTGGCTATGCGGTGCCGTCCTCCGACGCCCCGGCACGGTTCCCCGCGTCCGAGAGTGAACCCCGCAGTGCCGCGGTCCATCCCCGGCAGAGCGGCGACCGTGCCTACCGGATCCCAGCCTGCCAGGTCAGCCAGGGCCAGCGCGCTGTCCGCGGCGCCTTGGTGATGGTCCACGGCCTCTTGGACGTACTCCACGGCCCACGACTCGTCCTGCGCCGAGGCGGCCCGTACGGCGTCGCCGAGGGCCCGCTCGATCACCTCGTCGTTGCTTGCCCCGTGATCGGCTTCCAGGTGCTGAAGAAGTCCCGCCACGTGCCGGGCAGTGCTCGGGGACAGGGTTGCGGCAGTTAGCCAGGGTCCGGGACTTCAGATCATCCGTCATACCTGGGGCAACGAAGCCGACGCCGGGCGAGGAAGGGTGAATCACTCGGCGCGCAGCTTACGGGGACGGCCCACGACCGTCGCGGGCCCGGCGGATGCTGGCCTCCAGCGCCTCCATCAGGTCCTCCGGCGGCGCCACCTCGGGAGGCTCCTCCCAGCCCACGCCCGCCAGTTTGGCTTCCACAACCGCTTCCAGGGCCGCGCCGTACTCGTCGTGCAGGGTGCTGATGTCCACGCCCGTAAGGTGGTCGATCAGCGTCTCGGCAAGCTGCAGCTCCCGCCCGGCGACAGGAACCTGCCCAGGAACGTCCTCGGGTGGCCGGACCTCTTCCGGCCACCGCAGGGCATGAACGACGAGAACTCCCCGCCGCGGCCGCAGCACCGCCAGCCGTTCGCGGGTGCGCGCCGCGAACTTTGCCACACCGAGAACGCCCTTGCGGGTCATCGCCTCCACCAGCAGCACGTACGGGCGCAGGGCGGCTTCCCCATTGGCCGGCCCGGCGTAGTAGAACCGCTCGTATAGCAGTGGGTCGACGTCCCGATCGTTGACGAAGCCGACGATCTCCACCGCCTTGCGAGTGGCCAGCGGGAGATGGTCCAGGTCCTCGCCCCGCAGTACGACCACCCGGCCGTCCGGTGCTTCCCAGCCCCTGCCGATCTCGGACTCGCTGACCTCGCGGGCCTCCGCCTCACACACCCGGCGATGCCGGATCCGAGCCCCATCGGCGGCGTGCACGCGGTGCAGACGCGGCCGCACCTCCTCGATGCCCGTGTAGAGCCTCACTGGCACGCTCACCAGCCCGCAGGTGATATGCCCAGACCACAGCACGCTCATGAGCCCACCCTCTACGCCGCGCACACGGGCCGCACGGCGACTACTCCGCTGGGCGGAACTCCGACCGAACGTCTTTGCGGCCTGAGCCCAAAAGGCCGCCTCCGTCCCGGCACCCTTCAACGGAACCTTCCAGTCTGGTGTCGACTCGATTGGGTGGTGTCGTCTCATTCGGCGATGACCCGACTCTCCGCGCCTCTACGCTCAGCGAGCGCGGCCCTCGTGCGGCCGGGCCGTGGGGGCAGAGAGGTTGCAGTCTGTGGGATCCGCTACGCCGACTATGACATCGCCACACATCGAGGCTGCGGACAGCGACCCGGCATCGCTGGTGCGGGCCCCCGCTGACTGCGCCGTAGTGTTGATACCGTCCGACCCGCCCAGGACCGGGCGTATGGCGTTCTGGCGCCCGGACGGAACAGCTCCGCCACAGGCGGTGAACCGGATAACCGTTGTACGCCCGCACGGGACGTCCGTGCGACGAGGCGAAGCCGAAGCCACCATCTTTCCCATGGCCCAGGCACTGCGGGTGCTCTCCGAGGCACGCCAGATGCCCGGCGGCGCCCCCGCGGCCGCGTTCTGGAGTGCGGCCATGCTCCAAGCCCTGCACCTGCTTGCCCGTGGTCGGCTGTTGCCCGGGGTCAGCCCTGGCGGGTTCGATGCGTGGCGGATCGGTCCCTACGATCCCGAGGACGTCGCGCGACTTCGGGAGCTGGCTGCTGCGATGCCGCCCGAGGCGCGCGCGGTACCGGTCGAGGGGCGGGGTGGGCTGGACCTTCCGCAGGCCGAGCCACTCCTCCGGGCCTTTCTCGACGCGGTCCCCGATGCCCTGGCCCGCACGCCGGCGGCCCCGCTGGCGGCTGGCGGCGATGCCTGGGCGGCTGCCTGATCAAGGTGGTGGTCTCGTGGTGCAAGGTACGGAACTCCGAAGAGTGCCTGTTCACCGGGCCTCAACGTGTTGTCGCGTGCGCTGTCGCCATCCGGCAGATCGCTGTCTGCTTCCGCGGCTGGACTACCTGCGCGCTCCCTGAACGCCGCCTTGGCGCGGGGCACTGCGCGTTGCCGCTGACCGCCGCCAGCGTGGCGCCCGGCGGTGGTCCCGGGATCAGATTTGGGCTGCCGAGCTACATCGGCTGTGGAAGCGCGAAGCCGGGCACATACCACTCCGCGTCGCCCTCCGAACCTTCCCGTTCAAGGATGAGCTCGCCATGTTCACTCGGGGTGAGCCGCTGGTCGGCGAGCTCCCACACGTGGACCTCAACGCCCTCCCTGGCCTGCCGCCGGAGGGCAAGTACTCCCTTCGCCGCGGCCAGGCATGAGGCAGCAAGAAGCGTCGCCAGGCGCATGCGATCGCGCTCACCCTCCGGACCCCGGCAAGGCAGCGACAGCGCGTACGTGCCCAGGGGCAAGCCGCCCCCGGCCTTCGCTACAAGGACGAGCTCGTCTCCCTCCATCGTCTGTCTCAGCACCGCCTCGAGGATCGAAGTCGCGAAGCCTTGGGCCCACGTCCGCGCTTCTACCCCGAACTGGTCCACGGCGGCAGCGAGTACCGCGCGGCATCGGGCCAGCATCGCAATAGCGTCCCGCTCGTGTGCCATGAGGTGCAGGAGCATCTCCGGCGGCTCGCCTTGGAAGACCACCAGCTCGTCCCCCGGTGCCTCTTGACGGGCGTACGCGGCAAACGTCTCTGGCGATCGTTCCGAAAGACCGGCCGCTCGGCAGTAGCGCATGAAGTCCTCAGGGACGAAGGGGCGTAGCAAGGGGCGCATGCCCCCGGTGAGGCACGAGTTCGCCTGGAGCCACACTTCGGACCAGTACGCGGCGAAGGAAGGCTGACGGCCGCCCTGTTCTGGGATGTAGCGGAGGTCTTGCTCGTTGATCGCGACCACCAAGGTGGGGCGTGCTAGGCCCTGCCCGCGAGCTGATCCTTCAGGGCGTCGGCGGCGCTGCTTCTTGGCCCTGTCACGTCCCATGAGACAACGGTACCGGGGCCGAGCCGCTCCCTATGCCTCGGAATCGCTCGTCGCCGGGAGCAGGTGGTGCCGCATGGTGCCGTTCGCAGGCGAGCGGCTGTTCGGACCCGGTGGGGGCGCTCGGACCTGCAATCGGGTCACACCGTGCGGTTGGGGCCCTGTATCGTCGTACGGGCGTACTTCGCTGGTGCGCGCCGCGGCCGGGCCCACCTCCGGCCGAGGGTGAATCGAGCTGCCGCTCGGATGCGAACGTGACCGGTCGTAACGCGTGTCCTGGACGACTCGTACGCTCCCTGGCGACTGCTGTGGTGGGATGGCATCGCCGGGATGTGCAGGAGTCCGTCATGGCACAGCCGAAGAAGAAGACCAACCTCAGCAACCAGCAGCGGATCGCCCGTGCGTTGAACCAGGCATCCGGGTGCGGCTACCAGGAGGCATTGCGGCGGGTCGCCGAGGCCGCGCGTAAGGGTTTGCTGCCAGCGGTTTTGGACAAGGTCGGCCGTGAGCGGGCCGTTGACATCCTGCTCGCCGCCGACACGTCCCTTCTGGAATCGTCCTCAATGCCTGTGCCTCTGTCGGAGCTTTCCCCGTGGGCGGAGCGCGCCCGGGCGGCGCTGGGCGGATTTACGCCGCTGTTCGTCGCGGACCTGGTCGAGGAGGACGAGGAGGGCGAGGCGCACGCCGCGTTCATGTCGTTCTGCGAGGAGACAGAGCCCGACGATCTCGCGGCGGCCTGGCTGTATCTGGGCGCCGGGTGTATCGCGTCCTTCAATCAGGGCCGCGGCCTTCAGACCGTTGGGGAGTGGCGGACCTCGTTGGACCAGCTTGAGCAGCAGATTCAGGAGCACTGGCGGGGCATGGTGGGAGCGGTCGACTTCGCCGACGGGTTCACCACCACTGAGGAGGTCTTCCATCGCGATGTGTGGGACCTGCCCACCATGACGATTCTGGCGGGATTGCCGGAGGCGACCCTGCCTGCGACCCTGCGGGCGTGGGCCCGGGCCTGTGGCAGCGTTGCGGCGGGGGACGCGGGACGTGCGTTGGCCGCTTTCGAGCGGGCCCGTGGACACCGGTTCGCCTTCGACCTGGCGCAGATCCAGGTCTCCATGATGCTGCGATCCCTTACGTCGAACTACACGCTGCCTGAGCTGGTCGAGTTCTCGAGCCAGTTCGCCGACGCGCTGGCCCGCCATCACATCACCGCCGCTGGCCGGGATTCTGGCGCTCCGGCCACGGGGTCTTCCGCCTCTGCTGGCGGACAGGAGGACTGATCCATGTCCCAGTCCCTTCCGGCGATCTCCGCACAGGGCTTCGCTGCGCTCGGCGTGGAGCTGCCCGCGCTCGCCGCGCTCCGGGTCGCGCTGACTGGTGGGGGCGGCGGGAAGTACCACGTCCCCCACTCCGATCTGCGCCGCTACTCCTACGGCGGCTGTCGCTACGCGAAGCCCGCGACGGAAGCAGCCACGTATCCCCTGTTCGACGTGTTCGACGACATCTGCAAGAAGTGTTCCGTCTCCCTGCCTGACGCTCCGGACGCCCTGTGGCGGGCGGCCGCGTTCGTCAGCGAGCGGGCGGTGGCGCTCCAGCGCGCCCGGGCGGATCAGTCGGTGCGCACCTGGCTCGGCTACGCCCGCTATGCGGCCCAGCAGCAGCCGGGTGACGAGGAGCAGTTCGACGCTTGGCTCAAGCGGGCCCGGACGGATCGCAAGCTCAGCAGGGATACGCGGGTACTGGCGACGGCTCGCAAGGAACTGGCCTTCGTATTCGGCGATTTCCTGGCCGACTATGCCGCCGACTGCCCGCAGGTTGACGTGTACAACGGGGCCCGTGATGCGGTGCGCCGCACGGCCGGCAGCCCGGAGCGGCGCGTGCTGGACGAAGTGACCGCCGCCGTGGCGGGAAAGTCGGCCCGGCGCTGGCGGCCGTACGAGTCGCAGCCGGAAGTTGAGGTTTGGCAGCTGGTGTGCGGGGTGTGGCTGGCGGCGCGCTCCCGCGGTCTGGGCGCGGCCCGCACGGTCGAGCTAGTGCGGGACGCCGTGTCCCGGGAGCTGACCGGGGCTCGCGTCGTGGACGTCACCCGCCTTCCGGCACCGCAGAGCCCGGGCGAGAGGTACGACAGCCCGTCGTCCTGGGCAGATCACGAGCTGGCGATGTGGTGGCCGCGCGCGGTCGCCGAGGTGTGTGCGCGGATGGAGGCCGAGTTCGAGGCCGAGTCGGCGCACACGGCGCCGCGGCTGCTACTCGTCCACGACTGGCCGCTCACGAATGCCCGGGATGCTCCCATCGCCTACCTCGCCGCCTCCCCGGTGATCGGCCCGCTGGTCCCTTTCGGCTATCGGCGCCGTGACTACTTCAGCGAGGCCGGGGATGCCGCCGGACCGTCCTACTCGGCGGTCATCGCCGCGCCCGGGCACATCGTCGCCAAGTTGGAGAAGGAGCAGGCTGCCCAAGGCGGCCACTACCCGCCCCGGTTCGTGGTCGGCGGGCCCGTCACCGGCCGCCGCCGAACCGATGAGACGGCCGCCCTCAAGCTGCTGCGCACCGCCTTCCCCGTACTGCCCGGGGACGCCGACAGCGGCCCGGACACGGTGCCGGAGGTCGTCGAGGGACAGCGGCACGCCCGCGCCGCGGCGAGCGGCCGGCTCGAGCGCGGCGGCGACGGCGAGCGGGCCTCCCATATCGCGGCTTCGCTCAGCGACGGCTATGGCTGCTGGATCCCCGGCGGGAGCGAGCAGACCGAGTTCCTCAAGGAGCTTGGCACCTGGCTGAGCTGGCAGGTGCTGCGACTGGACATGTGGTGCGGGCCCGAAGGCGACGACGGTGTCTGGGCCAGCCTGTACGGGACTCTTGACGAGGTCGGTGACGGGATGCTGGCGCTCAAGCCCGGCGGGCGGCACCGCCCGGTCCGGATCCCCCTCAGCCGGGTGGTCGCGCTGGCCGGCGCGCCCCGCTGGGACCAGGACCACCCCTACCGGAAGTCCCCGCTGTGGAAGCCGTACGAGCCTGTCCCCACCAGTGACGCCTCCTCTACCAAGGCACCTCAGCGTCACATGCGCGTACTGCCTCTTCCAGGGAAGGAGGGTGACAGTTGACGGCATTGCTGTGAGGTCCGGTCGCTGAATACGCCTGGTAATGCGGTCAGCGGCCATTGGCGCCAAGCCCATGCTGATCGCGGCGAACTACTGGACCTGCCAGCCGCGGTGGGTGAGCTGCCGTCGCTATGGCTCTGCGCGGGCCAGCGCGTGGACGTCGACGTCCGTCACGGGCGTCCACTGTGCCGCTCACCACCCGTCCTCGAACCGCTGTCCGAGCTGTACGCCGTTGAGTGACTAATGGGGCCTTATTCGCGTCACTGTTTCCTGCTGGCAGAGCCGGTCTCCCGCTGCGCCGTGCTTCGCCGAATCCTCGATGCGGGAGCTGTACCTTCTCGGACTTCGGTACAGAGGGTTCCCTCGGCAGCCCTAGACTCCGGGCATGAGCGCCGACACTGCCCACGTCATCAACCCGTCGGCCGAGGAGGCTTGGCGGCTGGTCGGCCACTACCTCCATGGCCTGGCACATGAGTTCCCCGAACAGTGGCGGTTCCGCGATCACGAGGCGTCGCAGTGCCGTGAGCGGGTGTGGTCGTTGCCCACCGAGAACGGGCAGGACGCACAGGTAGCTCTGTGGTTGCGGCTGTCCGACACCGAGGTGTCCTGTGACGATGCCGGGTGCGCGGCGCGGGAGATGTACCTGACGTGCGATGGCAGCGGCAGTCAGCCGGCGTCCGGCCCGTTGCCCGCGTTCGCCCGGCGCGACGGCTTCGGCTACTTCGAGTACCGGACCCATCCGCACCACGACGGGTGGGCGTGCGACGTCGATCCGGTGGCGGTGCAATGGATGTCTACGGCGCTGGCTCTGTACGGCGGGTACATGCGCATCAACTGGTTCGACATGGGTGGTGCGGACACGATGGGGGCGGGTCACTCGCTGTGGGAGGTCTCCTCGCACCAGGTCCGCGAGATCAGCCGCTGGTCGGCCGTGGTCGGCCCCGCTGGCGTTCAGGACGAGGGGCCGACCAACCCGGCCACCGTGCCGGTTCTCCCGCTTCCGCCCGAGGTCGAGGCCAGGCTCAAGGCAACTGCGGCAGCCCGGCGTTGACGGACCTGTCAGTGTCGTCGTCGGCATGACCGCACACACCACGAATGACCCCGGTGCACAGACGGACAGGTACTCGGGGTCATTCTGCTGCGGCAGCGTGCCGGTCCGGGCCCGAGTGTCAGTGCCGTAGGCCAGGATCCCCCCATGGCCAGCCTGGACGAACTGCCCCCTTACCGACGCGCACAGCTGCTGTGGCGCTGGGCCCCTCAGGGGGTCGCGTTCGTTGAGGACCTGGTCCGCGATGCCGAGAAGCGGCCCTGTCCCCTGCCCTCTCCCCCGCTGGGGCCGCCTGGCCGGAGCCTCGCGGTACCTGGCGATGACGGCCGGTTCCATCTCGAACGGGCGGGTCGGATGCTGTGTGGGGATGCGGGGGCCGCCGGCGCTTGGAGGCACCGTCAGCACTGTGGGTGGATCGAGCGGGAGCACGGGCCGCAGGAGTGGAGGGGCGGCCGTCTGGACGAGGAAGGTGCCGGCACGGTGGTCTGGGGCTCCCTCGTCGTCGAGTGGTCGGTGCAGGCGACCGGCCCGGGCGTGGATCCGGGCACTGTCGACCGGCCGGACCGCTGCCAGGGCGGCTCTTATGAGCTGAGGCACCTGTGGCCGCCGCGTCCGGCCCGTACGGCGTCCATCCGGCGCCTGCGTGCCGCGCTGATCGACGCGCTCGGCGCCGACTGCCACCTGTGCGGCCTATATCCCGGGGCGATGGTCGACCACGACCACCAGACCGGCCGGGTGGGGGGCTTCTCTGTGCGTTCTGCAACCGGGTGCTGGAGGAATGTCCGCACCTCACCGGCTGTCCGAGGGCCGACTATCTGCTCCTACCTCCGGCAGCTGGTCTGAACCTCATCTACCCGGTCAGCCAACAGTGGCGACCCAAGGAGGCTACCCGCCAGCGGGTCATTGGGCAGCTCGGGTTCGATCCCTTCGAGGGTTTGCAATCGCCCTCGTAGGCGCCGGGACAGCGGAGTCGGGGCAACGCGACCATTCGCTTGGGTGAGCGCGCGTGTCGGAAGGCACCAGGGGCCAAGCGCACGGCAGACAGGCCATACCTTGCCTTGTCAGGGCGAATGGGAGAAGTCACCCTCTCCCGCCGTCCGCTCGGTCAGCAGCGGCCACCGGGCGATGAACGAACGGTGGTGGCTAACCGTTTGCACCGCCCCATATGCAGGAACCAGGTGACACCGGCCGGTTCGTCGGCGTGCCGTTCTGCCGACACTCCAGTCGTGCAGGCCACCATTGGGGCAGCGGCCACATCCCGACGGCTACGCGAGGTCCGTGATCGAACGGAAGCGCGCGGAGGCGCAGAATCCTGGACTGCGGCACAGGCGCCCGGACGCGAGTCCCCAAGTGGGGCCTCGCGTCCGGGTTGCCGCTGCTCTCATCTGTCAGGCAGGGCGGCGCAGCGGCAGGGAGAACAGGGCTGCCGGAATGTCGTCTACGCCCTGGGTCTCGAGAGCTTGGCCAAGGGTGTAGTCGGCCACGTCTTCACCCGCCTCGATGAGAGCGGTGAGGGCAGTGAACCAGGAGGTGCCGAGCAGCCTGGATATGCCCCGGGTCTGATCGGGAGGCTGGGGCATCGGAGATAGCTTGATCGTTTTGCGGTGGCCCTCCCACAGGCTCGGCTCCCCGTATTCGGTCAGGAAGGCGCTGTAGGCCTTCTGCTCCTGGATCTCGTTCCAAGTGGACTCCGCCGCACGGTAGGCGGCTCGGGCGGCGTCCCGGATCTCCTCTCGGCGCCGCGCCACCGCCTGGTAGCGCGCGTGAGCGGCTTCGGCTCGCCGGACGAGGTCTGCGTCCAGCCTCAGGACGTCGACCACCTGACCCCATGAAGCCTTCCAGGGATGTCGGCCTCCCAACCGATCCCAGTTGCGCTGGCCGAACGAGGCGCACCGTCCAGCGACTGCCTTCTTGCGACGGTCCCGGTGCCAAAGGAAGCCGTACCCCTCAAGCGTGACTGTTTCTGCCTTGCCGGTAGCCGGATGATCCTCGTCCGTCTCGCCCCAGGAGCTGACCGTCCATGCGACCACGGCGTGCTTGTCCTGCAGCGTCACAGCAGCGACCTCCCGGGCGGGGAACTCCGTGCGGGCGAGCCGGATGGCCTCCTCAGCGAGGACTTCACGCTCCGGACCGGCCAGGTGCTCGGCAAGGGTGGCGCCATGGTCCCAGCTCTCCCACTCGGATGTGCTGCGAAGGGCTGTCCATCGGTTTGGCCGCGCCCCGGGCAGCACCCACTCCCGGCTGCTGCGCGGCTGTCCACGCCGGTTGAAGGTGTGCTCGGTGACGAACGGACCCTTCGGATGCGGCGTGAGCACGACCAGGTGACCGGCATGAGTCTGAGCGATCAGCAGTGCATCCGGGTGTTCGGCCGCCAGCGCGTCCACGACCTCTATGGCAGCGCGGTCGTGTTCGGTGCGCTGCCGGCGCCGGAACTCGGCCAGGATGTCCCGGGCGGCTTTGGCGTCAGCCTCTGCTCCGCGGCCGGTCAGCGGACGGTGAAACCGGTTGGCAAACTTCCACCAGTCAACCAGGCCGACGACGGCCTCTTCGGCTTCCGCCAAACTGACGTCGGATTGCTGCATCAGCATGCCGATCACCATCTGCCGGAAGGGCGCTTCGGCGGCCCTCTCCTGCTCCTTGGCCGTGACTGCGATGTTGATCACGGGCACCATGTCCAGATAGTGCTCCCGGTCGACCCGGTTACGCAGGAAGGTGCGCAGAAGGTCAGGATCGGCTGCGTCGTAGGCAAGGAGGAAGGGGTCCTCGGCGCGCACGGTGCAGGAAGCTCGAACCCTCGCGGGACGGAGTCCTCTGTCGGTCCATATCTCGTCTGTGCGCTCGTAGCGGATGACCAGCCCTCCGTCCGGACGGCGCTGCTCGATCGTGTAGATCGTGCCGGGGCTGGGGGCGTCGGCCGTCGCGGGGTGGAGGCGGGAGTGGCCGCGCTGGTAGTCGTCGCGGCCGTACGCCAGTTGGCGGAAGGCTTCGCTCCTACTGGCCACGATGACCCGCATGCCCGGCCGCAGTTGTGCATTGACGCGCTTCTGCCAGTCGACGAACCGCTCGCTTCCGTCGCCGAGCGCATAGGAGTCCTCCGCGTCCGGGATGAGGACCACCCTGCCAGCGTCGATGGCGTCCTGGTCGAGCAGGTTCAGCCCCTGCTCCGGGTGCGGGTGCAGGATCGTGGTGCGGTCGACGAGCCCCTGTAGTAGCAGTCCCACCTTCATGTACTGCCGCCGGGTTGCGTCGGCCATCTCCTCAGCCTTCTTCCACTGAAGGCTGCCCGGCTCCAGCGGGCGCCCCCAGTGGTCGCGGAAGAGGTTGGCGAACTCGTCCACAGCTGGGAACAGTCGTCGTTCGAGCTTGAGTTCGTTCAAGACCGCAAAGAGACGTTCGCCGTTGCGGACCAGGAAGAACGTCGCGGCGTTCGCTTCCTTCATCGCGGCGTTGAACCAAGGATCCCCCGCATAACGGCGCTCGGTGCGGCTCGGCACCAGCGCCACGATGCCCTTGGGCTCTGGCAGGACCTGGTCCAAGTTCGTGTCGTCGGCCAGAAGCCAGGCGAAGAAGTCATCCAGGCCTTCGACGTCCAGGCCGCCACTCTCGGCGGCAACCATGCACTCTTGATCCGCGCTGAGGACCATCTGCCGCAACACCACGGGCGTGTTCGCCGCAGCCGGCTCGCCTTCCCGAAGCGTCTCGATGGCCTCCTCGATGCCGAGGTAGAGGGTAATCGCCGCGATCCCTTCCTGCATACGCGCGGCCTGGGCCCGCAGCGGTTCCAGTGCCAGGTAGGCCGCCTGCATCTGGGCTTCCATCAACTCCCGGAGTCGTCCCTTTCGCCTGTCGATGTCTTCTTGCAGGCGCTGCAGGCGGGCGAGCTGCCGGACCATGCTGGCCTTGGCCTCGCCTGCCTGCTGGCCGGCAGCCGGAGCGAGCGCGGCACCCTGCTCGGCCTCGGGCTCCGTCGCCGCGGTCAATCGCTGCGCCTCGGCCGCTAACTCGCCCAGTTCCGCGGTGAGCTGTGCGATCTCAGCCGCTGGGTCCTGGGGGAGCCCGGTCTGGCGCGCAGCTGGAAGATGATCGGTCACAGCGGTACTCCCAAGGTCAGAATGCAGCTGGCGGTGAGGTTGGGACACTCTCAACGATATGTTGTTTATAAGCTACATGCTGTGTCGCTTATAGGCAACATGACTCGTTTCAGATACGGTTTGCTCATGCCGAAAGCGCCTGATGACACCGCCGATCCTGCTCTCCTGGCGCGTCGTCAGGCGTTCGGGCGGCGCCTGAAGGACCTACGCGTGCGAGCGCGGTTGTCTCAGGCCCAACTTGCGGAGGCGGCCGGCATGAACCGCGTCTTCTATGTGGGTGTCGAGGGTGGTCGGCGCAACGTGTCGCTGGACAAAGTGTTCGCCTTGGCCGACGCGCTGGGGGTCGAGGTGGGAGAGCTCTTCCACGACCTGAACAGTTCGATCACTGATCCACAGCCAGGAACCGGGTGACGAGACGTCCTACCGGGCAATTCGGCTGTTCGTTCCGGGTGGGCTACGGTCACATATCGCGTGGCCGCTGCTCCCAGATTCGAACAGCTTCTTGAGCGGATCGGAGTCTCGAACGCCTCGATCCTGTCCTCCCGGAAGCCCTCCAGTGTCACCCCCTTGGGAGGACGCCTTGGAGGAGCAGGCCGATACTGACGGCCGCCTGCAGGGCCAAGCGGCAGTCGTCTGACTGACCGGCAAGGGCCGGGTGATGGAAGCCGGCCAGAGGCGGTGGCGGTAGGCCAGCCACTCGGTACCGGGCCGGTGGCTGAAACTCCTTTGGATGGACTGTGCGATGCAGGAGCCCGCGGCGGGATTCGACAGTGCCTCGGGCGAGGCTCAAGTGAGTGATCCGGAGCATGCGGATGTCGTTGCCCGGCACTGCATAAGCAGACTGCGTCGCCATCTCTGCCTTGTTACTGGCCCCGTGGCTGATCAGTCTCTGCTCCGACTTTGCGCCTCTCCGCACGACCTGCCTGTCGCTCCAACGCCATGCGTCGCAGCGCACGCTGTCTGGTCTGCTCTGTCGTCTCATGCTGGGGCATCGGCACGATGTCGGCCTCCGGCCCCTGTACTCGTCCTCGCGTTCGGGAGTCACGGGACTGGCGTTCGGTAATGGCAGCAAGCTCCATCGGAGCCTGTTGCAGCGGCGCCCGATGAGCGCGGGCCGCATTGACGGCTTCGAGGTAGCCAGCTGGTGGTTCACGGCGAGACTCGCTTCGGGCCAACGGCGCTGAGGGCGCCCGGTACACCGGCACCCCATCGGCATCCGAGGATGGGCGAGTTGAGGTCCATCCGACTGACCCAGGGCGCAGAATTCGGATGGCCTTCACGGTACCTGCGCGCACGGTGTCATTGGCCTTATTGATGAGACTGGTGGCTTCGAAGGTCAGGTGGGTGGCGTAGGCCGGGGATTCAGGCTGGAGGTCCAGGCGACCAGTTTCGTCGTCGAAACCCACAGCAGCAACGTACCGTGCAAGGTCGCCCGCGATGGCGGGCCACTGGTCGAGTACGGAGCCGCCAGCCACAGGTGTGTCCCATGCGCGGTCGGCGATCAAGCCCATGATGGCTTGTCCGAGGCCTATGGGGTCGCGGCCGTCTCGCTGCACCGGACGGGCGCGGTGTTTCGGCTTCCGTGCACTCTGCTCTGTTCCCCGGCGTCGGGCGTTCTCCTGTGCTGCGCGCAGGGCGACTCTGGCAAGGTCGACTCCGGACAGCTCCGCTTCGGTGGGCCTCGGTGTGTTGCTGGTCATCGGGCACCTCCGTGAAGGACGAGATGGCCGGTTCCCCGAAGGCGGAGGACGTCGTCGACGAAGCTGCTAGTGAACACTCGGCGCGTGGTGAGTTCTCCAGCGAAGTCGAGCCAGCGAAGGACGAGTCCGTGGTCCTTGGCAGCCGCCGCCCTTAGGTCCAGGACCTCCTGTTTCGAAAGCGACGCAACGTCCGGCTCCTGACCTGCGCTGATCTCTGCCAGAGCGGGCGCGGCCAGACCTGCCCGAATCTGGTCGGCAGCAGCCCTGACCTGCTTGGAGAGGACATGGCTGGACGGGGCCCTCCACGGTCCCTCCCACTCCACATGCCGCTCCCGCGCAGCCCGGCGGGAGTCGCGCCACTGCTCCACCGCGGTCTTCCGCTTGGCCTCCGTGTCGAGTGCCTCCAAGGCCGTGGCCAGCAGGGTCGCGAGCAGCCCAGAAGGACGCCGAACGTGCTCGGCTGCGCCGCGGATGTGGAGCCAGGCCAGCACCTCGTCACACGACCACCCCGCGTCGGCGACATCGCGGATCACCCAAGCGATCCTCGGCACCGAGGCACGCTGCAACCACGGCACCTCGCGAACCAGTTCCGCTGCCAACCGGTATCTACGCCCGACGGGGTTCAGCGCATGACGAGCACTCCTGCCCTCAACCGTGGCCGTCCCGCGCCTCCCGTCTTCGAGCTTGCTCTCAGGGGGGAGAGAAGTACTACCCGCAGATGAACAGCCTGAGGAACTACCCCCCATTGGGGTGCAACGACCAGCTCGCGAACTCCTCCCGGCGGGAGCCGACTTTGACCCTGTGCGTCGCCTGGGCCGGACCTTCCGTGCAGCCGCAGCAGCAAGGCGCGCGATCGTCGGCCGTCCCTTCTCCTCCACGCCAACGAACCGACGCGCAGGCCCAGCGCCGAGTGTCCGAATGCCCAGCGCTTCGTCGAAAACCGGCGGGATAGCGCGGACAAACTCCGATGCTCGCTTCCCCTCCCCCGTGACGCGGCCGCCCTTTGACACGTACGCCAACAGCCCGGCCTCGCGCAGCATGGACAGCTGGTATTCGATCGTCCGCTCGGACAGCTCCAACTTCCGCGCGAGGTACGGAACGCCCGGGCGGCAGGGAGTGAGCTCGGCGAGCACCTGAGCGACCCGCACGGTCGTCGAACCGAACTCTCGCGGGCCATGCGAGCGCCGGGGCAAGTACACCCCCGCTCCAGCCACCCAGTGGACGGCCTGAAGCCAGCTGTACCCGTCCCGCGTGACTCTGGAGCACGTGGTGGAGAGCCACTGCCCTGACTCCGGGACGAACAGACCCGTAGCCACCGAAGCGGTGGAAATGGCAGCGTCCCGAGGTTCGCCCGTGCGCGATAGCGGGGGAGAACAGAGAGAGCTCATCTGGCCCCCTGTTCGGAGGCCAAGCCGCACCAACGCGAGGGGATGGCATGGCCAGAGGCCAGGTCCGCTGACCACTCCTGCCGAGACGGACCACATACGGCAAAATAGGGCAAACATGAACTATTGCAATGCGCGGCCTGGAACACCCAGTCGCATGTTGGCGAGAAAGCAATCACATTCTCGACCAACAGGGCATGCCTGGGCTGACAAGTGGCAGCACGATGCTGCACCATGGGCTGTGCCTCAGCTTCCTGTCTGCAGGCAACACGAAGCCCCACTCCGGGCTTCGGATCCTGTGGGGATCAACTCGCCTCCCGAGTCAGCACTCCTGCTGGCCTCGTGAGGCCTTCGCTCGGGTTGCAGCCGAGCGGTGACGTGATGGTCGGAGACGGTGCGCCAACACCGTCAATGACCGGGGGCGGCTCGAAGTCCGGTGAAGCCGGCGCCGCCCGGGTGATTACCGCATCTCACTCCTCTCCCCTGGGAGAGGCATCTCTCCCGAGGACACTGTGGTCTGGGCCTCAGCAGGACGAGGCCCAGGTCGGCCGTGGAAGGCCGCCGCGCCAGTCCGGCCAGAAGGCCGGCGCGCGGAGTCCGTAGGAACCAGCAACTTTCGACGCAACCCTACTGGGGTGAAAGGCGCACGGAATGCTGAATTCAGCAGCGTGTTGGGGACGTTGAAGCACGTTCCAACAGCCCCAAAGTCGACCTCCGGCACGCGGCTGGTGGCTGCACGATGAGTGGCGGACCGAACCTGCCCCCTACCCAATTCGGACAAGTTCAGGTCAGGGAAAGCGACCTTAGGTCCCCGGTGCCTTTGCCGCGGAGATGAGAGGTGGAGGCCCTCGCACGTGTCTGTGCTAGCCCGCATCGTTGAGACCGTCCGTCGCGTTCGGAGGACTGGACTGGAGCCTTGCCAGCAGGTTGATGAGGGGGTCCCGGAGTGAGGGAGCCACCGCGATGGTCGCGGTGGATGCCAGGTTGTGCTCGCTGCCGTCCAGGTCGATGACGACTGCACCCGCCTCTCGGGCGATGACGACGCCAGCCGCCATATCCCAAGGGTGGTTGCTGAGGGCGATGCACGCGTCGAGGCGGCCGGATGCGGCCCAGCAGAGGTCGATCGCGGCAGACCCCAGCATCCGAATCCGCAGGACTTCCTGGGCGAGCAGCTGAGTCAGGGCGAAGCGCTGCTGGTTCTTCTTCTCAGCGTTGAGGCCCACTGCGTAGTCGCCAATACCGACGATCGCTTCATCAAGGCGGCCCGACGTCCGGACCTGGAGCTGCTGGCCCTGAGATTCCGCACCGAGTCCACGGGCAGCGGAGTAGCGCTCGTCGAGGAAAGGCAGGTCGATGACGCCCGCGACGGCATCTTGTCCCTGAACGAGCCCCAGCGACACACCGCAAAGCCTGATGCCGTGCGTCAGGTTCGCGGTGCCGTCGACTGGATCAAGGACCCACGTCAGCGGACAGCCTTGAGTGGCGGTGTCACCGCCCTCCTCACCGTAGAACCCGATCTCGGGTGTTTCTCTGTCGAGGAACTGCCGAACGCTCTCTTCGACGGCTAGGTCGATGTTCGTGACCATGTCTCGGTCGCCTTTGGCGTCCACGGCCTCGAGGGCCATGTTCTTGACGAGGCGGGCTGCCTCGTCAACAGCCGCCGATGCGACGCGGAGCAGGTCACTGAATTCGGTCATGCGTTCTCCCCGTTCCTTTCCCAGAGTGCATTGAAGACCTGCTCGAATGTCCTGAAGAGGCCTCCGGTCGATGGACGCTTCCTGACGAGGAAGGTCGGGGAGTCGACCCCTCGGGTCTGGGACAAGTACGGCTGCGCAACGCACAGCTGCCCATCGATCAGGAAGATGTTGAAGTGCAGTGGCTCGTCGTAAACGGCGTACCTCAGCCGAGGCGCGGCCTCGGCCGAGAGCCTGTCGGCGACTCGCTTCATGATGCTGAGGTTCAGGGCCGTGAGGGCGGACAACTGTCCGTCTGGGTAGCCCTCTTCTTGCTCCCTCTGCTTGATGAACTGACCGTACGGCTCCAGAAAGAGGCAGTGGAGCGTTGCCCCACCTTCGATGATCTCGAGGAGGCGGGTGTCAGCGTAGGTCTGGCACAGCATGTTGAGAGACAGACCGCAGGCGCGGATCTCGCGTGCATCATCAAGGAGGGCCGCTACAGAAACCTTCGCCTGGAACTCCGAGCGGCTGGGGTAGACGCCCGTGACGTCTGCGAACTGGTTGCCGACGATCTCAGTGAGGGCGTCTCTAGGCTGCCCCTCCCCTACCCCCGTGCCGGCCTGGCGAACGATCAACTCGGCCGCGACCACGACATCGCCAGGCGGTGTCGCTTTCGTTTCCCATGCCTTGATCGACTCCTCGCTGACGGGCCACCCCGTCATGGTCGAAAGCAGACCGGCGAATTCGCCACGCGACATCCCCTTGAGGCTGCGGGCGGTGGCCAGCTGGCTGCGAGCTAGCTGCCCGAGGTCAGGTCGGTAGTTCGCCCTGCTCCCCAGCTGAACGACGGTTGCTTCCTGCGCCACTTGTCCCCTCCAGGTGATCCGTACTGCGGTCAAGCTCCGAAGGCCTGATTCGCCTCAGGCGCGTCCTGATCATCCTCGGCCTTCAGCGGGGCAGCATCACGCGGGTAGGGCTGACCAACCCTGGCGTAGAGATCCATGAGTTGGGCCTGGAGCACGGCGACGATGCCCCGCAGCTTCCGGAGTTCCTCGTTGACCCTGTTGAGGATTTCGACGTCAGCGCTCTGCAGCACACGAATCTGAGCCTGAACTGCTTCAAGCCCCTGAGCCAGCTCCAGCACCGACTGATGCTCCTCCCGGAGGTCTGTGGGACGTGCCCTCACATAGACGCCCTTGCCGGGGCGACCCTCCAGGAGCCCTTCAGCCTTGAGCTCATCTACCGCACGGCGAACCACTGTCTTCGAGACGCCGTGCTCTGCGATGAGCTTGTCGGTAGAGGGAATCGGCATCCCCACCTTCAGCTTCCCGTCGGCAATGCCCTTGCGCAGGGCGTTCATGACCCTGCGGTACTCCGGCTGTCCGACCTCATCAGCCACTGAGGGGCCTCCCGTATATGCATGGTTGTACATGGCCCCCCTAGTGGAGCACAACACCGTAAGGGGGACCAGCAGAACCACCACGTCAGCAGCCATTTCTTGTCTCACCTCCTTGACAGACTATACATACATGGCCGTACCTTGTATTCATAGTGAGGCAAGCGGAGCTGACCACTCAAGTCACTCGGCTCCTTGCTGCCACGCATAACCCCGGGCCCAGCAGGGCCCTGACCTCGACGGGGACGCCGTCGACAAGCGGCCGGCTAGGTCCGGTCCCGGATGGATCAAGGCCCCTCGTGAGGCCCGCTGCGGCGGGTGGATCGGGGAAGGCCGCGTCACTTCTCAACTCCAGAGTGATCGCGCGGGACTGACGCGAGGGCAGATCGGCATCGGTAGGCGAACCAAGGCCTCAGGGCGGCGGATCGAACCGCCGGAGCGGGTGCTCTCCCCCCTACGCAGTGGCATGTCGCTCGGCTTCGGCTGAGCGTGGGGGATGGACCGTTCACCTGGGCTGTGCGCCTTATGTTCGTTTTGGCAGCAGCTTGGATGGGTGGAGAAAGCCAGCGGGGTCCCAATGCGTGTGGCGGGATGAGATAGACCGCCCCCGGACGGCGACCGGGTGACCAACGTCTGGCGGCATGCCGTGCGTACCGGCTCTACGAGACCACCGGTGCGGCCGCCCGCTTCACCAGAGCGTGACGATGGTGCGCTGGCCAGGGCGAGAGCTGGCAGGCGGTACGGCTGCGGCTGTGCCGAGTTTCCCAACTTCGTTGCAGCCCTGTGGGTTGCCTGGGCGTCGCTGGCCTACCTCGTGGATTGTGCGCGGGGCGTGGCCGGCGGCGGCAGGGAGCGCGCGGTGCGTGTTTTCCAGAAGTTCTTCGGAAGCCGTGATGGCTTCTAGCTGTGCTGCGTGTGGGGTGGGCTCGAAGAGTCCGCCAGCTTCACATGCGTTCATGTCTTGTTCGTCCGTGCGTCTGAGGAGGTCCGTCATGAGCTGGCTTCACAAGGCGGTGTGCCGCGAGGAGGACCCGGAGCTGTTCTTCCCGATCGGGAACACAGGTCCGGCGCTGTTGCAGATCGAGGAAGCGAAGGCGGCCTGCCGCCGGTGCCCGGTGATCGAGCGGTGCCTGCAGTGGGCGCTGGAGTCCGGTCAGGACTCCGGAGTCTGGGGCGGGCTGAGCGAGGACGAGCGGCGTGCGATGAAGCGGCGCGCCGCCCGGAACCGCGCCCGGAACGCGTCGGCCTGAGAAGGGAGCGGGCGATGAAGCGGGATCTGAGGTGGCGGCTGATCGGTCGTCGGCGCATGGTCGCTGTCCCGGCCGCCTCCGTGGCGGGCGTGGATGAGGCGGGACCGGTGTATGAGCCGGATCTGCTGGGTCCGGTGAGAGCCATGGCCGTGGTTCTCGAGCATGAAGGGCTCGGGGATGACGAGTTGCGTCGGCTGGTGGCCGGGCGGCTGGAGATCAGTGAGGCTGCCGCAGTGGGAGTGCTGCGCAGTGCGCGGCGCCTGCTGGAGGGGCTGCGTGAGCCGTGGTCGACCGCGTGTATGGGCGATGTGGCCCTGGCGGCTCCGACGGATGCGGCCATGCAGTTGCGGGCGATGCTCGATCACGGCCGTGAGGCGGTGGCGCGGGTGGGTGCCGGGGATGACCCGGACTATTTGCTCGGCCTGGCCTTGATGATCGGCACCGAACTGCGGGCTGTGGTGGAGAAGGTCTGCCCTCCAGTGGCTGCGCCGTCCCCCTTCGCGTTCGGCGGAGGGATGGAGATCGCGTCGCCCTTGGAGCCCGTGGGTCGATGACGGAGTGATTCCGTTTCGTGTTCCGGTCCGTTCCGTTTCGCTGTCTGGCGAGAGGGGGTGGGCCGCTTTTCGTGTGCGGTGCCGGCCGGGCGCCGCCGCTGAGTAAGGAGGCTTTTGGTGGCGCGTCCTGGAAGGTCGGGGCCGCCTGGTTCTGGTGCAGGGCCTGGTGCCCTGGGGCCGGGTGACCGGGGTGCTGTGACGCCTCGGCTGAGCGATCTGCCGGAGTGGGTGCGGTGGGCGCTGGGGTTCTTGGTGACCGGCCTGGTCTTCGTGATCGCGATCACGTTGGTCAGCAACATGTACTCGGTGGTCGCGTACGCGCGGGAGAACGGGATCACGAACTGGTCCTGGGTGCCTGCGGTGGCCGCCGAGACGCTGCTGGCGATGGCGACTGCGGCCTACCTGGTGGCGTTGTTCGGGCGGATCTCGAAGATCCCGATGTGGCTGCGGCCGACGATCTGGGGCCTGTCGGGCCTGATCGTGGTGAACAACGTGGTGCCTCCGCTGCTTGTCGGTGACTGGCCGCAGGTGGTGCTGCATGCGGTCGGGCCGATCTGTTACGTCGTGGGTGTGGAGATCTTGTCCTGGCTGATCGCGTCGTTCGCGCGGAAGCTGACGGGCGAGGAGCTGGACCAGGTCCACTTCGTGCACTGGTTCGTGAATCCGGGCGAGGCCTGGTTCATCGTGACGCGGAAGCGGATGTACCCGTGGTCGAAGGCGATGTGCGTTGAGCAGTACCGGCGTCTCCGCGGGTCGACCGTGAAGCGGGTGCGGCGTGGGCTGGTGCCGCGCGTGTGGCGTTGGTTGTGGTCGGGCTCGGTTGTGGTCGAGGTCGACCGTTCGGCGGGATCGACCGCTGCTTTGGTTGATGGTCGGTCGAGGATGTTGGTCGACCGAAGTGGTTCGGTCGAGGTCGACCGTTCGGCGGGATCGACCGATGGCGATGTGGTCGAGGCGTCGACCGGTTCTGCGGTCGAGCCGTCGACCGCTGCCCCGGCGCCCTCGACCAAGCCCGCGTCGACCGAAACCGCGTCGACCGAAGCTGGTTCGACCGGTGGGACCTCGACCGAAAGTCCGGTCGAGCCGTCGACCGCTGGCCCGGCCGGCGCAGGTGAAACGGTCAACCGGTCGAGCAGCACGGTTGAGCAGCACGATCGTGTGGTCGAGCTGCCGGTCGAGCCGGTGCGCTCCGGCTCGACCGAAGTACCCGGTGAGGGCATCTCGGCTGCACGTTCTTCGGTCGGGCCGCGGGTGAGTGTGCGGCTGCCTGCTGCTGCGGAAACTCGGGGGCATCCCGAGGTGTCCGATGGGGTCGACCGAAGTGGTTCGGTCGAGGTCGACCGTTCGGCGGGATCGACCGATGGCGATCTGGTCGGCGGCTCGACCGGTTCTGCGGTCGAGCCGTCGACCGCTCCCCCGGCGCCCTCGACCAAGCCCGCGTCGACCGAAGCCGGGTCGACCGGTGGGATCTCGACCGAAATTCCGGTCGAGCCGCCGACCCCTGGTCCGGCCGCCCCGAAGAGGACGGTCGAGCAGTCGAGCGGCACGGCCGGCGACGAGCAGCGGCGGGGTTCGGTCGACAAGAGGGACCCGGCTCATGCGGTCGACACGGATGGGTCTCGCGGGACGGTCGTCCAGTTGGGGCGGCGGCCGCGCGTTCCGGACGAGGAAATGGTCGACCGCGCGGTGAAGTTCGCCCAGGGGCTCATTGACTCCGGGCGGACTGCCGGTGAGATCGGCCTCAACACGCTGCAGAAGGAGCTCGGCGGCAACAGCGACCGCTGGCGGAACCGGATCTACCCGGCGGTGCACGCTCGGGTCCCGGGGATCAAGCCTCCGCAGCAGCGCTCTGCAGGCTAGGAGAGCCCTCTGGCCTGCGATTTTGCTCGCGTTTGGCGGTTTTCACTGCGGTCCCGGGATGTTGAGACCACCCCGGGACCGCAGTGTGGGCGCCGTAGCGCCTCTGTCAGCTTGGCAGTCCTCGGAGCCGACTCCAACCAGGCGTCCGTTTACTCCCTTTTTTTCCAATTGCGCTGGAGCGTTCATGTCTTCTCTTCTGGCCCCCTGGAAGCGTCCGTCGAGGCGGTCGACGACCGCCCGGCAGCGGCGTAACCGAAGGGGCATTTCGTACCAACATGCACGCGCCGAGAAACTCCAGAACGCCCGCCCGCAGGGCCTCGAGCGCGTCGCAGGTGTCCACTGGGACCTCGTGCGCGCAGCACTCAAGGACCTGCCTCCCCGGGCGCAGCCGACGGCCTGGAAGGAGCTCGGCAGCCTGCTGGAGCAGCTGGAGTCCCGGCTCCGTTGGCCGGAATCGGTCCCCAGCGAAGCCGCCCGGGACGCCCGTGACTCCAAGCTCGCCAAGGCAGAGAAGCGGGGGTTGGACCGCCGCGCCGCCGCGCTGTGGGACGCGGTCCGTGCGGCGGTGAAGAGCTGGCCGGAAGAGAAGCGCGACGACGTGTGGAAGAGGGTCGGCGAGCTCCTCGAGGTCCACGAGTTCCAGTTGCGACGCCGCGGGCGTCATCGTGGCGCAGCGTGAGATTCACAAGGCGAATTTCACAAGCGCAGTGAACTTCAAGGGCCCCCACGCGGAGGCGCGACGCGCGCGACGCGCGCGAGATAGCAGCCACGTTCCGTAATCGCAAGCCACCGAACCCGCAGAGAGAGGAATGCCCCGATATGCAAACTTTGGCGAACGGTGGTGCCGCGGCCGCCTGCTTCGGCCTCATCGTCGCGCTGCAGATGCTCGGCCGAGGCCAGAGGACCCGGAAGCTCGCGCTACCCATCGGGCAGTGCGTGCTGATGTTCTTCGCCTCGCTGTTCACCGCAGGCACCGGCCTCGGAATGTTCGTGAACAGCATGATCACGTGGCTGAATGACAGCCTGATCGCGAGGTTCGTCAGCTGGCTCGGAGTCCCGGTGATGGTGATTGTCGCGCTGGGCCTGCTCGCGTTCTGCGTGGCTCAGGCAGCCGACGGCAATGCCAGCACGCAGGTCCTCGGCGCGATCAGCCTGCTTCCGTACACCGCGGTGTTCATCCCAGGCAAGGCCGGAGCCTTCATCGCCGAGGCCTACTACAACGGCGGCGCCGAGTTCGCCGGGCTGATCAAGAGCTGGTTCTGACCCGGCTTCACGGGGCGCCCGCCAGGACGCCTCATGAGGCCTTCAGGGCCTCCGCAGCGCCTCGGACGCCCAACTAGGCGTCCGAGGCGCTGCAGGCGCTCTGAGAGCCACTGAGCACCTCGCAACTCCTCTTGTGTTCCCGGGCCTTGGCACAGGCAGCGCGCCACTGCCCTTCTCTCCATGACCCCCTGGAAGGACCCCATGCTTGAGCTGCTCTTTTTGTGGTACTGCGCCTATGCCATCGTCGAGGGCACGCTGTCCATCGGCAGGAACATCGCAGGCAGCCACCAGACTCGGGTGAAGGCGGCCCGCAAACGCGCGGCCAAGCGCCGCAAGGCCAAGGGCAAGAAGGGTCCGGTGGGCGTGAGCGGCAAGCTCGGCGGCTACGCGGGAGCCCTTGGGACCACGACAGCCCTGGCGGTGTACGACGGGGCTGTCGGCTTCAGCCGCGGGGCTCGTGAGGGCTATCGCACTGCCCGGAGCAGGCGGGTACGGCGGCAGGCGCGGCAGCGCATCGAGGCCCGGCGCGCCGCGCGTGCCGCCGCTGCAGCCGGAGCGGCGGGGACCGCCCCGGCTCCCGGCACTGGTGCTGCTACGCCGCCCCCGCCGGCCGTGCCCTCCGTGCCCTCCGTGCCCCCCACTCCTCCGACAACCCCGACGAGTCCGGCCGGATCTGCGGGAGGAGCATCCGCTCCTGGGGCGCCGGGTCCGGTACCGCCGCCCCCTCCTTCTTCATCGCCTCCGGGCGCGCCGACGCCCCCCGCGGCTGCTCCTCCCGCAGCGCCGCCCCCGCCTCCGGCACCCCCTGTCACGCCGCCCGCGCCGGTGACTGCGGCACCCCCGGCCGCGTCGACCGGTCCGGTTCCGGTTACCGTTCCGCCGGCCGCGTCGGCGGCACCGCCGAAGGCGCCGGAGACCGCCCGGGGCATCGCGGTCCCGCCGCGGGGCGGAGGCGCCGTGATCGCTGCGGAGGGCTCCAGCCAGAGCGGGGCGGCGGGCGGGGCGCAAGAGAATGCCCCCGCGCCTGGCGCCGAGGTGGGCCGCACCATCGTGATCAACACCCCGGAAGGACCTGTTGTCGTGCCCGAGACGCCGGTGCTGACACACACCGTGAGTGATCTGCCTTCGCTGCTGATCTGGTTCGCCCTGACGTTCCAGGACGCACAGATGGAGGCCCAGAGCTCGGAGGCGGAGGCGAGCTGGATCCGGGAGCTCGAGGCTGCGCTGACCCGATTCGAGAAGTCGCTGGACGATGACAAGGTGCCGGCGTCGATCACGAGCACCATCGCGGACCTGCGCGCCAAGATGGAGCTCCTTGACCGCGCTCACACCCTGCAGGCCGACATGGCGACGAACGCCGCCACGGTGTCGCGCAACAGCGCGTACCACGCCCGGGACACGTACCTGGGGATGTGGGAGGCGGTCGTGGTCGCCAACGGCTTGGTCGCTGAGAACACTCACTTCAACTGATCGGAGAGGAACCGGTGAACCAGCCTGTCCTCGCCGCCTCGGGCGGCAACAACTACGAGCGCGCGCAGAAGATCCTCATGGAGTTCGCGTTGCTCGTGGAGCAGTCGGCCTTGGTCTACCAGCAGACCGCCGAGCGCCATTCTGCGAAGGCCGCGAAAGCAAACGATGTCGTCGGCGCGCTCCAGGCCTTCGAGGTCCACACCTCGGTACAGAACAACGTCGGCGCCATCGCCGAGTCCTACGGCCAGCGCGCGAAGGCCGCTGCCCATCGCTCCACCCAGGCCAAGGCCATCGTCGATGAGACGGCAGCTCTCAAGCGGTACCACCAGATGCTGATGGGGCAGCTCAACACCGCCCGCCACAACGCCGGGGTGCCCATGCCCAAGCGCGCCTTCCTTGGTGGCGCGCCGTAAGGGGGCCCCTGCCCGGAACGACCCGCGGGGTGTGGCGTGCTGACCCGGCACGCCACACCCCGCCCTTGTGCGCCGTCCGGTCACCCCGGTCGGCGTCCGGCGCTGCGCCGCAGGCCGCAGTGTGCTTCCTTCCGATTCCCAGACTCTGGAGCATGTAATGCCCGCTGATCAGAGCACCCCTGTGACCATTGACGGCTTCAATGGTCTCGACGAGGGCACGCCCGCCGGTGACGCCGCCTGGACGGCGGCGCTGGGCCGGTGGCGTGCGGAGCATCCCGGCGAAGACGAGCGCGACGAGATCCTGCGGTTGGTCGCGCTGACCGACGTGCTGAACCGCTACAACCGGCTGAGGCCGCGCCTGGCCGCGGAGCAGGAGGCCCGAGCCGCACGCGACGGGGCCTTGGCGGAGGTCGAAGCATGCTGGCAGGCCCTGAGTTCCGCACGAGCATGGCTCGCCGCACACCACAACTACGTGGTCGCCGTCGATGCGGCGAAGACGGCCATCTGCCTGTGGCGGGAGCGAGCGCTGGCCGCCAAGGAAATCCCATTCATCTGGGACGCCCCCAGTCGCAAGGCCGTCTACGACCGGCTGATCGCGGACGGGCACCCCGAGATCGAGCCGCTGGGCGGGGGCAATCCCGCGGCGGAGGCCGACCAGCTGTTGGCCGAGCTGGAGCAGGCGGAGTCCCGCCGCGGGGGTCTCGTGGCCAAGACGCTGGCGATAGCCGTGCGCATCGGCGCCGTGTGACCTCAGATCTGCTCGGCGCGCCGCACCGCGTGCCCTTTCACCCCAAGTCTGCCCGGCTCCGCGCTGGGAGAAGGAGTTGAGCGTGACCAGCAAGGACCTGAAGTCGGAAACGGCCCGGCAGGCCCGCGACCTCTTGAATGCGGTGGCCGCTGAGCTCGACGCGGCCAAGCTCAGCCGCAACCCCGGCGACAACGCCGCTCAGTACGAGTCGCGGGGGCTGCCGATGCGGATGACTCTTCACTTCGCCTGTGACGACGAGACCCGCTATAAGAAGCTGAGCGCAACCACGCTGGGCGGCGCCCGGGATATCGTAAGCGCCGCCCGGAACCTCATCCGAGCCGAGTCCCTGCAACTGCACCCCGGCGACGAGGTAGCCCAGTACGAGTCCCTCGACCGTCCCCTGGTTGTGTCGGTCCATTACGACTTGGACGACCTGGACCGCACCGATCTCCTCGGCGCCGACGTACTTCAGCAGGATGCCGACGCTCTCACCGGCACCGCACTCACCGAGAGCCCGACAAGCGACGGGCCGCCGGTCGAGGAGCCGGAGCAGACCGCCCGACAGTCCCTGGGGCGGCGCGTGCTGTCCAGCGTCCTGGGCCGCGATGGGCGGTCATCATGAACGCGCAAGGAACTGACACACAGGTGCGCTCGGCCTACGTCCCCGGGATGCTGGCCGCCGCCTACGACCTGGCCACCGCCGGGTCGGTGCGACTGGCACCGGCGCACCTGTCGCGCGCGGACGTGGCGATCGTGTCCGAGCACATCGGCGCCGCGGACCTCGAGCGGCTCCCCGATGGCGGCTTCCGCTTCCAGTGCCCGGCCTGCCACGAGTGGGATTTCGGTCCGACGATGCCGCTGGAACAAGCCGTGCGGGTGTGGCTGCACGGCGGTCGGCTGCCGCCCGCGGCGCTGCTCGCCGGGGCGTGCCTGACGTGTGAGCACGCCACACAGCCTCAGGGGCGAGACCTGCCACTGGAGGAATAGGCGCAGAAGGTCTGCGCGCGCCGCCCGCCCTCCGGCACGGGACTCCGTGTTTCCTGACTCCCTTCACCGGCACGCGGCGGCCGGGCAGCGTTCGTGAAAGGACACGTACTGCATGGCAAGGTCGGATTCGATCACCACTGCCCAGGGCATCGAGGCCCTGGGGGATGCGGAAGCCGCGATGGTGCTCGAATCCGAGCGCCCGCGTCGCCGCCGTTCCCGACCGGTGCGGCTGATGATGGCCACAGGCCGGACAGTGCGCTGGAGCTACCGCAACCGGCGCAGACTCAGTCCGCCGGCTGCCGCGACTGCCCTGTACATAGCTGGTGCGGCCTTCCAGGACGCGCCCGAGGGGTGGGGCGGGGCGCTGATGGCGAACGCCGCGATCGCTGCCGGTGTCTACGGACGCTGGCGTTGGCGGCGGCGCGCCAACTACCGCACCCGGTCCGCGCAGTGGCTCGCACGGCACGGTGCCCTGCCCCAGCGGCGTGCCAACCCGATGACCCGCTGGGAACTGGGGCGGCTACTGGCCTCCACAGGTTCGGCGGCCGCGCTCCTGCAGACCGCAGCGTCAGCCGATGTGCCCGTGGGCTTCTATCTGGCATGGCTGGCCGCGACCGGGGTGCCTTGGTGGTGGCTCCGGCGGATCCGCGAGATGCCCGAAATTGAGGCCGAACTCAGCAGAGAGGAAGTCTTCAACGAGCGACTCGGCGGCACCGGTGGCCGCCTCTATGGAGCGACCCTCACCGCGGCGGAGGACCTGCCGGGCCTGGACGGCAAGGCGTGGGGCGGCACGATCGTCCTCTCCCCAGGCCGCCAGCAGTACTCGGATGCCAAGACCGCCACCCCGATGATCGCCTCCGCCTACGGGCTGCCGATTTCATCGGTCGCGGTCACCCAGCACCCCTCCGGCAGCGCCAACCTGGCCTCACTGAAGGTATACGAGCGCAACCCACTGGAGGACATGCCGCACTGGCCGGGCATCGCTTCCACTTTCGACCCTGTCAGCGGGATCGCCCACATCGGCCTGCACATCGACAACGCCCCGGCTCTGTACCGGTATCACCGGCCTGGCTGGGGCACTGTCCACGACCTGATCACGGGGTCGACCGGTTCGGGTAAGAGCGAGTTGCTGCGTCAGTTGTTCGCGATCGACCGGCACACCGGTATCTACGTCAGTTGGGGCGGCGATCCGCAGTACGGGGCGTCCTTCGAGTACTGGCAGGACCATCTGGACTGCTTCGCCTCTGGTGTGGACGAGTGCATGGGCCTGCTGGTCGCCGTGCGGGAAGAGCTCCACCGGCGCGCGGAAAAGGCCAGCGTCGAGACCTGGGAGGACGAGGACGGGGACGTCTACTACGGCATCGGAGACTTCACCCCGACCGAGGACAATCCTGGCCTGGTGGTCGCCATGGACGAGTGGCAGGAGGTGTGGCAGGAATATCCGGAGGCCCTCGACATTGCCGTCGCCGCAGCGATCCTGGGCCGCAAGCTGGGGATCAAGATGCGCTTCGCCTCGCACCTGGTGGGTCTGGAGGCGATCGGGACAGAGCAGCTGCGCCAGCCACTGGTGTCCGGCAACGTGATCGCGCTGCGGAACACGTCGCGGATGACCCAGCACATGGTCAATCTCCCCGCCGACCCCTACGACCTCCCTGGCGCCTGGCCCGGCAGTCTGCTGCCGACCAGCGGTCTGGGATATCTGTCGGGCGTCGAGGACCGCGGAGCGGTCTTCCGCTCCTGGCGTCCCCTGAACCGCAGGCAGGCCACCCGGCACGCCAAGACGGGCAACCCGCCTCAGTTTTCCCGCGAGGGGGCCGAGCGGATCGGCCCGTTCTATTTGGAGTGGCGGCAGCGCCTGGCGTCCCGGCGCAAGGGCATCATCCTCCCGGTGCCCGGCGTCACCGACCTGCCGGAGGCCCCCGCCGCTGAGCTGGACGAGATCGCCAACAAGGTCCCGGCGGTCTCCACCACGAAGACGGCCAAGGGCTCCCAGCGAGGTGTGGCGAAGGCCGCGATCCTCGCGTTCGTGCGTACCCAGCCCACCACCACTACCGCGCTGGTCGCCGAGGCCACCGGCTGTGCCAAGTCGACGATCTCCACCACGCTGCGCAGGCTCGCGGACGAGGGACTCGTCATCGACTACGGCCACGGCGAGTGGGGCTCGGTCGAGTTGCGCGAGCGGATGCTGGCCGCTGTGGGCCAGTGAGCATCGCCCATCCGCCGGTGAGGCGGCCCAGCCGACTGGCCGGGCCGCCTCACTTGTGTTCTGGCACCCGCGTGGTGCTGCCCCCGAACAGGAGTTTTGGCACATGACCCTCAACCATGTTGGTCCTCAAGTATCGGCCGATGCCGCCGACTCCACGCTCGCCCAGCTGGCGCAGGCCCGGCCAGCCCTCATGCTCGACCATCAGAACCGGTTCATCCGGGTACTCACGCCCGACGAAGCAGTCGAGATGTACGACGCCCAACTGCTGGCCGCCGCACGACGTCTGGAATCCGGGCTCGACCCCGCCCCGCCCGCCTTCCAGATTCGCTACATCAACCCATCCCCAACCCATGAGCACACGGCGCCGCAGCCCACTGCCTCACAGCCCGTGCCGGCCTGGGTCAAGGGGACCTCGATGCTGCTGATCGCAACCGGAGTCTGCGGAGCAGGTGTCGGAGCTGGGATCGGCTGGGCCGCTCCTGGCTTGAAGTACCTGGACAACGTGTTCTACGCGCTCTCCGCCGCCCTCATATCCGGCGCCGCGCTGATATCCACCGTCCGGGCCAAGATCTTCTCCAGCGGCTCAAATTCTGTGGCGCCCCCGTCTACGGCTGGAGCCCACGGACCCGGCTGCGGCGGCCCCAAGAACCACCTCGTGGTCCGTGACCGCGCCCGCATGAGGATCAAGGCCCGCAACATCACCGTGCAGTGAACAGCCTCGGCTGGCTCGGCTTGCCCGTCCGGCCTGCGGACCGCGCCCGACAGGATGGCGCCGTAGGCGGGACAGGCCAACCGATCGACACCCGGGACATACCCGCGTGTGCGCCGAAACGCTCTGCAACTTCGGCAGGCGTGCCTATGGAGCAGATCACCCCCGCTGGCCGCTGCACGGCCGCGGGGCCGGACCGCACCGACGCCAACCTGGCAGCGGCCGTCGTCGTCGCGCAGCGTGAGATCGATCTACGTTAGTCCGTACATACCGAGGAGAACTGGATGAGCAGCGAGACCGTGCCCGTGCCTCAGGTCGAGGTGGCCACCTACGAGGCGCCTCGCGTCACCAGCACGCCCGTGGTGAGCGTGATCCCGTCGGAGCCGGTCCACGGCTCCCACAAGCCGGGGGCCTACCAGCACGTCCTGCTGAACACCGCCACGGGCGAGCTGTCCTTCCACGAGAGCACCGAGCACCGGGAGCGCTGGAACCCCGCCTGGAGGGCCATCAACGACGTCCCGCGTGAGACCTGGAAGCGCTGGCACCCGGGCAGGCTGTACCTCCCCGGGTCCGGAGCGGACCTGTGGGCCGAGCCGGTTCCCGAGCTGTTGTGCTGGACCGTCGACTCGGGCTTCACCGGACACCCGTACCTCGATGTCGAGGCCGCCAACGCCCTGCTGGAGCTGGTGACGCCGTACGCCCAGGAGCTGCTCGACGGCTTCTTCGATGCCGGGGGCGAGTTGGACTGGTCGGCCGCCTCCGCTCGCGCCGGCCGGCAGCTGTGCCGCCTGACCTCCCGTCACCGGGAGGCCGCCCAGCCCGAGGTCGACGCCGACTTGGTCGACTTCGCCGAGATCGTCCAGCGCTTCCCCCAGGTCTACCGGCCCGCACTGTTGGGCCTGTCCCTCGACAAGCTGGCCAAGGAGTGTGGGATCCACACCCGGAACCTCGGGTCGGATTGTTGGCACCCGGAGATCAAGAAGGTCTTCGGCCGCCCGTACCGCGACGGCAGCGGCGTGGGCCTGCATGTGCTGGGGGTGCGTTCCTGGTACCGGACCGTGCTGATGAACGGAGACCCTCGGCCGGCGCGCGACTTTGGCGACTGGGACGCCGAGCACGGCATTCTGGCCGCCAGCGAGATCACCTCCGAAACCACCGACGCGGCCCTGAACGCCTGGATCGAGCGCGAGGAGACTCGCGCCGGGCAGCAGGGAGTACGCCTGTTCGGCACGACGGACGCCGCCCACGGCCACCGGGCCCGGTTGCGCGAGCAGGACTGGGACCGCCTCGCTGTGGTCGGCGCCGAGGTGGCCCGGCTGGAGAAGTACCTCGCCGAGCGTCGGCAGTTGGTCAGCCGCGCGATCGACTGGGGCTACAGCGACTGCGACGTCGCCGGACGGGCCCGCGTGCCGCAGCAGGCCGTGCACGAGATGTGCAAGGAAACCGCCTTGCACGCCCCCGAGCAGTCGTGACGCTGGACGCACACCACGGCGGCCGAAGCCATTCGAGCTGGCTCCCGCCGCCGCCCCGGCTCTCCCCGAAAGGACCCGATGAGCACCACCGACCCCTTCCCCCTGCTGCGCGCGACGGCCGCCGTCCAGCGCCTGGACGACAAGCTGACCGTCTACCCCGGCGACCGGCAGCGCGAGCGCACGTACCTGGTACACCGCGCTGCCCTCGCCGACCGCGCCGTGCCCGCCCTCGCCGAGGTCGAGGACCCAGCGATCAGCGAGCAGGACGCTGAGGACACCGCCCGCCGTCTGCTGGAGCACGACCGCACCCACGGCACCGGCCGCGGTCCCGTGCCTGCCACCGACGCTCGATGGGACACCGACGCCCGCGGTTACGCCCGCCAGGAGCACGCCGCCGCCGTCCTCGACGAGCACGCCCAGGAGCAGGCTCGTGCCTGACCTGCAGTTGCACATGAGCCCCGAGGTCCGCGTCCTACTCGGACCCGAGGGCCTCGCCCGCGCGGCCGAGGTCTCCCTGGCCACCGGCCAGTGCATCGCCTGCCGTCAGCCGCTGGACGGCACCGTGAACATGGTGGTGCGCACGGGAGGCACCTACACCCACGTCGTCTACCTCCACGACCGGTGCGGCCCCTCCGAGGTCATCCAGATGGGCCCCGGCTTCGCCCCGGCCGCCGACGGCTACGACATGACGATGACCGCCGCCGTCCTCAACCACGGCGGCGCCGACCTGCCGGTCCTGATCGCCGAGACCGTCGGCAAGGCGTACGTCGTCAACGACAGCCCCACCGGAGAGCTGACCAACGTGGTCGCCAGCTACCTGCTGGGCTGCGGCTTCCAACTCGTCACCCGGCTGCGCCAAGCCCCGCCGCAGGTCGCCGAGTGGGTCGGCGTGCTGCTCCTCGGGCACGGCCCGGCCGGCGAGGACGGGCTACTGGTCCTCGACCCCCAAGGTGGGCAGTTCTACACCGGGGCCGTGGACCTGCCGGACGACTGGCTCACCCAGGCCGCCCGCTACGGCTGGGCCGTACTCTACGTTGGCAACGTCGGACTGCCCGACCCCCGGACCCGCGCCGACAAGGCCACCACCAGGGCACTGCGCACCGCCGCCCAGGCCGGACATCTGGTCGGCGCCCGCATCGCCATAGGTACGCCAGTCCCTGCCCAGGCGTAGCCCTCCCTCGCCCCATCGCCAGCGCGCCGAGACCAGGTCCCGGCGCGTTGTGCTGCTGGACACCGGGGTTTGGGACTCTGGAGATCCCTCCACGCGCGCGTAGAAGCCCCGCGCTGCCCGGTCGCCTCGCGGAAAGCTCCTTCTCACTGAAGGCTGGCCCCGCCCCGCCGTCCCGCCAGGCGGGCCTCTCTCGCATGTGCTGCCCGCCCCGTGGGACGCACCCGCTGACCTCTCTGCAAGCAGGGTGGCCACCACTCGAGAGGCCTCTAGCCTCGCCAGCACCGCGCTCCCGACCCCCCATGGAAACGGGGCCCCGTTCCACCCGAACCATGCAATAAGCCGACTTGGAGTGAATCTCGCATGTCCCGCAACACCCGCATACCGCACACGATCGCCCTGTTGACCACGACCGTGGCGCTGAGCGCACTGGTCGGCTGCGGAAGCTGGGGCTCGAAGACGGTCGTGGTCGACCACGGCACCGTGACCGAGAAGAGCGGTGCCGCACCCCAGTGGGTGGCCGCCACCCCCGACAGGTACGGCACGGTCTGCCGCCACATGCCGGTCCAGAAGGTGGCAATGAGTACCCAGTTGGGCGCCAGCGTGCCGCTGAAGCCGGTCCCCAAACCGGCCGCGCCGAAGAAGCCGGCCGCCCCTCAGGACACGGGCCCCGGCGGGGTCGCGTCCAAGCAGCCCAAGCGCCCCAGCCTGACCAAGCCGACCCCTCCGTCCAAGGCGCCCAACACCGGCACGCCCGGCAAACCACAAGGCTCCACCAAGGAAGTCTGCGGCCGCGGAGTGATCCGCAAGGGCACCGCAGGGCACTGGAGGGAGAGCCAGCGGGTCCTCAGGCTCAAGGACAAGAAGGGCCACACGACCCGGTGGCGGGTGTCCGAGACCCTGTGGCAGCAGGCCGAACTGAAAAAGTATTTCGACCTGCGCAAGGCCGGGGCCGGGTATCACCGGATCTGACCAGGCAGCCGACACCAGGGGCTGGACCGAGACGGCGGGTGATGCGCACCACCCTCGGTCCGGCCCCTGTGCGTTGCCCCATGGCCTGGCGGCAGCCGCTACCCCCGCAGCCTCAACGCGACCGGCTCCAGGAGCACAACCTCCGAGGCACCAGGCCTCCGCATCAAAGGCTCGTGGTCCTCGCCGGCCGCTTCACCGCGCCGTCGGGCGCATGACGCGCCCACCGGGGCGCGCTCCCAAGCTCGACTGGTGTCGAGCCACATGAGCGGCACCAGTCGCGCGATCGTCTCCCGTCCCTACAGACTGAACAGGACAGCTTCTGTGACCGTCACCGACTTCGGCCCCGAACTGGCCTCCGACAGCGCTGACGCCAAGTGCGCCCGCTGCGGTTGCACCGACAACTCGCCCTGTCCCGGCGGCTGCGTCTGGGTCGCCAACAGCTTCATGGACGACCTGTGCAGCGCCTGCGCCGCCAAGCCGGAGACCGCGGAACTGCGCCGCTTGGTCCTGGAGCTGGGAAGCTCCGCCTTGCACCGCAAGACCGAGGTGATCGCCGCCCGCAGCAGTGAGCCCAAGGCCGCCGAGGACCTGCTCGCCTACTCCTCCACGACATTCCTCAGCTGCGCTGTGCTGCGTCTGCTGGAACTGGCCCTGCGCCTCGACCCCGGTGGCGCCGAAACCGTCGCTGCCGAGCTCCACGAGCTACGTGACGACGCCCCCGACGAGCTCGACTCCTTCCTGAAGGGCCACGCCGACGCCATGGGCATCAAGCCGAGCGCTCACTAGACCGCCCCGCGCCAGACCAGCCTGCCCCTCCTCACAAGAAGGCTTGCTCCCATGAACACGACCGATCGCGCCCGCAGCAGCTTCAATGAGCTGCGCGCTCTGGGCGCCTCCACCGCCGGTGGCATCCTCGATGGAATCCCCGTCGTCAGTGCCGTACTCGGCGGGGCCGCCGCTTTCCGCGTCATCCACGACCGCTCAGGCCGCTCCGCCCTCGCGCTCGCGGCCGGTCTGGGCGTGGCCATCACCAGCTATGGGGTGGTCGAGAACCTTGTCGACGCCCGCAGGAACGAGCTCTACCGGGCCAGTCACACCAGGCCCGACCCGACTGCGGCACTTCCCAGCACCGACGCACAGATGCTGGGCCGCCTGCAGTCGGCCGCCGTGCATGCGGCCCGCCGGGACGCAGCTACCCACGCCACGAGCCTCGACTCCGGCAAGAAGTTGCTCACCAACGAGCAGCTGTGGCGGGGGCATCCCGACGGGACCGCCACCGCCGAACTGCCCGGCGGCACGACTCTCACCTACCGCCCGGTGCTGGTCTCCGAGCATAACTACGTACGCCACACCTACCTGTTGACCTGCCCGGGCGCGGACGAGCCGATGGAGGTGCACACCATGGCCGGACTCGTGTACCTGATCGAGCAGGCCCACGCAGGCGCAGCCGACGCGGACACCACCCCGGAGCCCGCCACCCTCGACGCGCAGGACAAGACCCGCGAAGGCGTCGGAGTCTATTCCCCGCCGGGCGAGACCGCAGTGCTGGCTGACACCGTCGCTGCACACGAGGAGGCCGCAGCGGCGAGTGAGCCGACCGAGGAACCGCTCCCCGCACCCCAGAGCACCGCCGCCTAAGCCCCCAAGGAGAGAAGCCATGTCCAGCCCCCGCGTCACCCCGGCCGCCGCCCTGGAACAGGAAGTCGCCCCAGCACGCCAACTGGCTGCGCGCCGCGGCGCAGGCCCGATCGGTGGCCAGCCGACCACCATCGTCTACGACGAGGCCGCTGCCGTCTTCGCCGATGCCTCGCAGCCCCTCGATGACCTCATCGCCGACCTCATCCGCCAGGGCCGCACCCCCGGCGTCCACGTTCCGACGTCGCCCCGACTTCAGCACCGCCAATACCCCACCCTCAGCGCACTCACCGCCGCCATTGACAGGGGCGAGGCGTAGCAGCGGCCCTCTGGCGCGGCTGAGGCCGGTCCCCGCCCGGGGCCGGCCTCAGCCATATCTGCCCCACTGCCGGGAAGTCCCAGCGCTCCCCCCACGTTTCGTCCATCCATCCCTGGCCCGGGAGGCTTCGTGATCGCCAAACTTCGCGCCCGTCTACGCTCCCGGAGGAACATCGCTGCCAAAGCGGGCGTCACCGACCAGAACGCACCGCGCACGCAACCAGCCCCGGCCTCATCCGAAGATGACCGGGGCGCTCCTCCCTCCCGGCACAAGGACGGCACCGCTGCAGAAGCCACCACCCGCGCCCCGATGTCCTCCGCCTCGACTGCCGAGGACATCGAGATCGCAACCTTCGGCGCCTTGCGCGCCGCGCACCTGATCGCGCTGCAGCAGACCGCAGAACGAATCAGCACAATCCTGGGCGAGGAACTAGCCATCGGCTGCCAGGACGCCCAGGACCTGATCGGCCGGGGACATCACGCCTACTCTCGCGCACTGTCCGCGAACCTCCCGGCCGTCAACGAGCCGGACCGGCATCTGCATGTGCTCCGCGCGGCCAGCCTCATAAGCCAGAACCTCGTGGACGCCGAGGTACTGCGACTCCTCGACCAGGAGTTCCAGCATCTACCCGGCTGGGACGCTGCCGCAGTTCTCACCGCCGGCCACGCCCTCCACCAATCCCTGATCCAGGCCGGCGACTGACCGCTGCAAAGAGAGAAAGACCGTTCCCGGCACTCATCCGAAACCCCCCTCCGCCCCCACACCAGCCGAACACAGCCCCGCTTCGGGCGCGTTCCGGCACGCACGTCTCCGCTCGATGCCCGCCGCACCGCCTGCAAAGCGAGTGACGACTCTGCTGCGCGTGCTTACCGCTCCGCCGCCCCGCTTACGCCCTGACGACCGCCTACCACCGCGACCGAGACCGAAAGGCAGCTCCTCGCCATGCTCACCGGCTCGTCCCTCCTACCGCTCCTGCCCCTGATTCTGGGCATAGCGGCCGCTTGGGCGCTGCACGCCCGGCACCTGCACCGCGAGATCGACAAGGCGCACCTCGACGACCTCACCGGCCTGCCCCAGCGGCACGGCTTTGACCGGACCGCCCCGGGATACCTGGCCCGGTACAGCAACGCGGTGTTCCTCTTCGTCGACCTCGACCGTCTCAAGAAGATCAACGACACCCTCGGCCACCCCGCAGGCGATCGCGCAATCCTCGAAGCTGCCCAGCGGCTGCGCAGCTGGGCAGGGCCGAGCGGATATGTCGCCCGGCTCGGCGGTGATGAGTTCGCCGTGGCCACCGTCCTCCCCGCCCCCGAGCGCACGGCCCGCCTTGAGGAACTGTCCGCTCTGCTGGCCCGTCCCTTCACCTTCCGTGGCGCGTCCATCGACCTGATGGGCGCCACCATCGGCGCCGCCATCCCCGATCTCGTCGCCGCCAAGGACTTCAGCACGCTCATGGTCGCCGCCGACGCGGCGATGTACCGAGGCAAGCGGGTATGCCCCATCGTGTTCGCCGAGCCTGCGGACACTGCCGGCCGATGCACGGCGGTTCTGCAGTGACTACCGCCCACAGTCACCGACCCCGGCGCGCACCGCACTTGATGCACTGCGCACCCTGCCGCCACGCCTGGCGAGGCGCCGAGGCCGATTGCCTCCGTTGCGGGCGTCTGCCGACCAGTGACAGTGGCACCGCACCGCGCCCCGCCAGCCCGTGCGCCTTCTGATCCTTCGCTGAGCACGAGACCGAGTCCTCCGAGTGGGGTCCGTCCGCCTTCACTTGCGGCTGGGCCCCCGGCCGAGTCTCCTCGCTCTGCCTGCTGCCGCCCTTTCACCGAGCCAACCGCCCGACGGAATACCACTGGAGCAGCCGCATGGACACCCACGACGCACCCGCTCTCGGTCGCGCTTCCGACAGCCGCCACCAGCTCGCTCGCCCGACGATGCCCGGGCTTTCCCGTGACGAGCACGAGCGGCTGCTCAAGGACTCCGTCCCGCGCGGCTTGAGCCATATAGGCACCCGGGACACCGCCGACCTCGCTCAGCGCATGCAGGACCTGCGCTGTGAACAGAATCGTCCAAGCCCCGAGTTCCGCAGCAGGCCCCGCACGGACTCACCCGGGGTCATCCAGGAGCGCATCACCGCGGCTCTCGATGAGATCTACCGGCGCCCGCAAGTCCGGTCCCGTAGTCAGCGGCCAGGCGTCAAAGACTGAGGCCGCCGTACTCAGAAGGAAGCCAGCGTGCCGATGTGGGTCGCCCTGTTCTACACCGACACCCCTCAGCCCCGGGCGCTCGCCTACCGCGTGCGCACCGCGAACAAGAGTGAAGCCACCCGCAAGGCCCTTACGCTCGCCCAGTCGCGCCACAGTCGCTGGCTGCGATGCGGCATCCCGGTCCAGCTCGCCCCGCAGGTTCAGCGGCTGCACCGCTTCCGCGTGGGCATCCCGCTCTTCCCGCGGTGACGTGCGTGGCCAGCTCCGCTCTGGAGCCGCACCTCACCTGTCGGCTCTCCGACCCCTCCGCCGCAAGTCACCCCGAGTTTCAGCGGGTCAGTGAGGGATTCACCGCCATCCGCAAGGTCGACGCCGGACGGCGTAGGCCTGACTCTGTCCTGAACGGGGACCCAGTGCTGTTATCGAAGACTAGGAAGGCGATCGCCTCCGTGGCGGGCGCCGCAGTGTTCTACGCCGACGTGGGGGCCGCAGGTCCGCTGGGGCTGCTGTACGGCATCGTCAGTGCGAGGCCGCTGGGGCTGCAGTGGGCCTTGGCAGTGATGTCGGCAGCCGTGGTCGGGGGCGGAGTATGGTGCGTCTTGCGAGCCGTGCCGCGTTCCCGGCCGCTGAAAATACGCCTGGAACGGTGGGCGATCCGGGTCGATGACTGGATCACGCGGCCTATCGCGGGCCGCCCGGTGGTGCCCGCGCCCGTCACTCGCCCTGTGCTCCTGCCGAAGCCGCCGACTGCGACTGTCGCATCACGTCCGGTAGTGGCGTCACGGTCGACGCCGCCTCGGGCGCTCGAGCCGTGTGAACTGGCTCGGTGGGAGTGCTGGCGCTGCGGCGGGGATGCTGTAAAGGGCACCCACGCGTGGGACGACCGCGGCCCGGGACAGCTGTTGAGCAATCACGCGCTCGAGTGCGCCGCTGGGCATCGCTGGACGAATAGCACGGACGGTGGGTGAGCCATGATGCGGCTGTTGCCAACCTGGATCACTGACGTGGTCGTGGACTTCATAGGGCATTGGCGGATCAGCCGGGCCATCGATCGTGCGTTCGCGGCCGAGGACCCGCAGGCGCTCACGGTCTTCAGGACCGGTGCATTCGCCGCAACCTTCACGCGCCAAGGCCGCAAGGCCCGCGGTGAGGAACTTGCGAAGTACGCCCGGTTGGTGATGGCCACCGACCTGTCCTGCTATCGGTATCACCGCACGTTCGCCGGCATCGAATCGCAGGACTGAATCCGAGACCACCATTCACCGGCAGCACCCGGTGAAAACGACTGTGCCTGGGGGCCCGAATGGGAGCCCCAGCCGGAAGAGGAACCACATGCTCACGAACCCGGGAACTCGCTGTCCGGAGTGCGGATCCTCCGGCTGTCACACCCTGTTGGCACCGCCACGACAGGTCACTCTGGCAGGGATGATGGCCAACGATCCAGTACTCGACGGGATGGTCACGGCATTCCTGCTTGCCCTCGGCCCTTTCACCGCCGACCAGAAGAGGCTGCCCGAAATCAGGCTGCGTTGCCACAGCACGCGAGCAGGCATCGACCGAGGCCTGCTCACCCCGCACAAGCCGCTGTACGTCACGGGCACCTTGGCCCCGGACGCCGGCGAACTCCTGGTGGACAGCATCGCCACCCGTCCCACACCGCCCCACACCTACCAGGCGGGCGCGATCGAGACCACCGGCCCGCTCGTGATCGTGCACGGCCGCGCGACCAGCCAGACAGGACACGCGTACGTTCATCACACGATCCTTGCCACCTCAGGGATCCTTCTCGCTACCGCCACCAGCACGCTCCTGCCGACCGTGCTCGACCTCCTCACCCCTCACGGCCCAGAGCACTGACCACAGCAGACCGCCGTCTCCCTTGTTTCCGGAAGGAGTTCAGCCGTGCTGCCCCGCGCCCAGATCACCGTTCTCCCCGCCCACCCTCATGCCCGGCGCGATCCCTCCATGCCCGCCCACGCTGCCTTCTACGGCCCCTTCGCCGCTGGCGTCCCCTCCCGCCCGGCAGCCGGCCACCGCAGCCCGTCCCAGACCGTCAACGCGCGCATCACCCTTCATGAGGTGCAGTGCATGGCCGGGGCCGCCCGCGGACTCACTGACGAGCAGATCGCCGCCAACCTCCTGTGTGATCTCCCCACCGTCGAGACTGCCATGGTTCGGCTGGGTAACCTGGTCGACGCTGAGGGCCGGGCCGCCCGCGCGGCAATCGTCGACTACGGCTACCGCACCGGGCTCCTTTCCGGCCTGGCCCCCGAGCCCAGGGAGAGACAGGGCGCCTGGCTCACCCCGCGCAGGCTCGCAATCCTGGACCTCATCGCCCAAGGCCAGCCCGACCGGAAGATCGCCACGGCCGTCGGCTGTGCGCCCAAAGCCGTCACCACCGCAGTGCACCACATCCTGCGCAACCTACGAGCCGAGGACCGCGCACACGCTGTGGCCCTGGCCCACCAGCAAGGCCTGCTCACCCAGCCTCTGATGCCGCTCCCAAACCACCGGCCGATGCGGGCCTTCTCCACCCTGGAAGCTCAACTCGTCGAAGCGCTAGCAGCAGGACAGACCAAACTGCAGATCCGCACCAGCCGGGGGCTTTCCGCGAAGACCGTCACCCGCCTCCTGACCGGCGCCGCCGACGCGGCGGGCGTCCGGCCCCGCCGCGGCTACGCCGCCCTCGTCGACTCCGCATATCGCGGCCGGTTGCTCGCCGCGCGGCCCGCCGACCACGCCAGCGCCCCATGCCTGCCGGAGCGGCACCACCAGGTCCTCATCGGCATCGCCCATGGGTGGAGCGACGAGGAGATTGCCCACAGGCTGGGCTTGTCGACCGCCACCGTGAAGACCGCAGCCCGGCTCCTGTACGGCACGCTCGACGTCGCCACCCGCGCCCAAGCTGTCGCCCGTGGCTGGGACCTCCGCCTGCTGGGGGCCCCACTTCCGGCCGCCCGCGCAACTGCCCGGCCGGGAGCACTGTCCCGCGCGGCTGCGTGAAACCACGCCCTTCCACCCTTGTCGCCCCCGAACACTGGCTGCCAGTCGCCCAGCGGCTCGTCCGTCGCACGAAAGGAGCGGGCCACGCGGCCCCGCACAGCCCATGAACCGCGAAGTCTTGTCCCTGCAACTCGAGGACCACCTTTTCTCTGGGCGCGCCGCAGCGCCGACCAGCTTCTACCTCACCCAGGTGGCGCCGCCCGGCGGCCAAGGCCCCGCCGTGGATGCCGTCTACTTCACTGCCTCGCCCCGCAGCGACGCAGCCGCCACGATCGACATCTACCTACTTGTTGCGGACCGGGCTGACTGGCTGGCTCTTCAGCGCACACCCACCCCCGAGGACTGGGCGTCGTACGCCACCCGCTGCTGGATCGTCACCGCCAGCCCGGACATCGTCGCGGTGGATGATCTCCCCAGCGGATGGGGTCTCCTGGTGGCCGAACCCCCAGGCACCAAGGACCTCTTCACCGTGACGAAGCGTCCCCACACCCGGCGCGCGGTCATCGACGCTCCATTGCTGCTGACGCTACTCACCAACCAGCGCGACAGCTACGTCCAGCGGATCGCGGGTATCCGCAGCCAGTACAAACGCCACGCCGGGGGGTCTACGCCCGGCCCCTGCAACAGGCCGGCCACCAGCTCCACGGGATCAGCCCCGCAGGACACCAAGGGCGAGCCATTGAATGCGGTCTCGGGCCGCAATAGTTTGCCCACCCAGCCAGAAGGCGGACACCTGCCGACCGGACTCCAGCCCCCCGGGCACGGGCAACCGCCTCCGCAGATTCCCCAAGACATGACCAGCGGGCCGCAAACCGCCCAGGTCCTTCCTGCCTGACCACACCTCGACGAACAGGAGAGCCGATGCAGGCCGCTGCCGCCCCCTGGGGAGCTTCTCTCTTGACTAGGCTTCAGGTGCTGAGCGCCCCTCCTCCCCGACCACGAAACGGATCTGGCCCGTCCCCCGCCGCCCAAGCGCACGCATACATCCAGGTGCACCACCCGGCCACGCTCGGGCGGCTCGTGACTGCGCAGGACTGGTTCGTGGTGATGCCGTCCGCGCCCGCGAGCGAGCCGCCGTTCGGCGAAGCCCTGCATGAGCCGCCCGGGGCCGGAAGCAAAGCTGTCCTCACTCTCGGCGTTCATACCTGGCTCCACTTCAGCGGTGGGGCTCAAGCGCCACAGGCGGTCGAGCTCCACCTCATCAGCCTGTGCGAGTGCGGACGGTTCCAGCAGCACCTGATCCCCAACGACTCGGTCCTCACCCACCTCCTGAACACGGTCGATCACGAGCAGGGCCTTCCCTGCCTGCCCACGGCGTGTCCGCGCGCTGCAACCGAGTACCTGCTGAATCCGTGAGCTCTACACGCTCGCCTGACCCGCCAAAGGCCATGACCTACTACTTTGACGACCCCCTGGTCGATGTAACCGCCCACCAGCTGCAGATCACGCCCGCTGGGCAGTCCAGCAGCCTGCTTGGCTTCCCTACACAGTTAGTGACGGCCACGTGCTCCTGCGGGCGCTGGCACAACAACAAACGCTGGCAGCGCAGCGCCCACCTCGAGCTGTTTGACCAGCACATGCACGAGGTCCAAGAGCACGCCCACGCCACTGCTCGGCGCGCCGAGCGGCTGACCCCCACCCAACTCCGCCTCCTGCTCCTGGTCCAGGAGGGGGGTGTCACAGCGACAACAAGCGGTCATAGCGTCAGCAGCTTCGCTGAGCCGGCATCGGGAACGGGCTGTGCGATGGCAGCACTGGAGCGCTTGGCCACCGACGGATGGATTGTCCTGCCCAGAGGCAAAGACGCTGCACTGTCCCTGGAGGGACATACTGCCCTCCTCAGCCGAAGGCGCCGATCGTAGAGACCACCCCTCGGGCAAGCCGGCCCCGCTTGGACACATCGGGAGGCTTCTCCCTGCCCCGGGGCAGCCACTGCAGCACGAAGGACCCTCTACGTCTCACCGAGTCGGCACCTTCTCCGCAACGGCTTTGCTCTCGCCGCCGGAGCCCGGCTGACGAAGCCACCACTCCAAACCAACCGCGACGCTCGAGGAGGGACCTGATGTACCAGAAGCTCACTGCGGACACCGTCGGTGCCGCACGCGGGATCATCCGCCAGGCGGTCAGCGAGATCGACGGCGCACTCCACGAACGGCACCTCGTCAACGCCCGCGACGACGAGGCTCTCCGCCGCCCGCTGCGCATGTTGATCTATTTCGTCTTTAGCGACTTGGAGAGGGAAGGGCCCGTCTCGGCCCGCGAGGCCACGGAAGGCTACACCAGATTCCAGGCAAACACCGTCCTGGAGGCCCAGGACATCCTGACCAAGGCCCGAGACAAGATCGAGGTGGAAGCCGTCCTGCGGCCCGTCCACCGTCGGCACCGCAAGAATGAGGACGGCCGGCCGCTGCGCATGACCGCCTTCTACAACCTGCCCGACTTGGACCGTACCGACCCACTCGACGTCGACGAGTGTTTGTGGCTGCCCTACGACGGCATCCCGCCCGGGCTGCAGCTGCGCAACCTCCACCCTGAGTGCAGAGTGCGCGACTGGCGCCCGCCCCCAGGGGCAGCGGCCCCGTCTCTGCGCAGAGCCATGCAGCGGCTGCTCCGCCTGCGCTGAGCCTCACCGCCTTACCGGCCCCGCCACCACTTCTTGGTGAGCGGGGCCTCGGTCGTTGAGCAACTCTTCAGACCACACCCGCTCGAGGGGCCCCACCGTCCCGCCGCAAATCCGAAACTACCTGATCCCTCCATGGCCCCTGCCCAACGAAGGCCTTCTTCGGCAGTAAGGACAGCCTGTGCCCAGGTTCTCGCACCAGATCAGCAGCCCGGTTACGCAAGCGGGACACCCCAACCCCCAGCACCGATGGACGCGGCGAAGCTCAGTCTCCCGGCCTGCCGAAACCGCCCAGATCAGCGCGCTGCGCTCCGCAGGGGCGGATCTGCTCCAGGCCTGCCTCCCGGACCCCCACGCCTACGACGCAGTGGAGAGCGACGCCAAATTACTTATCACCGAAATCGCGACCAATGCCCTCGTGCATGGCGAGGCACCGGTTCTGACGCTCACCCTGGCCGCCAGCGGACGCGCCATCCGATTCTCCATCACCGGCCAGACCGGCGATCTGCCCCCCGGACAACGCCGGCCGTGCCCGCAGCCCACCGCTGAATCCGGGCGGGGACTGGTCCTCGTCGACGCGCTGGCGACGGCGTGGGGAACCGACCCCCAGCTTGGCGTTTGGTTCGTCCTTACCATCCCCGAGGCCGTCGCTGCACCGCCGACTCTGACGTCCTGACCTCAGAGAACAGCCAAAACTCAATGATCGAATACCAGTGCGAGATGGTCTCCAGGCGGGTTACCGTTGCCCCAAGCACCTGAACGGAGGGGGCCGCATGGGGGCCATCACCAACCAGAAGAGCATCGGGCGGCCGCCAGGAATCCGCACAGGAACAGACGGCCTCACCCAACGACAGCGGGACGTCATCGCCTGCATCACCGATTCAGTCCAGCAGCGCGGCTACCCCCCGTCGATGAGGGAGATCGGCCAGGCCACCGGCCTCGCAAGCACCTCATCAGTGGCCCACCAACTCATGACCCTGGAGAAGAAGGGCCTGCTGCGCCGCGACCCGCACCGGCCGCGCTGCTACGTCCCAGTTCACGCACCCGAGCCCGACCCCAGCGACGCCCAACTGACCGCCCGGGCAGCAGAGGCCGAACGCGCTGCGGCCACGACTGAGGTCCCTCTCATAGGCCGCATCGCCGCCGGCACGCCGATCACCGCAGAGCAGCACGTGGACGCCCGACTGCCGCTACCCCGCCAACTCGTCGGACACGGCGACCTCTTCGCCCTCACGGTCACCGGCGACTCGATGATTGGTGCGCACATCACCAGTGGGGACCAGGTCGTCATCCGGGTTCAGCCGACGGCAGAGAACGGCGAAATCGTCGCCGCGATGCTCGACAGCGAGGCCACCGTGAAGCGCCTCAAGGTGGACGGTGAGAGCGCGTGGCTGATACCGGAGAACGACGCCTTCACTCCTATCCGAGCGGACCAGGCAACGATCCTGGGAAAGGTCGTCGCTGTGGTGCGCACCTTGTGAAACCGGCCCCGGGTGATGCTGCAGCCTCGGGCCCGCAGCTGAGCAACCTCCGTAAGCACCACTTCGGGGCCGTCATTGCCGGTGGGCAGGGACACTGTCCCTGCCCACCCGCTTCTCAAAAAGCGCAGGTCAGATACCTGGTGCCTCTAGTCTTCTGCCGTCTTCAGGGGCAGACAGGGACAGAGTTTCCAGCAACCGGCACAGGAAAAGCCTGGAGCGTGGGCACTCCAGCTCAGAAGAGCATGCCGTTCTCCTCCGCCGACTGGGCTGGTGCCCTCTCCGCCGGCGGAGACGTATTTTCCGGCGACACGGACCTGCCTCGGGCGCGGTCCGTCAGGGTCCCCACCACCCTCGGCTTCACCGTCCGTGGGTCGACAGCTTCCGTCGGCGTCGACCCCTGGTACCTCACCCGCTCACCATCAGCCTCCCCCTCACTGCGGTCCTGCGGCTTCACGTAGAACACCCGCCGTTCCCAGCGGCCAGAACCCAGAACAGCCGGGGGCTCCGCATCCGTCTTGAGGTTGGCGTAACCGACGATCCGAGCATCCCAGGTGATCCGCGGCACCCCACGCCTCGTCGGTGTCTTGACCAGGTCCTGACGCACGTAGTCGTAGCGCGCCATGACAGCCTCCTCCCCCTCAACCCAAACGATCTCCACCTCGTCGGCGATCTTTTGTGCCAAGGTTTCGGACATCGACGAGACCCCTTCCTCGGTCACGGCGTGATCACGGGGCTTGGGAACAGGCAGAGTGGAGGCACTCGGTGTGCCCCTGGACGTAAGACTCTGTCCCTGCTCAGAAAACACCAGGTCAGACGGCATATCAGCAGGCATTGAGGGACTCACAGGGACTCTTAGGGACAGATTCTCTAGCTTGTCGGGTGAACAGGAAGACACTCCAGAACGGAGACATATAGCGGAAGTGTGTCCCTGTGTGTCCCTGTCCTGGTGGCCCGAGAGCCTCTGACCAGGAGTTTTTCGCTCGTGACCCGAAGCAGGACTTCTGTCCCTGGCTCATCACTGTGCCCCTGCCGTCTTGGACTGGTCTTGGGACTCCTCAATGAGACCAATACCCACGTAGTGCCGCCGCCCGTTGCTCTTGACCATGTCCTTCGCGCTCTTCATCTTGGCCTGGCGCCTGATGGCGTTGCCGAACTCACGGACAGGAACGGGGCGCATGCCTGCGTTGGCGCACCAAGCCTCGTATGCCCGTCGCAGCTGAGCCTGCTCGGCCCTATAGGTTGTGTGCGGGCCCACCACACAGCACTCGCGGACAAACTGGCCGACGCTGTCCTCACTCTCCTCGTAGTCCTGCGTAGCCAGCCGCACGGAGTCCGGGCCAGCCAGCTTGCGGTCATCGCTGTCGAAGTAGGCCACGGCCCCGTCGACGAGCCACTGGAGAATGCCCGGTCCCTCGTTGGTCACCATCTTGGCCGCGAGGTTCTCCACTACGTCCTCATCCCTGACCGTCCGCGCGAACAGGATGATCCTCATCCTGCGCCAGAAGGAGAAACCGCCGGTTTCCACCGTCGGCCGGTGATTACCGATGAGCCAGAGCTTGTGGGTCGGGCTGAAGGTGAAGAAGTTCTGCCGCATCCTCCGGGCCTTGATTTGATCTCCGCCTGTGAGGAGCTTCAGCTTCGCCTCGTCGAACTTGGCGCCCGGGTCGATCTCGCTGCAGAAGACCAGCCGACGCCCCTGCAGGTCCGCCATCTCCGTCGGGTGGTCGGGATACAGGGGGGCCATCAAGAAGTTCGGCGGAGCCGTATCTGCGTAGTCGCCCAACAGAGCCAGTAGAACGGCAACCAGCACGGACTTGCCGTTCTGCCCCTCACCGAACAAGAAGGGCATGATCTGCGCGTCGACATCGCCGGAGATGCTGTAGCCGCAGAGCCGCTGCAGATACGCGATCATCTCGCGGCCTTCTGCATCGTCGCCGAACGTGTCGATGAGGAATTTGTCCCAGATCGGAGTTGGCATCCGCCGAGGTCCCACCGTGGTGGAGCGTGTGTGGGCCTGATCCCGGCTCGGCTCGAGGAGTCCGCCCGTGCGCAGGTTGACAATGCCCGCCGGCGTGCACAGTGCGTACGGATCGGCGTCGAGCTCATCGGACTCGAGCTGGAGGTCGGGCAGGCTCTCTGCGGTCTGAATGAGTGCCCGCACGCCAGAGATGCTCAGTGACTTCTTCTTGTGCTTCTGCAGCTCTCTGTCGGGGAATCGAACCGAGGAGTTCTGTCGAGGGTCGGGATAGGGCATTCGCTCGGCCAGCTGAAAAACCGAGTTCTGAATGGCCTTTGACTTGGCATCGAGCTGCCAGCGGTGGCCGGCCCACTTGTACCAGCCGTGTTCGGGAACGTAGCGGTACTCGTCACCGAACACCTTGAGGAACAGGTGAGCCATGCCCCAGTCCGTCAGCGAGGACGGGAGAAGAACTTCGGTGGGCGCGCACTCGGCGGGCTCTCCGGCCCCGATGAGCGCCTGAGCCGAAGCGGTGGCGCTGTAGGACTCCGGAGCCCGACTCGTCGGCACAGAACTGCTCGTGGTGCTCATCAGCGGTCTTTCGGAGTGAGGGGCTGGCGCTGTCCCGCGACCAGTCCGGATTGGATGATGCTGCGTGCCTGCCGCTCGCGCCCTGGACGGGCGTGGAGAGCGGCCTGCAAGAGGGCGGCCTCGGCCTCGGTCTGGCTGGCGATGAACCCCGCAGCTACGAGCCCGCCGAGGGTATAAGCGGCCCGGTTCACCTTGGCGTTCCAGCCACTGCCCTCACTGAGTGATGCGCAGTCTGCCACGTCGCTCAAGGCCGTCGCTGTAACCTTCGCCGCCCATGCGGAACTTGTCGCAGGGGAAGTGGTGGCCATCCGTGCCCGGTTGGGAACCTGAGAGCGTCTCTGCGCCGGAGGCCTGGCCGTGAGAAGATGCCCGGTTTTCTCAAGCGCGCCCGCTAGCCACCCGGGCAGCCGAGCAGGCCGACGGCAAGATCCCACCGGCTCGTAGCTTCCGGCAGCGACCTGGGTGCCCGGCGCGATGATGTAGCCGCCGTGGGCGCGTACGTCCAACTGCCACCCCAGCGCTACCCCCTTGAGGTTGCCGCCTGTCGAGCACCGCCACGTCGTCTGCCGAGGTGCGCGAAAGTACAGATGCATCCCGCCGCTCGGCGTACGTACGGCCAGCGTGCGCTCCCCGTCAGTGAAGTCCTCGCCGTCGAGAGCCCGGCTCAGCACACGGAAGGCATCGAGCCCGTTGCGGATAGACCTGAGCATTTCTTCGGGTACGGAGAAGGCAGGCAACAGACATGAGAGTTCCGAAGGCGGTGTGGCCGCGTGACAGTCGAGGTCAACCACTAGGAGCTCAGCAGGCCCAGTGGAGATTCCAACGCCCATATGCGGGCTTCCGCCCCACCACCGGTCGATCAGCGAGGGTTCTCGCGTCGCCGCATGAAAGCCGTGACACCAAAGTCCCCGCCTCAGACAGCCACACTCCTCCACCGAGTGAGGAACGTGATCGGGATGACTGATGCGGCAGCGGGGGCACCCTGGCATCGGGATCTTTCCCATGGGCTGCAGCGGATGTACAGGCCAACCCTGGCGCGCGCACCAGCGGGCGATGTCGATGGAGTTGGCAGCCCTCATCGAAGTGAGAGTCCTGCCGTGCCCGGGAACCGGGGGCGGCTCGCAGCCGGCCTGCAGTCCCACTGGATGAAATGGGTTGCCGTCATGATCACCAGCTCTTGAGTGTTCGACGAAAGAGAGAAGGACAGAAGGTCGACCTGGCGAACCGGTCAGTCCGTGATCTGGCTGGTAACCTCGAAGGCACCAAGCGGAGGCCCAGCCTGCGTAGGCACCCTCACTGTTTCCGGCAGATGGGGGTGCCTTTTCTCATGCCACGAGCACCCCCTCGCTCGCTGCCTCGTCCGCAGCACCCGGAACCGCAAGCGCCCACTTCCCCAACGGCAGCAGCACCAGATGCTCGACAGCCTCCCCGGTGTGCATCCACTCGGAAACCGCCTCAAGAGCGGCGGTCGCCTCGCACTTGTCGGAATGCACGACGATCGTGGTCCGGGCATCGAACTCGCCTGAGTTCAGCAGGCGCCGCACCGTCTCGATCAACTTTCGATCCCGCTCCTGTGCTGCCGCGGTCCACTCACCAGCCTGAGCGCGGCGATTGGTCGAGCGCGTAGCGCCAAGAGCATGAGCGCATCGCGCCACCACCACGTCAGCGCCAGTGAGCTGCCGTGCCGGCGGCAACAGGCCGATCCGAGAGAGATTCCGAAGAGTCTGCCGACTGACGCCGGATTGCGCGGCAACCCAGTGCTGCGACCGGGGCTGCCGCAGCGCCGCCACATCGATCATCAACTATCCCTGGTACTCGAAAAGCCACCCGGCTCCCAGAAACGACTTCGGGGAACCCCTCACCAGCCCGCAGACAGGCGGGCCGCGGCCCCGAGTGGACGAGCCTCGACCACCGGAGTTGCGACCACACTTAACTCCAGTCCCAGCACCGTGGTCAAACACGCCCCACCCGACACGCCGCAGATGAGCAGATTAGTGACCGCCTCACAACATATCCGCAGGTCAGGCAGATAGCCTCAAGGCGCCCCCGAAGCCCCAGGCATGCGCCGACATCACCCGCCCCGATGCACCTGTCCTCCCAGCGTGGGTGACCCTCGTCCAGCACTACCCGGTCCAGCTCACGCCCGGCCTAGACTTCGGTCAACGATCACCGCTGCCGTACGTCACGGACGCCCGAGAACTCGGCATTGGAGTACCCCTTCAGCTGCGTCTCGGCCCGGGTCGGCCTCATCGCAAGGGGACACCTACCTGTGGACAAGCAGATATCACCCACTCCCCTCCAACGCTGTCTCATCGCAGTCGTGGTTGTGGGTGCCCTGCTTGTCGCCGGCATCGCATTCGTCGGCTCCTACAGTGCAGTTCACCATCTCGCGGACGACAAGGGCTTCGGCACGTTCTCGATCGTGTTCCCCATCGGCATCGATTGCGGAATCCTCGTCGTCCTTGCACTGGACGTCCTCCTAACCTGGCTTCGTTGTCCCTTCCCCCTGCTGCGCTACAGCGCATGGCTGCTGACCGGCGCGACCATCGCTTTCAACGCCGCCGTCCTATGGCCGGATCCGCTGGGGACCGCGATGCACGCAGTTCTCCCACTGATTTTCACGGTGTCGGTGGAAGCAGCCCGCCATGCCGTCGGCAGACTGGCCGACATCACCGACGCAAGACACATCGAAAGCATCCGCCTGGCCCGCTGGCTTCTCTCCCCCGTGCCCACGTTCAAGCTCTGGCGCGGAATGCAGCTGTGGAACCGCCGCTCCTACCAGGCGGCCCTGAAGGAGGAGCAGGACCGACTCGTCTACATCGCCAAACTCAAGCGTCGGCACGGCCTGTGGTGGCGCTTCAAGGCGCCAATCGAGGAACTCCTCCCCCTCCGTCTAGCAGCCCTCGGTGTGCCACTCCCACACCGCGGCGAATCGGCGAAGCCCAAGACTGTTCCCTCGGCCCCGCTGGAACGCCCTGCCCGGTCCCCGGCGTTTGGTCGGCTTCCTGTGATGGCGGGGCCTGAGCCTGCCGTCAGCACGCGGCAGGACACAGGCCGCCCTCGACGTCGGATAGACACTCGGCCGCTGAAGCCATCCCCGACCTCTGGTCACGTCACGGCCCTTGGTCCCCAGGTTTCCGAGCTCGGCGAAACGTCGTCTTTTGCGACCAGGGTGGCAGTGGATCCCCCGCCCACCACGCTCGAGGCTGGTGTCTTTTCCTTCATGCCAGCGCCCGAAGTGAGGCCGCAGCCCGCGCCGGAGCACGAGCTGGGGCTGCTGCCGGAGCGCGAGCCGGAACAGGAGCCGAGGGCACGGCCCGAACCTGGGCCCGAGCGGGAGCCGGAACCCGAGCCGGAACCCGAGCCGGAACCGAAGCCGAGGGCATGGCCCCAACCTGAAGCACCTCGAAGCAGCAGCATCATCGCCGGCACGGGCGCTACTCGGGCCGAGGCCATCTACGCCGTCTTCGCTGGACTCACAGACCAGTCCGGGAAGTACCCCAGCATGCCCCAGTTGTCGAAGTTCCTTTTCGAAGAGCACGGCATCACGGGGCAGAAAGGGCGCCCCATGAGCGCCGAGAGCTTGAGGCGCTACCGCAAAGAATGGGTCGCGCGCTACGAGCGTGAGACGCCGGGCACCGGCGCTGACCTCCCCGGCTAGCCAGGTGCGGGCACTTCGTGCTTTTGTGAATTGAGCGCGACAGTGCGCAGGCGCCCGTCGCAGATGCAGGGACAGGCTTGTGTCCCGCCTCACTGGGCCGAGTCAGAAACTCAACCGAGGTCTCGGACAGGACCTGATGCAGAGGTGCCCGATGCGCGAGGGACTGCAGGCCTCGCTTCTTAGAACTCTGAGGAGACTTGCTTCGGCGGTCTGTCAAGACCTGCCTGGGTCTCCCGGCGCGGCCAGAGTATTCGCGAGCACATAGTGCCTTTGTGAAGTGCAAGCAGGGCACGTATGGGGCTCCGTCTACGTCGGCTGGCTCACGGACAGCGTTACGGGCCGCCGCGAATGAACGTGCAGACAGCAGGTGGCCCAGGGTGTTCCGAAAAGCCTGCTGGGCCTGCCCGACGTGGGATCGGTGCAGGCCCAGTACATCCCCGGGGGGGTTTCGCCGACGAAACTCCTATGCAGCAAGACGCAGATCGCGTGCGATGACCGCGCCGATCGCGTCGAACTGCTCCATGATCAGCGGATCCTGCCCCTGCATGTAGTAGTGGACGGGCTCCTGCTCCTTGACGCTCTCCGCTACTTGCACGTTCTCAGAGACGTAGGGCAGGAGCATGTCGCCATAGAAGGCCTTGAGCTCCTCGTACATCTCGACGTAGAACTTGCCGCGGTTCTTCACGTATCCGTTGAAGAGGATGTAGCGCAGGTCGGCAGCCCCGCCTGAGAACTCAAACTGCTCCTGTGCCGTACTGATCAGCGCCTTCAGCCCGTGCAGGGTGTCGTCGTCCTTGGTGTCTGGCTTGACACAGCCGACGACGTAGTCGGATGCACCAAGCTCAGTGAGCTCGAGGGTGTCGAAGGTTCCCCGGCTGTCGATCAGGAGGACATCGAGAGTGCCCGTGGGCAGTGCCTCGATGGACCTCCGAAGCCAGTGGAGCCCCGCCTTCGAGCGCGAGCCAGGACGGCCAGCATTGCGAATGTCTTCAGAGGCGATTGCCATGTCACGAGATCCCAGGATCAAGCTGACGTTGGGGATGGCTTCGAAGCACTTGTCGGTGTCCCAGCGCTCGTCATCCAGGAATTCGCCCTCCTCGCCCCGCGTGACGGGAACGACTCGGGTGCGCGCAGGAACCATGGCTTCCTTGAGGTCGCATTCACCCGTGAGGACGCTATAGATGTTGGGCATCTGCGCCAGACGCGAATAGATCAGCTCAGTGCGCTGAGGGTAGTACTTCCTGTTGGTGACGCCGTATCCGAGGTAAGTAGAGGCTGCCATCGTCTGGTCACAGTCAGCGATACCCACCTTGAGCCCCATGTTGCCAAGGCTGACCGCAGTGTTCACGATGCCAGTGGTCTTCCTCGTTCCACCTCCCTCGTTGGCATAGTCCACAACGAGCGGACCGTCCGGGTACAGACGCCGAGTGAGTGGGAGCTGCAGGGGCAGGGTGATCGATGGGCGGGACGGTTGAGTCACGGAGGCTCCAGAGCTCAAAGTTTCGTTGACGAAATTGCCTCAAGGGCTGACTGGTATCCCGTGATGTCGTAACCAGCACCGTCGTGAAGGTGCTTCAGGTAGCCGGCGGCACGGGCGTCAAGGCGATCCCCGACGCTGCGCAAGTGCAGCTCGTCGGTTGCGAGCGCGACCGCGTACGCCATGGTAAAGACGCCGCCGTCGTCTGCCGCTTCAAGAGCTGCAACATACCTGAATCGGCTGCCGTCCGTCAGCCCGACCCGCTCCGCAATTTGCACAGCAAGGTCAAATGCCTGCCGCGGTGCCTCTACAAGCGCGTGCACAGCGACCCTTCGCATGGCGGCATCCGGCATCGTCCATGTGGCAGAAGACAACACCTTCGTGCACGCCAGCAGCCGAGCGTTGACATCGGGCCCATCGCTCGAATCAGCCCTCTCCGTGGACCTCTCGGATCCTGCTGGTGCGGAGGAAGCCTGGGCAGGCGAGAGATCGGAGCCAGAGCTCTGCTGAGCCGGCACCTTGACGTCGCTGGTACCGACAGTCGCCTCGTCGGAACCCCGTGCGGAGACAGCGGGTTCGAGAGAGTCGTGCGGTGTCGGCGTGGCCTCGGGATTCCCTGCCTCCTGTCCCTCACCACCGCCCGGTACGGCCTCATCCTGCTGCTCGGCAACCTTCTCCGGAATCCCACCATCGTCACCAGAGGCTGGTGCAGTGGGACCCCCTTCAGGCAGCTCATGTGCCAGGTCCGAGGTCCCCGTGTTCGAGTCGGCATCACTCGCGTCCTGGGCGGGCACCCGCGTCTTGCCCAGCAGGGAGTCACAGGCAACCTTCGCCGTGACCTCGTCCTCTTGCATCAAGGCCCAGCCCTGCTCGATCAGCTCGGGCTCCTTCAAGCGGCTGACCAACGTGTATGCCGGCTCCAAGCCGATCTTGCCCTGACGGATCGCGCGCCGCAGGGGGCCGTCCTGCAGCTCAAGGAGCTTCATGCGCTTGGAGATGTCAGAACGCCGCTTGATAGCACTCTGCTCTCCGCCGAGCTTCTCCAAGATCTCGTCGTAGGTAAGGCCTTCCTCCCGCCGGATCCGATCCAGAAGCATGGCCTCCTGAATCGGGTCCCAACCCTTCCGGAAGTTGTTCTCGCTGAGAAGGACAAAATCCCCCTTCTCCAGGAGTCTGTCGCGCAGCACGACAGGCACGCTCTCCGTGAGGGCCTTCTTGCCAAGCAGCGCCCTGTAGCGCCGCTCACCAGCCAAGAGGACCCACTCCACTGTCGGACCGAAGTCGTTCGCGTGCTCCGGGTACTTCGCGACGAAGGCGTCGACTGAGCAGACCGCAGGGTCCTGAATCAGTTCGGTGTTCTCAACGTTGTTCGAGAACTCTTCAAATTCCTCAGTCTGGTACTCCCACTCCTCACGTAGGTTGCGAGGGTTGGGGGCAATCGACTGGAGGGGGGTGAGGAAGCGCTGGCCTTCCTGTCGTCGGTTGAACTGGCCGCGAGGAGCCATGGAGGGATTGCCCGCGCCCGCTGCTCCCGCCGAAGCCGCTGCTGGCGGTGGGGGCGGGGGCGCTGCTGGGGTCCTGCTCTTGTTCCTGTCGCGTGGCATCCAGACTCCAAACTCGACGTGATGCGGATCGCCAGCACCATAGCGTGTTGATCACGACGTCGGCGGCAGACTGCCCTGGCTCCGCATCGCAGAGCTTCACATAACGGTCTTACGAGCTCAGGTCAGACACGCATTCCGGCACTGCGGGTTTCGTTGACGAAACCAGGTGCGGAGCGCAGCGCAGACGCTCGCTTCCCTGGCTCGCTCAGGTAGCCGCTGTCTCAACGAGGTTGTCACCGTCAGTCGACCCTTCGGATGCGACTGGATTCTGAGGTGGGACAGCACAAGTGCGGCAGGGGGTTACTGACACGCGCCCGTTGGTTTCGCCGACGAAACTACAACCGGGTTGGATCCGTAACGCCCGTAGCGCCTCAACGCCTACGCTCATAGGGATCCCGGGGGAGGGACGGACAACAGCGTCCGAGGTCCATCAAGGCTTCATTGACGAAGCTGCTCTTATCGGTCGCAGGCTTGAACGAATGCTCCGCCGGGTGGCCGACCGCCAGGGTAAGTGTCCGCGGGTGTGTGACGTGCCTCCTCGATACCTACGCTGCTGGCCTGCCCTGGCTACAGGGGCGAATCCATCTTGGGCTGCCCTGGGCCATCATTGCCATCCGTTCTCCCTCCACCGGTCCACACTGCTCTCCGCTAGCAGTACTACGTCGATGCTTCCGCTGACGGTGGCTGTGCAGGCCTCGCTAGATGCCGTCGGGCCGCAGGCTGGACCAGGTCCTGGTCATGGACTGAATCGACCTCCTACCGACCCAGCGCAGTAGCCTGCAACCGCGGCGCCGAAGAGAAGTGCCTTCGAGAGGCCTTCTAGTGCCTGTCGTTGACTGTCCTGTCTCTACGAAGCCAGACGCCCCAGAGATGCTGCCCAGGACGGGTGAACCTCGATGAGACCGATGCCCTGGAGCGAAGACACTCATTGAGGGGCGTCGGCCCTGCGACGACTGGATTCGATGAGACGAATCGGCGGACGACTCGGTTCGCTGAGACAGGACACTGAGGCTGGTCAACGCAAAGGCTCCCGCCATGCAGGCGAGGGTGAGTTTCGTCAACGAAACTCCGGTCTCATCACGCGCCAACCTTGTGAAGCAGCAAAGGAGCCCTTTCATGCGGTTTCGCCACATATAGACAAGATGCGATGCTCGCCCTCTTGGCTGGTGTGAGGGAGGTTGGTTTCGCCGGCGAAATTCGCTGGCGAGGCGAGCGTCTGCCTTCGTGGAACACCGGCGGTGGGCGACGGAGATATGCCCCAGCTCCACACGAGCGTGGCCACGAAAGGCGCGTATGACCTGCCGCTTTATCGTGTGGGAAAGAGAAGAGTGGGAGAAGATTGACGGGCCAACCAGAGCCCCCCGGCAACAGAGTGTTGCCCATTCTCTAGGACCCTCATGGAGCAAAAGAGGCCCCCCAAGCCGCTTCGGCCTACGCCCGCGGACACCAGGCGCATCATGGCACGGTTCGAGAAGCGGCACACGACAGCCGACAATCCCCGCCGGGACGAGTTCCCAGATCCCGAGGCCCCAGGAGCCGAACTAGCTGTCGTGATCTTCGCACGCAACCATAAGAGGGCCCTCCCGCGCCTTGCCCGGCGTGCAGAGGCCATTGACCGCCTGGTCCTCATCCAACAGCTTCGCCTCCTACTCGATCGCGAGGAACTGGCTGCGCTTCAGGACGGAAACGAAGCCGGAGCCACGTGGAGGCAGTTGGGGGATCCACTCGGAATCACCACGAAGAACGGCACGGTCCAACGGAAGCAACGACTTCAGGTCGCCGTGGAGCTTGGACCCTCGGCCCTGCGAGCACCACACGTACTGAGGGCACACGAGAGAGGGGAGGCCGCCGAAGAGGACAGCCGCAGCAACTGGGTCCAGCGGAACTACGAACGGGTCCGCCGAACCTCCGCCGAACTCCTCCTCCACCGGGCCGCACTGACCACTGACGAGGATGCCGTTGAATGGCTCGATGACCTGGCGGACCTACTCGAAGAACCAGTGAGCCCAACCTGCGAGGCCAGCATCATCACCCATCTCCGGTTCGCCGTGGAGGAGATCGACCGAGCCGCCGAGGAGAACGGCCAAGCGCCTGCGCACTCACCCGAAGCGGCGGAGGCGCTGAAGGCCGTGCGAAGCCTAATCGGGGGATACAGACGCCGCAGCGCCCCGTAAAGCGGCATCACGTGGCCATGTTCTTCTCCTGGCGCTCGGCCCGGGCACGGGCCAGAGCGAGTCGATGCGTCCGTTCCGCCTGCCGCCGCCGCAGCACCTCTACGCTCGGCTGAGGCGGCTCCGCCGGCTCGGGCGCCCGGAGCGTATTGCGTGTCGCAGCGAATGGATCAGCTCCCTCACTCTCTTCGGCCACCTGAGGCAGACGTAGAGCACGCAGTGCTTCCCGGGTGCGGCGGTACTCCTCGGAACCTGGCCGCCGCACGGGCGCAGCCGCAGGGGTGCGCAGTGCCTCAGGAACCAACCCTGACAGGGACGGCTCCACACTGGACGCCGCCCGCACGTCCGGCGAAAGCACCTTCAGGCCTCGCACCTGATCACCCGAGGCGTCGGCGAGAACTGAAAGCAACTGCCGCTCATGAAGTCGAATGTGTGCCGCAGCCGCCCGGGTCAGGGGCTGCAGTACGAGAAGGCGCTCATCTGTGTCGAAGCCGGCAGCAACGGCGTGCTCCTGGAGCGCGGGGAAGAGCTCTGCCCAGAGATCCCGGACCCGCTCGCCAGCGAGGTCGTCCAGCCAGCCGTGGCTGGTTGCCAGGGCACCCACGGCGACGCCCAGTCCGACGGGGTCACGTCCGCTATCGGCTTGCGACGAACGCGGAGGTCGCCTGCGCGTAGCGGCTGGGGGAGCAGACCGGGAGGCGGCAGCCCATTGACGCAACGCTATTCGGGCCAGATCGGGGCCGCTGGTGGAGGCGGTGCTCGGCTCATGGTCCGGTGCTTCTGTCAAGCCTGCGATGGACTGCGAGGCTGCGTCGTTCCCGAGGGCAAGTGGCGAGGCCGCGGTGCCAGTCATGAGACCCCTGCTCCGCTGGTGGTTGCCAGTGCCGCCTCGAACGCAAGAGCGGTGGCGTCCCAGTCACCTTCGGGGACCGGAAGGCTCAGGTCCGGGGACCGGGGGGCCGCAGGGTCGAGTACGTCCAACCCGCGATGGGTCTGCTGCAGGACGAGCTTGGCACGGCCGCGGCGAATGCCGTCGGCAACGAGTGACACGAGGGTGCTCGGCAGGTGCTGTCTGTCGCTCAGGAAGCCGTAGTCGGCCTGACGGTTGCGCCTGGACCTTGCAGAGTCGCGATCGGCCTCGACGGCACCCCGGCGACCGGCCTCCGTCGGCCAGATGACAGTGGCGCCCTGCAGCCGACGGGCGAGGAATCCGGAAGGGCGCGTAACGCGTTCCGGCGGGGCCTGGAGATTGAGCCACGCCATGACCTCGTCGACCGTCCAGCCGGCATCTGCAACCTCACCGACAACCCAGGCGACGCGGGGGAGAGGGGCACGGTGGAGCCAAGGGATGCGCTCGATGAGCTGAGCTGCCAGTCGGAATCGTCGGCGCACGGGAGAGCCCGAGGAGCGTGAAGAGTTCTTGGGTGCTGTGGGGCTGGCTCCCTTCAGAGGGCTACTAGTAAGTCCCGCAGAAGAAGATCTTCCAGTAGTACCTCCCATTGGGGTGCACGGCCTGCGGCGACGACGGAGCCAGCGCTTTGCCTTCGTTCCCAGCTTGCCCAGGAGCTCGCGACCAGGCTCCGAGCAGCCGGTCACACGCCGCTCGAACCCGCGGCCCGTCGTCATGACACCTACTGCGTGATCGAAGGCAGGAGGGATGGACCAGCGGAACTCCGACGCCAAGGGAGACATTCCTCGCCGACGGGTCCCCTTGACGACATAGACCAGCAGACCGGTCTCTCGAAGGCAGTTGAGGTGGTATTGGACGCAGCGACGTGAGCGGTTCAGTCGGCGCATCAGGTACTCCACGCCGGGTCGGCAAGGAGTCAGCTCGGCGAGTACTGCGGCAAGTTGCACGGTGAGGTCGTTGAAGCGGGGGTGGAGACGCGCGGTCCGGGCCCACAGAACGGCCTGCATCCACGAGTAGGGCGAGCGGGCATCTCGACAGGGACTCTGCGCGAGCCACTGGGAAGGCTCAGCGATGCCGTGATCAAGGCTGGTCGGGGGAACTGTGACACCTGGCGTCCCAGTTGCCCGCTGGATTTCATGAAGTTGGGCAGGGAAAGGGTGACAAGGGGCAGCACTCTGCTGCATAGTGATGTTCACCTGATTCGAGTCGGGATCAGGGCAGCACGAAGCCCCGCCGGGCGCGTACTGCATTTGAGGTGATGTTCGCCTGTTAGTCCGGTTCGCACCCGGACATCAGGACTCGCACGGTCGGCAAACCGGGCGATTGCACGGGGTCTGCGATCTCACAAGAGGTGCTCGCAACACCGAAGTGAGGTGCAGGCCGGCGGCATGAGCGTCTCGCAAACGCCCGCCGCCACGCAGCGGTTACATGCAACACCTCCCAACGACCACGTGGATGAATCCCGTGAACCCCGCACCAGACGGGGACATCTCGTTGCCTAGCCCCAGGGGCATTAACGGGCAGGTCTGGAAGCCGAGCCCAGATATCAGTCGACTCATGCGCACACCAGCTCCAGGTGACTTTGAGGGGAGACCGGACCAAGGGACTGGATGGCCTCACGCAGAAGCCGCCCGTAGGAAACGTTCCGCGGGCTGTTCGCGGGCACCAAGAGGCTGACCGCACCGCTGATGGGGCTCACAGCCTCAGGGGTCGTTCCAGACTGGGGAGGGACCGCGGCAGAGACCCAGTTCCAGCCCGGTAGCGGTGCGGCAGACCGTGCAATACCGGTCTGCCGGATCACCTTGAACTCGGGCTGGTCGGCATCGGGCCCAGCCATGTGAGCCAGGATGACGCGGCCGGGCGCATCCGAGTGGAGTGGCGCCTCTCGCAGTGCGGAAGCCCCGGCAGGATCGCGCAAGACGGCGCGGCGAAGCGCCAGGGACTCGCCCACCAGGTCTGTGCAGACCCGGGTCGCGCCGAGCGACAAGAACGCGTGGAACATGACCACTTCGCCGGTTTCCGCGTGGAGGGACTCCAGAACGCTCTGGACCTCGGCAGCGCCTGAGACCGGCGCGATCAGGCTCTGCCCACGATGGATGTGCAGAGCGAGTGGCACCAGTTCGTAGTGGCCGTACAGACCGGGGGAACGGCGGACGAGACCAGCCTCAATGAGCTGCTGCAGGCGTCGGTACACCAGCCGGCGCGGCAGACCACATACCTCCACGATGTCTCGTGGCTGATGTGGGCCGTGCCCAAGCCGGATCATGGCACGCAGAACCCCGTAAGTCCGCTCGACGGCGCTGTGTTGAGAGGAAGCCAGCTGGCCGACGGACATCGAATGCAACCCCCTGACACTAGATCCTGTGGCGGTGCGGAGGTTGTGCCCGTCATACCTCGTAACAGCCTGAGAACTGATCAGTACCTGACGTCATTGGGACCTGACCAGGAAGTTCAACTTCCGGTGGAGCCCGTCGACCTCTTGTCACAGAGGCAAAGTTACGGCCAGTGCAGGTCTGACCTGCAGAAATAACGGTCAAGCGTTGATGTGTACCAACTTGAAATTTTCCTGAATGAATGTCGACACATCGTCACGAGTCGAGGCGCCCTTACGAACCCTTCACCTGAGAGACCTCGCAGGTCAGGAGCAGATCGGGCGGCAGCGATGTGGCCGCGCGACACAAGGATCGCTTGTGATCAGGGGTCTAGCCCACTGATGACGTGGTAGTCGGGGTCCATGGCACCTTTCTCGTGCTGGCTCACCAAGTCCGATATATATCGCAGTACGTGAAATTCCCCCTACACCAGCATCCGGAAGTTCCGGAAGCGGACGGTAGAAAGATCATGGCGGGTGAGTAAGGCTCAGAGGGCCAGACGGCTCCAGGCTCAGGCCAGGAGTTGGTCAGCAGCCGTCAGGCGGTGAGGCGCAAGGTCAGTGCCCGGACTGCGCGCCTCACCTCCAATGTCGGACCGCCGGTCCTGCTAACGCGCCTGGGCGACGATCGGCCCTCGTGCCTGGACGAGCTCGACGGCTCAAAGAGCGTTAGCTTCGTGTGCCTCTTGATGTCTCAGATGGACTACTTCTTTCTCAGCACACCGACGGGGCCCTGACCAAGGAGAACCTGGCCCGGGAGGCGAAGGTCAGCCACGCGACCGTCCACCGGGCCGAGGCCGTCCTGGCCGAGTGGGACGCCAAGGTCGCGCGCCCAGTCCTCCGCACACGGGCGAAGTGCAGCGAGACGAGACGATCGCCGAGCTCCGCAAGTAGCTGCGGGAGACCAAGGCCCAGGTCACCGAGACCCGGGGCAAGTTGGACGTGCTGGCCACGGTGACCGCCAGTCTCCACTACGAGAACCTCGCGCTGAAGAGGAAGCCCGACAGCAGCCGGCGCTCAGCCGTCATCCCGGCCCAGGACACTGACGCGCCACCGGTTCGAACAGACGGCTGATCACACAAGTCCGTACGCGATGGTGCACGAAGAGGTCGGACACGACCGGACAACGTCCGCCGGTACTTCCCCCTCCTCGAGGAGGGGGAAGTACCGGCTTAGGCGGCGATGCCGAGTTCGGTGCGGGTGCGGTGGAGGTACTCGCGGACGGTCGGCTCCCTGCGCCAGGGGGCGAGGGCGGTGTTGAATTCACGGACGTAGTCCTTTGCCCGGGAGGACTGGACCCGGCCGAGGATGTCGACGGACCGGTTGCCGAGCTCCAGGCCCTGCTCGAGGTCGCGGGCCTGGAGGTGGGCGGTCCCCACGATTGCCAGCCGCATCCCGACCGAGCGGGTGAACACCCCGGTGGGCATGGCTGCGGCCTGCTGGTTCCAGGCCAGGGCGGCCTTGGGGTTCTTGAGGTCGCGGAAGACCTCGGCGGCGTCCGCGGACGGCGGGCATGGTGATAGAAGTCGATCCAGGCGGGCTCCAAGCCGCTGGAACCCTCCGCCTGACTCAGGAGGTCCTCGGAGGCGGCCAGGGCCAGGGAGGCGGCCCTGGAGTCCCTGTCACGGGCATGGGCCCGGGCCTCGATCAGCTTGGTGAACGCCAGCACTCTGGGGGCAGACTGGCCCTTGGCCCGCTCGAAGGCGCCCTGGGCCATGTCGACGGCCTCGGAGGCGAAGCCCCGCAGCAGGGACTGCATCGCTATCGTGGTCAGCACAAAGCAGCCCAGCTGCACGTCCCCGCCCGCGCGGGCCAAGCGGAGGGCCTGGATTAAGTGCCGCTGGGCGATGTCGTGCTGGCCGACGTCGAACGCCGTCCACCCCGCGAGGCGGGACAGTTCCGCGGTCACGGAGAACAGCTCGCGGCCGACGGCGTCGGTGAAGGAGCCCCGCAGCAGTGGGGCGGCCCGTTCGGTCAGGCAGGTGGTGACGGAGTTGGCCTTCCAGTTCCCGCCGCCGTATTTGGAATCCCAGCGGCGGGCGTCGTCGGCCGCGTCGCGGAGTTCGTCGAGGTCGGCCCGGCCGACCTGCTTGCCGCCGGTGTGGGCGGCGGCCTCGTCGGCGGGGGTGACCAGCCAGCGGGTCATGGGGGTGGTGAAGGCGGACACGCCGAAGCCGGATCCGGTCAGGAAGTCACGGCGGTTCACGGAACTCAAGAACGAAGTGGCCACTTGGACCGCCTCGGCACGGTCTCGCGGGAAATCCAACCCCACATTCGCGTCCGGTGTCTCCGCCTCCGCCATGCCGATCTCTGCCAGTGTCACCGGTCGGCCGAAGCGTTCGCCGAGGGCGGCGGCGATCAGCTTGGGCACCGGCCACTTCGGGGTCATTCCGCGCCGGCACCAGTTGGCGACGGAGGTATGCGAGTAGTCGGTTGTCGCCGAGCTCGCCGACGCCCTCGGCCACGACATCCGCATCGGCCGCCGCAGCATGCGGCCCGGCCTCGGCTTCGGCTTCGGCTTCGGCGGAGGCTGCCTGCCCAAGGACCTGCGTGGCTTCATCACCCGCGCCGACGAGCTCGACGCCGGCCAGGCCGTCGGGATCCTCCGCGAAGCCGACGCCGTCAACACCCGCCGCCGACAGCGCGTCGTCGATCTCGCCCGCGAGGAACTCGGCCCTGACCTGCGCGGCAAGCGGATCACCGTCCGGGGCGCCGCCTTCAAGCCCGAGACCGACGACATCCGCGACTCTCCCGCCCTCGCAGTCGCCCAGGCCCTGCACGACTTCGGCGCCACTGTCACCGTCACCGACCCCAAAGCCCTCGACAACGCCCGCAAGCTCCACCCCCAACTCGACTACATCGAAGACTCGATCGCCGCCGTCCAGGACGCCGACCTCCTCCTGCACCTGACCGAGTGGCCTCAGTTCACCCGCATCGATCCCAAGCGCCTCGTCCACCGGACTGCCAGGTCATCGACGCCCGCGGCACCCTCAACACAGACCAGTGGCGCGACGCCGGCTGGATCAGCCGAGCACTCGGACGCGCCTGACCACCGACGCCTCTCACGCGGAAGGGACCGGCCTCAAGGGCCGGTCCCTTCCGGTCGTCCACCGACGGACCCGCCTCACCCCTGAGCCCTTCGTTCTGCAAGGGATCTGCCAGCGAACCTGTCGAGCCGCACGTACGCGCCAAATGTCGGAGGGGCAGCTACCAGCGGGCAGGTAGTTCCTGCAGTCCTCGCTTGTGGAATGACGGCCACCACCTGAGCTCGTCCGGCTGCACGGCCAGGGTCAGGTCGGGTCGCCTGTGCACGAGAGTGGTGAGGGCGATCTCTGCCTCAAGACGCGCCAGGGACGCCCCAAGGCAGTAGTGAGCACCATGCCCGAAGCTGAGATGACCCGGGTTGCGATGTGGGTTGAAGACGTCCGGAGCTTCGAATTGGGCTTCGTCACGGTTCGCGGAGATCAGCGCAATCCAGACACGTCCCCCGGTAGGGATGTCGGTCCCGCCGATCGTGACGTCCTGGAGAGCGAAACGCCGCACTCCAAGCGCGGAGGGCGGGTTCCAGCGCAGTGTCTCTTCGATGACGAGGCGCGATGGAAGGTGCCCGTCGGCCAGACTCTTCAGGTGGTCGGGATACAGAAGCAGGCCTAGGACGCCGTTCCCGATCAGGTGTACGGCGTTGTCGTAGCCGGCGAAGAGGAGGAGGAAGCTGAGCGAGACGAGTTCGGCTGCGGTGAGCCGGTCGTGCTCGTCGTGGGACTCAAGGAGGTCGGACAGGAGGTCATCTGTCGGGTGGCGTCGCTTGTCCTCCAGGATGCTTGCGAGGAACTGGTACATGTTTTTCATGGCGGCTCGCGACTCGGACGCGGCGCCAGGACGCGGGGACATGAGCGAACTGGTCCAGGCGCGAAAGTCGCTCCTGTCACCCGCGGGGATGCCAAGTAGGTCGCAAATCACACCCATAGGCAGCGGTTCGGCCAGAGCGGCAATCAGGTCGACCTCAGGACCTTGTGCTGCGTCGAGGAGATCGTCCACGTGCCTCTGGATGTGGGGCCGTAGCGCTTCTACTCGCCGTGGCGTGAAAGCCCTTGAGACTAGGCGGCGAAGGCGCGTGTGATCAGGGGCGTCCATGTTGAGAAGATGAGCGTCGAGTTCCGGAGGCATGGACGACTGGTACTCGCCTCGTGTACGCGCGTTGGCTTTATTCAGCGACAGCCGTGAGTCGGCAAGCGCGTCCCGCGCTTCCGCATAGCGCGTGACGACCCACACTGCCTCGCCGTCCGGGGTGACACTCTCATGGACGGCCCCGGCGGCGCGCAGATGCCTGAAGCCCTCATGGGGGTCCGTCATAAGGGCTTCGCTGAACAAGTTGGACGTCTTCATGCCGCAACAGAGTCCGTTGGCTGGCCGTCTGCGACGGGCTGATAGTCCTTGACGATGGGGGAGGAGTGGTAGGCCCGCGCGACGCGAGTGAGCCACGCCTGCTCCTCTTCGATGTCCCCGTCAGCAGGATCGTGAGGAGCTTCGACTGCTGCCTCGGGCAGCGTGCGCCCGGAGACCAGCGCCTGCAATGCGGCCGCGATCTGAGCGGCCTCTACAACGGCCTCTTCATCGGTGACGCTTAGCCCAGCCGCCTTCGCGCGGGTTCGAGCCTCGGCAGCGATCTGCGGCTGGTAATAGGGAAGGAGGAGGAGTTGCCCATCGCGGATTTCAGTGACCTGGCGACTGACTAGGAACTTCAAGTCTCTCCCAGTGTGTTGAACTTCGGGGTCGCGGTGTGAACGCAGGGCCATGCGTCCGTCACGGACCTCGATGACCAGACGACCGAACAGCCGGTGCAAGTTGCGGGCGCTCCAGTGTTCCTTACGGGCGGTTGGCGGCTCGATCAGCACAATTTGCGGAAACGCTTGGGCAACCGCGCTCCACAGCGGGTGGAGGGTGCGGTAAGCCCTGGCATCGGCGATGAACTGGCGTGCGCGGTCAAGCCCTACACCCCAGGCCGGCATGGTGAACCCGACGGCGAACAGGCCTGCTGAGATGCTGGCCGACATGGGGGCCACATAGCTGTTGACAATGTCCGTGAGATGAGTCTCCCAACGCAGGGAGACCATCTTCGGTACTGCGTAACCAAGGCCGAAGCCCGCTCCCACCGCGACCACACGAAGACCCCGGCGGAGCCAGGGCTTGTCCACCGCCTTGGAGTACCGCCAGCACAGGCGCATCAACGCGGACATGCTGACCGCGAACAGCAGCGCGTACACGAGGAGGAACTCTGATATGTACGGGGTGTGCGCGTAGTAGGCGTCGAAGTCCACCGGGTGCTCGGCATCGCTCACATCGCCCATCAGGAAGAGGACGACCATGGCGATGACTGAAATGACCGCATACCCGACGATGAGCCTGTGCCGAAGCCGAACCTTTGACTGGGCGGAGGACCAACTGACCAGCAGCGCCAGGAAGGACGAGAGGCAGGTCGCCACGGACAGGTAGACCGGAAGGGTCACTAGGTTGTGGTAGCCGAAGAGAGCGTCGAGCCGCACATAGAGCCAGGGGGCGGCGAGAACGAAGGGAGCGGCAAAGGAGGCGATGGCCAGACTCAGCAGCCGTAGTTCCGGGTTCCGCCAGTCCTTGATGAGGTCCTTGGCCTTGTAGAAGAAGGCGCCCCAGGTGACGACTGACAAGATGCCATAGACGACGTTGTGGAGCACCTAGAATCCCCCCGCGTTGCGCTCAAGTGATCGTTCAAGATGGTTCACCAGCCTCTGCTCACCCTCGGAAAGCGGGCGGCGGCGGGTGGCCTGAGCCGCGGCCCTGCGAGCGTGCATGGGCAGAAGCGACGCCACGATCTCCGCTCCGCGCTCTTCCACCGAGGTGTACACCGTGCGCCCGAGGACGGTTTGGACCAGTGCTGGGTTCAAGTTGGGCATCAGGAGCTGGGTGACCTCGTGTTCCTGAGCGGGGACGGAATTGTGTCCGAGGAGCATGTGGCCGCCCTCGTGGCGGACGATGTGAGCCTGATGAGCCCTGCTGGTGTGCTTCTGGTACAGGATGTAGTCAACGTCGTCTGTGGCGACCCAGAGCCCGCAGGGGCTGCCAGGCCGAGTCGGCATGGCCATGGGCACCAGCGAGATTTCCCGTTGCCTGATCTGTTCGAGGGCGTCGCACAAGGCATTCGTGTCGTACGGCGCGGGGATCTCGACCTGTTCAACCACCCCCGCGCAGTGACGCAGAAGTGTCCTGTCGTCCATCCCCGCTCCCTCCCCCGGGTGCATCGCCGGCCAGTGCCAGCGCACGTATTCCATTGGCGTCCCCGTCGTCGTCCGGCTGTGGCCCTGGCGCATCGGAAGGCGCGAACTAGCAGCCTACTTCAGCCGAGTTGGCAGAAAATCGCCGAGCGGTACAGAGGCCGCCCAGCCTGTTGGATCTGTCACATCCGCTGCCGTCGGCCAGCCTCACCTAGATGCTTGATCATCGGCACGAGAACCTGGCAGTCCTCTTCGTCGAGGTCAGCCATGGCGCGCATGGCGACCTTGCGGGCTCCGACGCTCTTCAGCGCGCTGAGCAGCTCCAGGTCTTCGGACACCTTCTTGCTGGTTGCCGGGTCTTTGAAGTAGCCAACTGGGACCATGAAGAAGTCTGCGATGCAGGCAAGCAGGTCGTGAGAGGGATCGGCCGTGCCCTGGCCGGTCCGCAGGTCGCGGATGTCGGACTCTGCGATGGTGCAGCCGCGTTCGGAGATGGCGTCCGCGACTTCCGCCTCCGTGTAGGGGCCTCGGCCATCGGGGATCACTACCTTGAAGAGGTAGTCCAGCTGCGTAGCGAGGCGATCGAGGGCCACGCCACCACTCCCGTCCTCCGCGGCTGGCTCGTCCGTCTCGCCGAGGATGTAGCTCACCTTCACGCGGAAGACACGGGCCAGGGTCGTCAGCGTCTGGACTCCCGGGTTTTTTACCTTGCCTGAAGCGATGTTCAGCACTGTCTGGGGGCTGATGCCCTTCTCTCCTCCCTCCTTGCCGAGGGCGGGCAACTCCCTGCTGCGGCTCGCGATCTCCTCATACGTCGAAGGGCCGGTGCCGTTTGGGTACCGGTTCTTGATTAGCCACGTCAGGCGGTCGGCGACCGTCCCGCGGCTGGTGGGTGCTTCACCCATCTCGTCGGATCACTACTCCTAGCCAGGGACAGCAGCCGTTGTGTCCCACCCGAATCTACTTGGTTGGATAGTGGATCATCAATGCCATCCGACCATCCAATCTACTTGACAAGATCGGGATGGGTCCGCATAAGGTCAAAGTCGCTCATCCAACGGACTTGATGGGATGCGCCTTCGCCTGGCGTCATCTCCAACGCAGTAGAGGACTGAAGGACGCGATACAGGTGGCACGGAGCTCCCGAAGCGGCTGGAGCAGTCGAGTGAGCCAACAGGCTCATCGGCGGATGGTCTCCGCCGTCACGAGGGAGCGCTGGAGTGTGGGTGCCGGGACAGTCAACCGGGCGGACGCCCGTCGACGCGGCGTTCGTTGCTTCGGCTGCCGAGCGACTGCCCGGCCTGTGCCCAGGGGCGCCGGTGCCAGGATCACCACGGCATCGCGCTCGGGAGAACGAACCGCCATGGTCAGCCAGCCATTGCCGGCCGCAGGAGACGGAACAGTCTCCGACAGCCGCGCGGTCGCCCTGAGTGTTCTGGTGCATCTCGGCCTCGCACTGCCCGCGTGGATGGAGCAAACGCCGACAGCGGCGCTTGACGTACGTGGTGCGCCCGGGCCGCGATGCCGCCGCAATGCGGCACCAGTACAGGGGGATGCATGTCTAGAGGTTCGATTCTCTTTAAAAGCCAATCACCGCGCGCCGCATCGGCGTTGCGTGTCCCGATGATGCGCCCCACGGCCGACCGGTGCACGCCTCGCAGCTCCGACGAGCGACGGGAGGAACGCCGTGATCTGCCGCTGGCTCCAGGTCTCACCGCGTTCTTGGTAAATGCGCGGGACGCACGAGGCATGGGTCAGGAGGAAACTGCCCTCGAACTGGGCATGAGCGACCGCCAGTACAGGGTCTGGGAGAGTGCGCGGCAGGCGATCCCGCGGACACGCCTGGATGATCTGGCCCGAGCTCTGCACCTTGACGAGGTCGGCCGTCGGCAGCTCTACCGGCTGACTGGTCACCTGGTACCCCTGCCCGGCGCCCTCTCGGGCAATGCCCGCCTTCTGGAACTGACTGAGCGTTGGGCCAACGTTCACATCCACCGTCAGAGCGACCCGGCCTGCCTCACCGATGGTGCGTGGAACGTGGTGGCCGCCAACGACGCGTACTTCCGGCTGTTCGAGGCAGTCTCACCACACCCGCTCAACCACCCGACGGTGAACACCCTGCGATGGACACTGTTCCACCCGGATGCTCCGCACATGCTGGGTAAGTGGCGAGACTCATGGATGCTGCCGGCTCTCTCGCAGTTCGCCCTGGTCTTCCAGAACACTCAGACCGATCCGCAGCTGCGACGCATCCGCGAGGAGATCGCACGCCACCCGGATCTCGAGGAGGCATACCTGCGCAAGGTCCCTGACCTGCTGGCACAGCCGACTGAGTATCCAGACGACGAGGACGGCGTGGTGCGGGAGATCCTCGTGGGGGCGGAGGGCTACGCGTCCGCCCTACTGACCACTGCCATTCCCTCCCATGCGCGTGACCATGGCTTCAGGGCTGTGACCATGTCAGTCATCGAACGGGAAGGTGCTGCCGATCCCGAGTCCGAGGAGCCCACGGCGGCGCGCCAACACGCCCATCACGGCTGGTGACCGACAGTCCGTTTGCGCCTCGGACCTGTCGGAGACACCGCCGCCGGCCGTTCTCCCCTCAGGCGACCGGAGCAAGCTGCGAGGACGAGCGGACGGGCCGCAGCGCGTTCTCCGAGCGCCGGCTGACCCGGGCGGCTGTACGCAGGACCTCGTAGGAGAAGCGGGTCTTTTCCGAAAACATCCTGGGGTGCTGGCCGAGCAGGGCCAGCGCCCCTTCGACGTGGCCAGCCCGCCCGTACACCGGAGCGGCGATCATCGACCAGCCCGGCAGCGGGGACCGGGTGAAGCACGTACCCAGTTCCTGGATCTCCCGGAACCGGCTGCTGACGGTCTCGTCCTCGCTGTGCGCGCTGATCACAAGCCCGGCGGCGTCCGCCGACAGAGGAGAGAGCTCGAGGGCCGCACTGTCCTCGGAGGTGAGTGCCTCCACGAAGTCGTAGCGCCGACCGTACACAGTGTCCACCCACAGGCGGCGTGCCAGTGGGACAGTGACGAACAGCAGAACGACCTGAGCGGTCTGCCGCTGCAGCTGGGTCAGGTCAGGATCGGCGCCCTGCGAGGCAACCTGCGGCAGTCGCAGGCCCCGAAGCGCGCCACTGTGCGGGGTGATGCTGTACAGGCCCTGGCCGCGTAGCTCGATCTGTCCCTCCTCTACCCCGCAGGCAAGGATGCGCTGGACGGTGGAGCGGGGAAGGCCTGACTTGGACGTGATCCGGCGCAACTCGTGAGCCCCGGGACCGAGTTCCTCCAGAGCTGTGAGGACCCGGAACACCTTCGCATGCGCCGAGGCACCTGTTGCGCGATCGACCGCTTCCTTCACTGTCAGCCTCCCCGAGAAAACGGCCACCGACATATGCGAGCGGCTCGCTGTATGCCCTCCATCGTTGTCGCATCTCGGCCGCGGATCTAGAAGAAATGGGCACCGGAGGTCAAACTTCCGGACACGTTCCGTAGCTGAATGGCCCGCGGAACTTTCCTCGGGTTAGGGACCGTTGACCGTTCCCGCACGTCAGCTGGCAGAGATGACTTCTGCGTGGATACGGAGCGCCACGAACGCCACCTGACGCTGCTCGAAGATTCGACGAGGAAGTTACCGCCTGGCGGTTAACCTCCCCCCAGCTTCCCGCCAGAAGGGAAGCGAGCAGACGCCACACGCCCACACACATACGCCGAAGGCCCGGTGGGCGGGATACACACCACCCTCTTCCCACCCTGGGACCATCATTGCCGCTCACCGTCGGCCAGCACACCTAATCACGTCCCCTCCGGCGCCCGGCCACATGGCGACGGGATCGCCATGCCTGCTCGGTGACGCGTCGTCCCGTCCAGCGAGACACCGAGAAACTCGCTGCTCGCCAGGCGGGAAGTCAGCACGAATCACCCCGCACACGGTTGCTCACCGTTCACGCGCTGAAGACGGTGAAACCGCCCAGCCCCGCCGCAGGTGTCGCTGACCCCAGGAGGCAAACCCACATGAGCGCCGGCCGATGGTTCTACACGTCCGCCTTCGGACACACCGCCACCCCCAAGAGGGCTGCCGCCACGAAGGCGCCGACCGCAACTAGCACGCCTCCTCCTCCCATCACGGCAGCCGAACACGCACCCCACACACTCAGAGAAGTCCGCGAGCACCGAACCGGCTGACGCCGACTGCTCGCACTCTCGGCGTCTGCAGCCCTCCCCGTCCACAGAAAGGGACGAGCGTGCGCCCGTCCCGGCCGTACGCGTCACATCATGCGTGAACTCCACCGCACGAACCTGCTCCGCGCCACGGACGCGCTCAGCACCGCCATCGCCCAATACGCGCTGCCCCTGATCGTCCTCGCCATCACCGGCAGCGTGAGCCACTCCGGCATCGCATTCATCGCCGAGTGGCTGCCCCGCATCGCGATACTCCCCATGGCCGGCGCCCTAGTCGACCGCATCGGAGGACGCACCATCCTCCTTGCCGCCTCACTGCTCCGGGCCGTCCTCACCCTGGCGGTCATAGGGCTCCTCCTACTGCACCCACAGCAGTGGTGGACCGTGATCGTCTTCGGAGCGGTCGGGGGAGTCCTTGCCGAGTTCTCCTTCCTCTCCTGCGAGGTCATCGGCACCCAGGTGCAGTCTGGCCACGACGTCCACCGCATCCAGGCACGCCAGATGCAGATCGACCAGGCAGCCCTGCTCATAGGCCCCCTCTGTGCCGCCGCACTCGTCACCCAGCACCCAGTGGCTGCCCTTGCGGCCGTCGCCCTCCTCTCCATGGCCACCACATGCGGAGCGCCCCTGCTCAGGGTCGGCCGTCCCCAGCCCAACGAGGAACACCTACCGCAGAGCCCGCTGAAGTCGATGGCCGTGGGGTGGCGCATGCTACGCACCCCCGTCATCGCCTGGATCGCAGTCGTCATGGGCGCCGTCCAGATCCTGGTCGCCATCCTGCTCGCCTCCGCACCCGGAATCGCCCTTCACCAGTACCAGAAGGCCGAAACCGACCTGGGCACCATGTGGACTGCGGCAGCAGTGGTAACCCTCTTGACCACCTCCATCACCCGCCGAGGAATCGACCGCTGGGGAATGGCACCGCTCCTCATACCCAGTGGCATCCTCCTCGCCGCAGCCTCCGTCGTGGCTGGCACGGTCGGGACCTTCGCCGCCTTCGCGGTAGCCGCTACCGCCATCGTGGCGGGGGAGTGCGCGGCCAATGTCGTCCTGCGCACGATGAGAACGCTGGTCATACCCGGTCATGCCCTGGGCGCCACCGTCAGCGTCCTGTGGGTCATTGGCCTGCTTCCCTACCCGCTGGCTGGCCTGGTCGTGGCTCTTGTCCCGCTGCACGTCCTCCCCGCCGTACTCGCCGTCTGCGGCATCACTATGGGCCTGGCCATCGTGTGCGGCGGCCGACAACTTGCCCGGTTCTGGCACCAGCACCCCGTCCCGGCCAGCCACTCCGCACCGGCACTGAAGCTCTCGGCCACCACTCCCACGACCGCACGGGACACGAAACAGGCCCGCGCTGCCGAACCCGTGTGACCCGCCCCGACAGCCGCGCAGCCAGGCGCCCTTCCCGTCTGGCGACCCACTCAGAAGAAAAAACCGCGCTCCTCCCGCCCCACGGGAAGCACCCGGGAATCAGATGCCAAACCCTGACACCCTCGCATCACCACGGAGCCCAGAGGAGCCACAGCCGTGACCAACTACGCACTCGAAGCCCAGGCCTACTGGCGCCGCTGGCTCCCGCGCACCCACGCCAACCTCGCCCACCCCGACTCCTTCTACCAGCAGCTCGGCGAAGACGTACAGGACCGCGTCATCGCCGTCTGGGACGCCCTCGCCGAAATCCACCTCACCCCGGACATCACCAACCACTCCAAGCGAGCCGGCCTGCTCCAACTCCTGCGCCGACAAGCCGAGCACACCGTGATGCAGGACCTGATCCAGCTGCCCCCCGAAACCGACACCGCCCAGCCCCACACCGAGCCGGCCGCACACCAGGCACGCCTGAGCGACTTCGACACCCGCCTCTCGCAGCGGCAGCAAACCATCCGCACCCTGCTCGACGGCGACCGCACCGTCAGCGAGACCAGCGACGCCGAACTCCTCCAGGCCCTCCAGCTCATGCCCGAACTCCTCGCCCCGCTCGGCACCTCCCTGGACGAACTCCGCGCCCTCGGCCGTGCCCTCTGACAACTCTCTGGAAAGGAGCGCAGGGTTGCCCACCAACTCCACCCCCGACAATCAGCCCCAGGGCACCCCACACCGCCCCCTCCAGCAGCCGGTCCCGGCGCATCTGCGCATCGCCCGCAACCTGGACGCACTGCGTCTGCTCTCTCAGCTCCCCGACGATCAGCCACTGACCGAGGAACAGCAGCAGGTCCTTGAGGGATACACCTCCTGGGGCGCGACCGGCGTCTCGGAGGTCTTCAACGAAGCCAAGCCCGAGCACCAAGCAACCCGTACTGAACTGCGCAAGCTGCTCAGCGCGGCCGAGTACGACGCCGCGGCCGCATCCACCCCTAACGCGCACTTCACCGATCCCGCGATCGCCGACGCGATACGCGCCGCGGCCACGGCCCTCGGCGTACCCGCCGGTGCCCGCCTCCTCGAACTCGGCTGTGGCACTGGCACCTTCCTGGCCCCCGGCATGATCGGCATCGAGCTCGAACCCGCCAGCGCACGCATCGCCCAGCGCCTGAACCCGGAAGCCACCGTCCACCCCTCCTCCTTCGTGGACGTCCAGCTGCCCCGCGACTACGCAGACGGCGCGCTCGGCAACCTGCCCTTCGGCGACTACACACTGACCGACCCGGCCCACAACCCCCTCGGCCTGTCGATCCATAACCACGCCCTGAACTGGCTGCTCGCCCACGTCCGTCCCAGCGGCATCATCGCCGTCATCACCTCGCGGTGGACTCTCGACAGCCTCAAGGACGAAGCCCGGCGCGAGATGACCCAGCACGCCGACTTCCTGGGCGCCATCCGGCTTCCCGCCGGGGCCTTCGCCGGCAGCGCAGGCACCCGGGCCGTTGGCGACATCGTCTTCCTCCGCGTCCGCGAACCCGGCAAGGAACCGGCCGGCTGGGACCCCATACCGACACAGATCGTGCCCCTAGAGGGCGGAAGCGCCAGGATCAGCAGCTACTTCGCCCGGCATCCCGAGCAAGTCCTGGGCACCCACGCTATGGTCTCGGGCCAGCACGGCCCTGAACTCAGTGTCATCCCCGACGACCTTGCCCACACAGCCCGCCAGGTCACTGAGGCTGCCCAGCGCATCATCGAACAGGCCCAGGCATCCCAGCTGACCTACCAGCCCGCCGACCCAGCCCAGCGGGCAGCCGTCGACGCCGAAGCCGAGCGGATCCAGCAGGCCATCGAACGGTTCGGCACCGACCTCAGCGCCCACGAAGGCTCCATCATCCAGGAGAACGACGCTTTCCTGACGTTGCGCAGCGGACAACTGGTGCCCTTCGAGCACGACCTGGCCGAGCGCGCCGAGCTCAACGACCTCCTCGCACTGCGCGACCAGTACCGCACCCTCGTCGACCTCCAGGCCACCGACGAAGCTCCGCCCGAGGCAGTGGAAGCAGCCAGGGCGCAGCTCAACGATGTCTACGACCACTACGCCACCTCCCACGGCCCGCTCAACCGGGCGATGAAGCCTCGCAGCGCCCGCTGGCACTTCCGGCTCGACCCGCTCGGCCCGGCCGTCATGGCACTGGAGGTCTACGACCGCAAGACGGGCACAGCCAGCAAGAGCAGCATCTTCGAGCACGAGGACCGGCCGAGCGACACACCCACCCGCGCGAGCACACCGGCCGAGGCCCTGGCCATCAGCCTGAACCAGCGCGGAACCGCCAACCTCGCCTACATCGCCGAGCTCCTCGACATCCCCGCGGACCAGGCCCGGACCCAGCTCGGAACACTGGTCTTCGACGACCCCAAGACGGGCGACGTCATCCCGGCTGACCGCTACCTGTCCGGTCACGTCCGCGGCAAGCTCCATGTCGCCGAGAGCGCCAACCGGGACGCGGGCGACGACCGTTTCCGGGCGAACATCGAGGCCCTCAAGGCAGTCATCCCCTCCGATGCCGAAGCCGGCGACATCGACGTCGAACTCGGCGACCCCATGCTGCGGCCCGAATGGGTCGAAGGCTTCCTGCGCACGCTCATCGGCCACCGGGAGATCTACGTCAGCCGGGCCATCGGCGGGGACTGGCGCATCGAGGCATCCCCCGATGCCCGCAAGCTCAGCACCAACCGCGACACCTATGGCACGCCGCGGTGGGACGCCGTCACCATCGTCGAACGGATGCTGCGTCGCGCGAGCCTCCTCGTGCCACCCGCCAAGGACGAAGAGGAAACCCCCACCAAGACCGGCGACGGCAAAACCCCCAGCGCATCTGCGACCGAGGACGTCCAGGCCCGCGCCGATGAGATCAACAGGCTTTTCGCCGACTACATGTGGGAAGAACCGTCACGCGCCGAGGAGCTGGTTCGCCTTTACAACTGGTACTACCGGTCGCACGTCACCTACCGGCCAAGCGGCGCCCACCTGACCTTCCCCGGTCTCAACCCTGACGTCACCCCCCGCGACTACCAGAAGGACGCCGTCGCCCGGGGCCTGGTCGAGTCCTTCCTGATGGAGCACGACGGCGGCTTCGGAAAAACGCTGTCGATCCTTCTGACCGTCATGAAGCGCAAGCAGCTCGGTCTGTCGCGCAAACCCATGATCGTCGTACCCAACAACGCTCTGGGACAGTGGGAACGGGCAGCCCGCTGGGCGTACAAGGACGCCAAGATCCTCGTCTGCTCCCAGGAAGACTTCAACAGCCAAGGTGGCGCCGCCGAGACCCGGGCCCGCCGCCAGGCGTTCATTGGAAAGATCGCCAATGGCAGCTTCGACGCGGTCATCGTCCCGTACACCGTCTTTGAGCGGATTCCGCTCTCCGCCGAGTCCCAGCAGCTCTATCTGGAAGCGGTCTCCGCGCGCCTGAGGGCCTTTGTCGAACTGCAAAGTCGTGGCCGCAGCCCCGAGCGCGACATCCTCGAGCAGGAACTCCTCAACGACCTGCGCGACCCCCTCGTCGCTGAGATCCTCGGGGACGACCTCGCCCTGGCCGGCATGGGCGACATCACCGACGATCGCCCCAGCGCCCGCACGGTCAAGCGGCTGCGAACCATGCTCACCAAGCTCGTGGAGCAGCTCCGCAAGAACGCCCTCATCCACCGGGACGTGGGCCTGCCCTTCGAACGCATCGGCATTGACGCGCTCTTTGTTGACGAAGTGCAGAACTTCCTCGGCATCGCCTACCCCACGCGCCTGCCGGATCTCGCTCTCGCGCCCGCCGCACGCGCCTACGACCTTGACATGAAGGCATGGATCATCCGGCGTGCCTTCCCGGACGCCGTGATCGTCGGGGCCTCCGGAACACCCGCCCGGAACAAGATGTCGCAGTTCTACCGACTGTTCGACCTCATCAGGCCCGACCTGCTGCCGCAGGTGGCCATCAATGACCTTGACAGCTTCAACGGCATGTTCATTGAGACGGTCCTCGAGCCCGAGATCGCGCCCAACGGTCAGATCCGGTTCAAGGAACGCCCCGGCGCCTTTCGTGAGACGAACCTCAATACCTACGTCCGTCTGCACCACGTCATGGCCGACGTGCGGACCCAGCACGACGTGACGATCAAAGGCCGGCCCGCCATCGCAGGTGGAAAGCCACAGATCCACGTCCTCCCGCGCACTGAGGGCGAATCCGAATGGATGAGCACTAACTGGCTTGGTCGCATCGAGCGCTTCGAGGCAGGCGAGCCCGACGAGGGCGACATCATGCCGAGCATCATCAGCGACGCGGTGATGCACGCCATCCACCCCAAGCTGGTCGGGGAGGAAGCCGACGGGCCTACCGTCCTGGACGCCGTCGTCGACAACGTCCTGCGCATCGACCACGCCTACAAGGACCGCCGCTACCGTACCGACAGCAGTGACCCGGACTCGCCCCTCCACCCCAACCCCGGGGCCGGCCAGTTCATCTTCTGCAGTCTCGGCGTCAGCAACGTCGAAAACCGACGCAAGGGCAAGTGGAGCGCCTACGACTACATGCGCGATCGCCTCATCGCCGGAGGCATTCCGGCCGAGAAGATCGCCTACATGCAGGACGCTGGCGACAGCGCGGCAAAGAAGGAAGAACTCCTCAGGAAGTTCCGTACCGGCGAGATCCGCGTCCTGATCGGCTCCAGCGGAACCGCCGGCGTCGCGGTTGACGCACCCGACCGGGCCATCGCCGCGCACCAGGTCACCTTCGGATGGCGTCCAGACGAGATCGAGCAAGAACAGTGGCGGATCTGGCGTCCCGGCAACCAGCACCGAGTCATCCAGATCCACCAATACATCAAGCACATGTCGGCGATGGCTCTGCGCCTGCAGCACTGCGAGCGTAAGGCCCGCATGATCGCCCAGTACAAGACGGGCCACATCGATCTGAGCCAGGTCGACGAGATGGAGCTCGATCTCAACAAGAGCACCTTCGACATCGCCGAGCTGAAGGCCATCGGGTCTGGCAAGGAGATGCTCCTCGAGAAGCACAAGATCGACAAAAAGGTTCGCCGCCTAGAAGCGGCCGAGTCCCGGTGGCGTCGCACCCGCGAGCACAACCGCAGCATCATCGCCAACGCGGACGATGTCATCGATGCTGGCAAGCGCAGCGTTGACCACCTGAGTGACCTGCTCAACCGTCGGGAGGACAGCACCCGGCGCGGTCTGCGTCTCAGGGACAGCGAGGCACCTGCTACTGAGGCACAGCTGCGTGATCTCCTGCTCGACGTGGGCGGCCTGGAGCGTCGCAGCATCGCCACCCTCGACGGGGTGCCGCTTAACGTCAGCCTGTTTCCCGAGGCCGGCACCGCGGTGTTCACCATGGAGGGCGTCCCCGGCGAAGAGGTCCTTGTGACCATCGGCACGAAGGAACACCCTGCACCGACCGGAAACTGGGTCGCACGGCTAACCAAGATGCTGGGCAAGCTAGATGGCGCACTGGAGGCCGCACGTGACGAGCTGGCCGGACGTCAGACGAGCGTCGAGCGAGCCCACCGACTGATAGATCTCCCGTTTGACCAGGCGGAGGCGCTCACCTCCGCCCGCGCCGAGCAGGCGCACCTGGCCGACCTGATCGCCGCTGAGGCCGCTGCGAACACCCCCGACCGCGACGACGACCCCCGAGACACCAAGGAAGCGACCGACCAGGAGATGCAGGACCTGGTCGACTCCCTGCTAGCCGACGATGACGAGCAGGAGACTTCCAGCGGCCGGGAAAGCTCCCGCCCAGGTGGGGGAGGGCGGCCAAGGACCGGCGAGCCAGCCCAAGGCGCCGACGAGTACGAGCTCGGGATCCCCAGGGATGAGGACATCATCGTCCCCGAACTGCCCCGGCCGCCTGCTTTGGCTGAACTCGGCGCCAATCTCGTCTACAAGCTCACGCGCGCCGGCCAGCACATTGGCCAGAGCACCGGCCGGGAGATCGCGGATCAGCTGGATCGGGGCTACCAGGAGGCCAGCGCCGCCGTCAGCAGGGACGTCCAAAACTTCGCCCAGTACTCCTCTCAGTGGGCGCACCAGGCTGCGGCGATGCGCGATGCCCTGCTGATCGCCGAGCGCGGTGCCGATGGCGGATGGACCATCACCGGATCCAGCGGTACCCGCACCACCCTCACGCCGCAGCCGGACGTGCCCGCACGCGTACTGCCGTACGACAGCCTCGCTGATACCTACCTCGGTGAAGACGCGGTCCTGATCCGCTACGCCCAGTGGAAGCTCGCAGCCACGCGCACCGGCAGCGCGGAGGACCAGGCCTTGCATGCCTGGACGACGACGCTCACCACGCTCGTCACCGAGCGATACGACCTCCGTGACAGCGGCCCGACTCTCGAGCAGGTCACGGCCCGCGCGACCCACTTTCAGGAACTCGCCCGCCTTGCCCGCGCGGCTGCCGAGAACTCGGCCCCGGAAACCGCAGAACTCGCCGGGCACATCCTCGACGAGGCACAGACGCACCTGGAACGCCTCGGCCGCCTGGTGAGCGACGCGACCCTGCACGAGTCCTGGAATAGAAGCCGACCCAGCCGCCTGGCCGGCCTGCCCGAGCCGATGCGCGGCAACCCGTGGGACGGTGACACCGACAAGATTCACCAGGGCTATGTCCTGACCGGAGTCACCGACACCCAGGCGCTGACCGGCGCCGAACTGCACTACGCCCTCCTTGCCCTCAAAGAGGCCGGCGGCCGCACCCGGCGCCACGATGCCGACAACCCCCGCGTCCGCGCTCTGACGCCTACATCGCACACCTGGACCCGGCTCAATGCTGAGCTCACACCGAGTCAGATTGAGCAACTCCAAGTCGCTCGACGGGCCACCCACGAGGTCGCGCAACGGATGGCCGACGACGCCAACCTACGGCGTGCCGCCCACCTCGCAAGTCACACGGACTTCCGGCGCGAGGCAGCGGCCTGGCTCGCCGTCCACCCTGATGCCTTCGACGTCCTCGCCGACCTGCGGACGGACGAGTCCACCACCACGATGTCCGCGGCGGTCGAGCTGATCACCCAGCAGGCCTTCCACCGTGCCCGCGCAAGCATGCGGCCCCGCGAAGCAGGCCGCATCCTGCACCAGCTCGTCAGCCAGTGGGACATCGAACCCACCAGCACTCTGAGGCACACCGCCGAATACCGATCCCTGCACCAGGCCCTCGACCAGCTCGCCACCAACGACATCGAGCAGAGCGGCACCAGCGACCTGCTGCGCCGCGCATTCTTCCGGATCAAACAACTGGCCGATGCCACTGATGGCCGCGACCGCGGCCGGGCCGAACGGATCCTCACCGACTACGGCTGGATGCTCCCGGCCTCCACCGGCCCGCGCCCGGCCGGCATCGAGCAAAACATCTGGGCTCGTCAACACGAGATGGCCGAGAATCTGTCGCCCTATCCCTTTGATGCGAACCGCTGGTACGAGCACACGAAGGCGAACGGCGGTGTGGCCGACATGCTCGGCTCAGACCTCAACAATCTGCTCGCCATGGCGAAGCACGCCGCCCAGAACAGTCCCAAGCGGGTCGTTGTGCGCAACGAGCCGGACGGCGGCATCCGCATAACCGGTGCCCGCACCATCGTGGCCAGCCCCCTCGCCGAACGGTTCCCAGCCGAGATCGAGCCGCACATCGACGAAGTCAGAGACCTGCTCAACACCGCGCTTCAGGAAGGCAACTCTGTCGGCTTCGGGGACAAGGAAACGATCAACAACTGGCTGTCCAACCAACTTGAGCAGGCATCCGAAGGTCTTCGTACGGCCGTTGCAACCAGCACCCGCACGGAGACGACCTTCCGCCAAGCCTTCAGAGTCCATGTCTACGAGGCCATGATCCGTGCTGGCCAAGAGCCAAGGCTGGGCGACATTACCTCGCACCTGTCGGTGCAACAGGCGCCCGCAAGTCCAGTTCAAGATCCCCGCGAGGCCGCAGTTGCTGAGCTCTATGAGAAAGCCGTAGCCAAAGCAGAGGGCGACAGGTTTCTCCATGCGGCAGTCCAAGAAGGTATGGCTGCTTCAGACCTAAGCGCTCCACATCAGGCACTGATCAGCACAGGAATCTTCGACTGGCTGGTCGCCGGGGCGGACCTCCCGGCCAACGAGGGTGGACAGGCGATCCGGGAGCACGTCCTACACACGCTGGACTCTGGCACCGTCGGCTCCGTCCTCACTGACCTGCTCCAACGGATTTGGGACGCGGCGCTCGCAGCTGACACTGGGACCCTTCGCCGCCCTGGGATGCGTGAGCACTGGGGAGTGCGGCACACACGCGGACGTGCTCTGGACTTGCTGATCAGCGTCATCGACCGTACAAACGTCTGCGATGACTGGCGCAAGAGCTCAACGCCCAAAGAAGAAGGGGCATGGAAGTCTGCCTTCCGCAATGCTCATCCGCTGGAATGGACCTGCCTACACAGCGCCGACAAAGCGTTGCTGCGAGCAAAGCGCGCCGCGGCAAGGCCGCAGGATCTGCTGTTGCAGTGTGAGAGCGCACTGCACGCAGCGCGCACCCTGCAGGAGTTCACGGCCGCAAGTCAGTGGGCCGACGAGTACACGGCTACCGTCGATCAAGCGGTGGCCGGGTTCCAGTATTTGAGCCGATACCTCCAAGTACTCAGCCGCCAGCCCGACGCCTGGGAACCAATGCGCCGCCAGGCTAGGGAACTGTCGCCGGTACAGCAGCAAGACCTGGAGAAGCAAACTGGACGATTCGCCAGGGCCGGTGATCGAGCTCGAGCCCTGTGGTTCGATCCATGGACCGCCTACCAGCTCAGTCGTGGCGAGATCCTCACTGGAGACCAGGTCACGCGTCGGCTGCGAGGCCTGGTCGCGGCTGGGGACCTGGTCATCGAAGACGGCGACGGTTCCCTCATCCTTCATACGAAGTCGGACCCGTACCCCATCGTACTCAACCGTCTCCGTGGGGAAGAAGCCCTCGCCCACTTCTCGGAACTGCCGCATTACAAGGCCGTCGCTCACTCCGGCGCTCAGGTGCCACGCTTCCCCGACACCGAAGCCGTGATCACCCACCTGACGTCCAACTCCACGGAACTCGCAGCTCCCGAAGACCACGGGGAGATGACCGAGCGACGCCGGCGCAGCATCGAGGAACTCGTTGCCGCCGACGACCTGGTCATACAAGGGCGCCTACTGCTCGCACGCGCCCCCCGAAGCACGCAGTGGCACCTGTACTTCCCAGGCACATGCACCCCCATCCCAGGCCAACACCCGGACGGGTTCTCAAGCCTTCAGGCCGCCAGCGTCGCCGCCGAAGCCGTCCAACAGATCACTGACCGGTCCGGGAATCCCTTCCCCTGGGACGCTCCTCTGGCAGGACCCATGTCCCGCTTCTGGCGCTCGCACGATCACCGCGCCCTGGACGATGCCGTCGAGACAGCCCTTGCGGCGGATCCCCGATGCGACACCGAAGGACTCCACCGCCTTGCCAGCGAGAAGCGTGCCGAACGCACCGCCCACGACATGGCTGTTCGCCAACAAGATCTGATCGACGGTTACGCGCTGGAACCCACCCGGCGAGCCGTCTACGACTCGGACCAAGGACGCAGCCTAGAAGTATCCCTCCGGCTAAGGGCCACTCGTGAAATGGCTGATGCGATGGGCCCGGGAAACGCGGACCTGCACGGCCAATTGATCACCGTCCGCGGTGCCGCACACAGCCTGAGCGAAGGCGCCTACAACATCCGCGAATGGCCGCTCGGCGACGATCAAGCGCCAACGCTGGTGCACCCGATCAGTGTGCGCTTGTACAGCTGGAAGGCCGATGACGGGCGCAGCGGTGAGGTCCCCGCCGAGGTGTTCCTGAGCCATCCTCTGCCTGCCAACTATCGCGTCCGTCCCGACGTGCCCCCGAACGCTCGGGACCTGGCCCGGGCCTTCTACTACAACGAGGCATGGCCCAAGCCACCCGGCGGCGTCGACACGGGCCGTCCCCCAGGGGAACCTCGAGCTGCAGCCATCTACAAACGGGCCCGCACTGCAATGAAGTTGCTCCAGGACGGGCAGTGCCAAAGCGGCAGCGTGCGTGAGGATTTCCTCCGGATCGCCGGCGATCTGCAACTGCTCGCCACCGCCTACGATCGCGGCGAGGACCACCCGAACAGCGCCGCGTTCGCCGATGCCTCGGCAAGAGCCCGGATTTTGCGCGAGAAGCTGCTGCAGAGCCTCCGTTCGTCGCATCATCACTCGGCTATCGCGGAGCATCGCCTGGATCCGGATGAGGATATTCCTCCCTCACCGCTTGCCACGGGGCCCCTTGGCGGAGTCCGCCTCTACCCCTGGCAGGCGGAGGTCGGCAGTGTCGTGGCAGCTACCGGCAGCCACCCGGACGGCGACGACCTGCTTGCAGCGACGGGAATCCTGCGCAGGGCGGCCTACCACGTGCGCACGCTGGGCAGCACGGAACAACGGGGCACCCTCATCTACCTCGACACCCCAGAGGGGCCCGCTGAACTCTTCCTCCCTGAGCGGCATCTCGTCGAGCAGCTTCCGGCGACATTGGACCCAGCCCTTGCTTTCTCAGGTATTGCCCAGGGCGCCCCCGCCGAGCCACCGCCCCCGACCGTCGGGTCGTCCGCCGGAGCACAGCGGAAGGTCATACGCGCCTTTCATGCCGAAGGAGCACGCGGTGCCGGCCGCACCCTCGCTCCGTCGTCGGTCTTCCGCTTCGCGCAGGAAGCCCTGCTGTCAGGCTTCGAGGGACGACTGAACGGGCTCGACAACCGATACAGGTGGGACGAAGACGGCACGCTGGAAGTGCACTTCGCACGAGCGCTGGCCGGCGACCGCGACCCGAACGTCTTCCGCCCCGACTATGTGGAACCGAGCCAGGACACCGAGATCGACCCGGGCAAGTGGTTGCGGCACGGCAACGCAGAAAGCGTCGCACGGGCCGCCAACATGCAGTCCCTGGTCCGACTCGCTGCTTCCGAAGCAGAAGTGCGTAGTCATGTCGTGCAGGGCGGAGCAGCCCCGTTCGCCACCTGGCTCGCCCGCCAAGCCCGCCTCGGCCATCCCTACATGCATCCGGACCTCCGCGCTGAGTGGCTCGCTCACCCCCGCTATCGTCGGGAGTTCATCGCACTCGGAGAGCAGGAACTCCTCACCCTGCTCGATCAGCCTCTGCCTCAGTCACCCCCAGATCACCTCGCCTACAGCAGCCACCAGGCCGTTGCTGACGCTCGCGCTCATCTCGATGCCCTGGCCAACCGGTGGAATCAGCAGGCCAAGGGCTTCGTCAGCGAACGATCGACCACGTGGAACAAGTTCAAGAAGGCCTGGAAGACAGCCCGTACGGCACCCTGGCACGCCACCGACCCCGACGGGGGCGCCCTCCACGTTCAGTACACCCAGCTGGTCGACCGGGTCGAAGCCATGCGGCGTTGGCTGAACAACCAGGAAGGTCCCGAACCCCGCCACAGCGAGCTGCTGCAGGGCATCGACGTCCTTCACCTCCACCTCACCCGGCACGTTCAGCGACTGGAGGCCTCCCACGGGGCCGATCTCAACCTGAACACCGAACTGGCAGCCATCACCTCGCAGGCGGCACACGATCGGGCCGCAGTGTCCGAGGAAGACCTATCGACCGCCCTGGAAGCCTGCCGTCAGGCGCTGGCCCACCCCGACGCTGATGCCGACCTGCGCCTTGACCTCGACTTGGCAAGCTGGGCTCTCACGCAGCCCCGCTCCACGCCAGAGCACCTCAACCGGCTGGCCTCCCTGACGCACACGGCGCACCGAATCGCCCACCACCACGCCACGGAAGGGAGCCAGCCCCATCACGACATCGAGACCGCGGCCGTCGCCCTCGCCAGCGTCGCCCAGGACTACACCGCCCACCTGATACGAGCAGTCCGTGACGAAACGGCCGGCCCCGCCCCCTCACGGGAGATGCTCGCTTCGATCCAGAAACTTGCTCTGGCCGAGCCCAATCTGCGAAGCGCCCGCGACAGCGAGACCTGGGACGAAACCCTCGATACATGGCTGGCCAGCTCGATCCAAATGCCCAGCCCACTCGTGCCGGCGACCAGTCTCGCGGCGCGGATCGGCGAAGCTCTCCCCGCCCCCGTTGCTGCACTACGGGCCGGGATCCACCACACCCTGAATGCCTCCAGCGAGCCGTACCGCAGCTACGCCGAACACCAAGCGGCGACCGAGTTTTTGCAGGGTGCGGCCCGTAGCGTGCTGCGCGCACGCGACCCGAAGAGCCGTGAATGGGACTACCGAGACTTCTCGAAGAAGTGGTCCGCCTTCACGCCCTATGCCTCAAGCAAGCGGCCTGAAGACACCCAGGCCTTGTCCGCGGCAATTCGAGCGACGCAGAGACTACACGGCACGCTGTCCACGAACGTGCGCCCGACCAACCGCCAGATCTGGGCAGACCTCAAGATCCTCGAAGGTCTGGCCGTACATCATCAGAAGCGGTTGGCAGCCAGCGAAAACACGTTCCCGGCCGACGCGTCGACCCTGACGAAGACCTCGCTCGAGGGCATCGCGCCCTACCGGCTGGCAAGCGAAATGCGCAACGCGCTGGCCGAGTTGCACGCTAGCTGGAACCAGCTCCATCACGCAGCCACACAGCCCGGCGCGCTTGACCACACTGTGCACGCGGACCTCTTCATCGAGGTGATCGCCGCCTACGCCCACTCCCGTGACATCCTCCTCAGGCCCGCCGGGCTCATCGGCGCTCTGTCGCACCTGCATGTCGCGGCCGAGCGCCTCGCAGTCCACCACGTAGGACTTGCGGACGAAGCCGCCTCACTCGCCCAGCACGCCCGACACCACGCTCTGCGGACCCTTGCCACCGTGCGCGACCCCGCCGACGACGCCCCGCCCCTTGACACACTGCTCAGCGAGCTTCACAAGTCCACACTCGCCGAGGCGCCCGGCGCCGCCGTCGACATAGCAACCCTGCGCGCCCAGATTCCGTCGCTCGTCGCCGATGAAGACCTCAACCGCCTGCTGCAGCGCCTGCCATTCACCCACCCCGCGCGATTGCGGGCCGAGAACTTCCTGGCCTCCTGGACCGGCGACAGCCTCAGTGCTTCCGAAGATCTCACGCTGCCCCTCGCTCGACAGCAGTACTTCTACCCGATGGTGCGCCTCGCCCAGATCTGCATCGACTTGCGGGCCAGCCTGCCCGCAGACGTCGACACAACCGGCCTGGACGCACTGGAAAGCCACATCGGCAGCTACCACCGGACGGTGACCGGCAAGCGAGACAGCCCTCGCAGCCTTGCCCCCAATACCCCTCGAGCCGAAAACGCCGCCGCCACTGACACACAACAAGAGCTCCCCCCGGCCGCCGCACCGTCCCAGCCAGCGACGGAGCCGAACGCAGCCCGCACGTCTCCCAGCAGCACTCCGCACACCCAGCAAGGCTCCGACCGCCTGAGCGCCGAGCCGCCCGAGCACGCCGACACTCACGCGGAAACTCCCGCCCGCCTGCCTGAGACACACTCAGCGGCCGGCCCCCAGCCTGGCGCGCCCACCGTCCCGGCCGACGCCGATCGAGAGATCAACGACGACGAGGCTGCCCAATCCCCGCACGCCTCCGACGCACCACGCACTCCACAGCCCACAGCGGCGCCCGCGGCCAGCACAGCCAAGCTCGGCACCGGTGCCGTGGACCTTCCGCGGTGGAATCAGCCTCCGAACCTGCCCGCACAGCCCGTCGACGCTTCCTCGATCGATGGCCTACCCGGCTACCTCTGGCACCTCAGCGACGACACGGTCATCGTCCACCACGAAGGCCAGCCCATCGGGCACGCCGAGCGATACACCACGTCCCGCGACAAGACTCGATTCCGCTGCTACCTCGGTGACGACCAACTCACCCAGAAATGGTCCGACAACGCGGCTGCCAGTCACATCGCCACCGTCCACCACCACCTGACCCGGCCAGCCCAGCCGCCTGCTACCGACACCCTGCGTTTCGAGCACACTCCCGAACACACTCGCCTGTACGGGACCAGCCAAGACGATCTCGAGGCACGCAGCGCCATCGAGGTCGCCGGCCAAGGCCGACCGGTCTACGGCCGCCCAGCCAGTGGCAAACGAGGCCGCGGGCGCAAGGGACCATTCCTGTACTGGGAATTCCCCGGCACCGAGGAGGAGCGCCAGACCACTGCTGAAAGGCTGACCGCACTGCTGGCCAGCCGAGGACGGCACATTCCGTCTGATGCCGCAACGCCTTCCCAGCCGACCACTCTTGGTCAACAGCAGGCTTCCGACCAGCCATCCGATTCTCTTACGGCTGACCTGATGGAGGGGGCTCCCGAGGGCGCCGAAGCAGTCGACGGGATGCCGGGCTTCTGGTGGACCACCCATGTAACGAGCAATGACGACCCAGGCGCAGACTACTCCTGGAGGCGCGAGACACTCACGGTCGGCTTCCAGAGCACCGTCATCGCGACCGGGAACCGGGGCGACCGATCCTGGGCGATCCACGTGGGCAACGCCACCCTGACCGGGCCGACGCCTGAAGCCGCTGCACGCCGTGTCGCCCGCCACTGGCAGGACCTGCAGACCCAGCCCAACCAGAACGGCGGCCGCGAACCGCTATGGGTCGAGCACAACCAACAGAGCACCCGCATCCACGGGCCGACCTCCTCTGACCCGCAGGCCAAGGCCGCACTGACGACAGCAGGATTCGTCAACAAGAGCAAGACAGGCACGACGGAACCCCGGGCGGGCGGCCTAGGCGCCCGCGAGCAGGCCGTCAACATCCTGGTGCGGACCCTGGCCGCCCAGGGCCGCATCGTCGAAGTCCACGCCAACACTGTCGACCGTGAAGCGGACCCGGTACCGAATCGCCAGGACCTCACTGCACAGGACTTTGAGTGGCAAGCACAGAGCCACCTTCGGATCGACGAGGGCCGGTGGTCCGTCGCCGACTTCGAGCCCGGTGACGAGATCTGCCTGCGCGGCGACAGCTACTGGCGTCGCGTTACCGCGGTCGACGGCCTCAACCTGACCACGGCGGACGGCGCGAGTCGCATGGTCACCTCCGTATACGGCCGGCGGCGCGCTGGCGTCGTCACCCGTTGGACAGATCCGGTCGTCGAGACCGGGTACGCGCGGCCGCTCCTTGCGGCCGCCCAGAACCGCACCGATAGCGAGATCGCCGCTGAACTGGCAAACCTCGAACTGCCGGCGCGCAGCCCTGAGCACGAGACAGCGATCCGCCGTCGACGTGAAACGCTGATCACCGTGGTGGACCGGCGCCGGGCTGCCGCGCAGCGCCAGGAGGCCGAACGGCAGACAGCTACCGCCCTGCTCGACATGCCGAATGCCCTGGAGCAGCGCGGCGGCGAACTCCTTCACGACGAAGCCGGCCGACTGCTCGGCGCGATCATCCGGATGAAGCCCAAGGCCTTCGTCTACCTGTCCGCTGACGGACACACAACGCCGGTGGCAGACAATGCCGACCAGGTCCGCCAGTGGGCCTTCAACGATCTCGAAGCGCGGCAGGAAGCATCACCGGACGGCTGGCGACCCAGCTTCCTGCGAGACGTAGAACCCGGCGCCCTCATCCGTGTGCCGGGACTGCGTCGAACGCCGGGCACCCTGCGCTACACACTGGATGCGGACCTCGTCGGCGAACCGTTCATCTTCACTCGCCTTGAGCGATCCGACACCGGCACCGTCACCCTCCACGGGGAACGAGATGGCCAACCCACACACCAGACCATCCACCACGGCCACATTCAGTACGGCATCCTCCGGGAGGCGACGGGAGCATGGGCCTTCACCCCCGACGAAGTGGCGCTCACCGCGCTACGCCGACGGATCCGCACGGCCGTCGACACGGTCGGCGGTGCCCCCATCATGCCGGTCAACCATGTACCCGCCCTGGAGGCTCTCAAGCACCGTGCTCTGGCCGCCGTCCGCAGGCCGCTGCACTCAGAAAACGTGGCGAGCGCCCTCGCTGACACACTGAATAAGGCTGACGCTCTGATCGGCTCCCTGTCCGCGGCCGACAATGACTTCCGCAGCAGGGTGTCTGCCCTTCGGTCTGTGCTTGCCGCCGCCCGCGAAAGCCTGTCCGCCCCCGCAAGTGCCGATACCCGGTTCACCCCCGAGTCGGCAGTAGCTCCGCCGACCGCGGCCGCCGCCGCGCCGGAGCAGAGCGCCTCCCGAGCGCCAGAGGCACCCGAAGAGAAGAGCTCCCCGGCTCCGGTACTGACAAGCGGTGGCGGCCTGGACTGGCTTCAAATGGAACCGCCCGCGTTCGGCATAGATCGACGCACCACTGCCCCCGCCCTGCCGCCTGTCAGCCCTGTTCCCGGACAGGTCGAGCTTCCAGATTCCGATGGCATGCCGGAAGCGCCGGCCGAGCCCATGGACCCGAGGGACGACGAGGGCGACGCCGCCACGCGCAAGAAGGAGGTCGCAGTCCCCATGCCCGATCCCCAGTCCAGGGCGACCCCCGACACTCAGGCTCAGGAGCAACCCTCGCGCACGGAGGCCTTGCCGGCGCTTCCTGAGCAGGCCCCGCAGGATCTGGAAGAACTGCGCGCCTACTACCGGCTGCGGGCTCAGCACACCAGCAACGGCCCCCTGAAACTGGCGTGGAACCACCGGGCAGCCGACGCGTCCATGGAGGTCATGGATGGGGGACTGATCCGTTTCGGCAGGACCCGCGACTGGCGTCTCGCACCGTCCGGTGCAGGAATGCCGTTCGACAGCACTGCGGACAGCCTCAGCTTCGCCAGCAAGACGGAGGCGGAGGCCTTCGCCAAGCACCTGGCCGACGTTACTGGCGCGGACGCTGCGCCGCTTCCTTGGGCCGCAACCGACTTCCGTCCGGCCTTCGACAGCTGGCGCAGCGACCGGGGGGAGCCGCTCGAGCTGGCCCTGGCACGCCTGAGGGTCGAGTTCGACCGCAGCCGCGGCCGCGAACCCTTCTACGCTGCCGTTCGGACCTATCAGCCCTACGAGGACCAGGGCGATTCCCGCGGCAAGGCGCCGCACGGTCACGTCTGGCCCGACGAGATCCCCGATAACAGCTGGGTCCACGTGCCAGCACAGGACGGACAGCCGTCCCGTGACGTCCTCGTCACGTCCCTCACAGTGCTGCCACGCGGTGAGGTAGAGCTGACCCTGCACGGCGGCCAGACGGTCGCCGTCCCGCGCAACATGGCCCTTCCTGTCGCGGAGCAGACGGATGCGGTCGACACGTCAGGGCACACCATAGGTCGACGAGTCGAGTCCACGCTTCTGCAGCCAGGCCAGTGGATCCAAATTGAAGCGCACGCAGGGGTCCAGCACACTCGACGGGAACGCGAACTGCCCGAGATGGAATATGGGCAGAGCTACCAACTGCGCGGCCGCATCCGTCAGCTCACCACCACACCTGAGGGACAACTCCAAGCACACGTGGAGGGCGTCACCGCCCTGTCCGGGGACACATGGGGCAACCACACCCCCGACCGCAAGGGGTCCTACGGAGAAGTGGACCCGGTCATATGGCGCCTCGGCCAGCGCACGGTCCAGATCACAGCAGACCATGCCGCATTCGACGCCATGCTGGACCGTCCACTCACCGTTTTCGAGATTGAGCAAGCCAACAAGGCCCGGCAACCCTCAACAACCGACATCGTCTTGATGGCCAGGGTCGTCCACCAGGCCGCCTCCCTCATCGCCGCAACCGACACCACCTACCCGCAGCACGATCGCATTCAGCCGCTGGCTAGCGCCCTGCCCTCACTGCTCGCCGAGATTGACGAGGCGATCGAGACAGCCGACTTTGCGTTGCTCCTGCGTGCCACGCGCAGCATCTACGACCTGGTCGACGAGACGGCCGGCAGCATCGACGTCTACATGCCGCCGGGCCTCGAGCCGCTGTTCGCTGCCAGCAGCCACCTTCGCTCCCTACTCCTGCACCAGCACAGCAACCATGTAGAGCGCGCGATCACCGAGGTTCGTCAGCAGTGGACGCAACCTTCGCCCCTGCGTGAGATGAGTGACGAGCAACTCTTCGACACCGTGGAGGAGTGGGAGGCCCGAGCACCGCGCGATCAGTGGGCGCGCGAGGAAGAGAACTGGCCCGAAACCCACAAGACCATCACGAATGTGGCCAACATAGTCGTCGTCCACGACAACAGGCCAGGAACACGCTCACGCGTACAAGGCCTCGCCCGGTACGACCGGGAGGCAGCAGCTGTCCTACGCGATGCGTCCTTCCGGCCCATCACTGGCTCCAGCGGCGTCAATTGGGACACTGACGCCCGCATCGAGCCCGATGCACGACGCACACGTGCTGAGCAGGCTCTCGCTGGGCTGCGTGCCCTCGGCCGCAAGGTGGAACTGCGCACAGTCGAGCGGAACTCAGAGACGAGCCCCGAGCCTGTCCCTGCAGCAGGACCGCACGAAGCAACGTCGGCGGAGCCGTCCCCCGAGCCGCCAGGGCCCGCACCCGAAACCCAGAAGGGTAACCCCAGCGTCGACGAGGACGCTTTCAACGCCGTCTCCATCGAGGTCGTCCACCGCGGGCATCCACTGGAAAGCCTGGTCCGCGGTGTCGCGCCCGGCGATGCACGAGCTGAGGAGGTACTGCGTGCCGCCGGCTTCCGAAAGATTCGTGGCAGTGGCGGCCGCGGATGGGAGCCTCGCGCGCGGAAGTGGGAGACGCGACGCTCTGCTGCCCTCGGTGCGGTCCGCGGCCTGACGGAACTCGGTCGGAACGTTTCCTCCGATATCGAGGACGGTGGGCCACGCGCTGAGAACTACCGCGCACAGGAACACCGCGTACAAGAGGGCCCCTTCGCTACCCGCGAGGAACACCGTGCGAGCGAAGACCAGCTCCTCAAGAAGCTCCACAGCTGGATCATGTACATGGAAGGACACTCCCGCTCCACCCGCAGCGTGCACTACCTGCAGGAGCAGGTCGCCGTCGAGGCCGCCAAGGCGACGATCGTCCAGGCCCTGCAGAAGCAGCAGCACACCTATGAACACAACGGCCAGCCCGACAGGCATCTGACCGACGAGGAAACCTACGAGGTCCTCCTCGAACACCTCACAACTCTTGACCACGACAACTACCCCCGCCCACAGGAGGTCGCCGACCGGCGCCTGGAGGTCGTTTCGGAGATCCGCCGCCACCTCGATCAGTGCTGGCAGACGCAAGGCACCACCACCTACGCCGCGTTCCTCGCCAGCGATGCCCCGACACCTCGGGTGCTTGCCACAGATCTCCTGCCTGGTCGCAAGCTCAAGTACGGCAACCAGATCTGGACCGGTCCCGAAGCCGTCCTGTACTTCTCCCGCGAGGCGCACTTCTACGGCAAGCCCGTACGCCAACTGGCCCCAGACGAATGGCGAGTGTCGGTCGACCACGACGACGTCCGCCTCTTCAAGACCCCCACCGAGGCCGAAGAGCAGGCGCTGGCTCGATCAATCCGACACAGCGTCGACGCACTCACGGACTTCCCGACCCTGAACAGCGAGTCCTTCCAGCAGACCCTGAGCGAGCTCCGGCAGAGCATCGACACCTGGCGGCAGACCGCCAGCGCAGGCGTGGACCGCGACTTCAGCCTGCGCTACGCCCGCGAGAATCTCGACAAGAACCTCGATCACGTCTTCTGGCTCCTGGACAACCAGCGCCCACTGCGCCTTCTCACCGAAACCCTCCAGGAGGCCACCGACTGCGCGGTCCGAGTCGAACTGGCCCTCGAGCACTCCTATGAGGATCCGGCCGACCAGGAGGCGCTGCGGGCTATCGCACACCACTGCCATATCCTGCGCGAACGCCTAGAAACCACATCTCGGACCCCCAAGGAACTGCCGACCGAGCGACGGTTCACCAGCATCGATGAGGTCCGCGCGCACTGGAGGAACACCCCGGACCCCGCCAACGCTCCTCTCCACGCAGACAACGCCCGCAGGGCAGCCGACGACCTGGACGACACCGACCAGCTCACGCAGCGTGGCCATCTCGTGGTTGCGCGGCAGGACTCCCGCGGATCCTTCGTGATCAAGCACACCGGGAGCAGCCTTACCGTCACCGCGGCCGGCACGCGCCATGCGAACCGCGCCCTGAAGCTGGCGCAGGCGCTGGAGGACATGGCCGTAGGCCAGCGACCCTTTGACTGGTCCTCGCCCGGCATCGACCAGCGGCTCACAGCGCACCAAGCCCTGATCAATACCGTGACCGAACTCCAAGAGAAGACGTGGTACCTGGCGCTCGAGACGGCCGGACAACGGCGCACACTCCGCGACGTCGTCGAGTCCTGGCCCCGCAGCTGGATCACCCCCAACGACACCTTCGAGCTGACGGCAGGCGGTCTGGTCATCGGTCCCGACCGCGGCTACAACCCCGCCTGGCACATCCTCCCCGCCTCCTCCGCGCTCGACCTTGGCCTGCCACCGATGCCCGACCGCGACCAGGCGCACGCTCTGGCCCAGCACCTGGAACGCGAGCTCGTCGACCACACCGGCGCCCCCCTCGACTGGGACAGCCCCACTCTTGCCTCGCAACTCACCAGCTTCAGGAACCCCAGCGGCCTGAGCTTCCACGAGGCACTGGTCGAAGCCCGCCGCACCTTCACCGCACCTCCCACCCCCGCCGACACGCAGCCGCCCACCCCTCAGCCCGTCGCTGCCGCAGACCAGGCAACGGAGACCTCCCCGGAGCCCGAACGGCAGGAGGCCGAGCCCACGCCCCCGGCAGACGTAGACCACGAGCAGTTCCTCCTGGGCGAGTCCGTCACCCGAAGCGGGCAAGTCGTCAGCAACCGCAAGAAGACCTCGACTCAGGGTGACTACCACTGGATCACTATCCGCGCGCACGACAACACCATCCTCGCCGTGCGCATCGACGCCACCCCCTACGCCCCCACAGACCTGCAACCTGGCCAGGAAGTCACGATCACCGGCACCGTCGCCGAACCCGCACAGAGACGTAACGGCCGTACGCAGACCCTGCTGCGCAGCCCCGTCATCACCCCGGCCGACGCCCCGGCAAGCCCAGCCGAATCGCAGAACTGGCCCGACCTGACCCCCACCCAGCGAGACGTACTGCGTGCCCTTCCGTACGCGCAGCGGAGCATGGCCTGGACGCAGGCGTCCTTTGAGCCCTTCTTCGAGGTCCTCATAGGGGACCAGTGGAAGACCATCACCACGGTCAATGCCTTCACTCTGCACACTGGCCCGGACCTGCACGGCTTCCATGAAATCTTGGCTGTTCGCGGCAAGGACCACCAAGACCACCAAGTCGCGCTGGCCACCGTAGCCGACGCCATCGAGGAGCTGAGCGAGCCGACCGACGACGAACTCCAGACCCCGCTGCCCACGGCGCCGGTCATCGGGCCGCCCGAGGCGCTCACCGACGTCGAACTGCACCAGGCGATCACCCAGCTTTCAACTTGGCTGAGGGCTGCCTACCCCCACGCCCTGACCGAGATCGACCCCGAGGAGCCGATAACACGGCGCCTCATCGCAGTCCAGGAACTCCGCACCCGGCTCGATGCCGAGCGGGCCACGCGCAGCGGACTCTCCCAGGACCTGCACACCGTCGGGACGCTGACGCTGGAGCGCGCCCGGAACCACCTCCACCTCGGTGCCCGAGACGTACACGGCCGCATCGCAGTCCTCGACCAGAACGACACCGCCGTCGCGCACATCGTCCATGACACCGACGGCATGCCGGAAGCCGAAGGCGCGCCACTCGACGATCCGCGGCGGACGCGCAAGCGCGGATATCGCGTTCACCACAGCGATGGGAGCACACAAAAGCGCGCCTACCAAAGCCCTTACGGGGCGATGGCGGCCTACTTCCGCGACCACCACCCCGCCGCTAAAACCCCTCAGGCCAAGCCGGCCGCGCCGCGCTTCGCGAACAGCGTGGCCTTCCGTACCTACCTGCGCACCCTGCCCGATGCCGCAACCACGGCTGAACAGCGGATCGTCGAGTACTGCCGCCGTGCCGCTGGCAAGGAGGCGCAGGACGAGAAGGGCAGGCCCATCGACCTGGCCCCGGTGCGCCTCTCTCCCGGCAAGCGGATTGCCCTGCACCGCGGCGACACGAAGACCCGGACCCGTGCCGACCTCGAGACCTCCCTCAAGCTGAATCGGGCCAAGCTCTGGGACTCCGGCGACAGCGCGCCCCGGATCATCTCCAACTGGGTGTTGCAGTCCCCTCATCGCCTCCAGACCATTGCCGGTGTCTTCCCCGTCCGCACCCTGCGCGAGGCGGAAACTCTGGCCACTGCGCTCGAGGCGCTACGGGACCACGAGGGGAAGCCGCTCGACTTCGATCAGCCGGGTCTCACGGACCGCCTGCGTAGATTCCGCGACGCCGAGGGCAGGAACTGGCCCACAGCCGTCGCGGTAATCCGCACCCTCACACCGGGGCTCGACCCCGACGGCACCCACGCCCGCTGGCTCCTCAAGAACGCCCCCGAGCACGCTCCGGCTACCCTCGGAGCAGGCACCCGGGCATCGGAGAACCAGGCCACCAGTCCGTCGCCTACCATCCCCGAGTCAGCGACGCCTGCCGAGGACCCCGCAAATCCTCGCTCCGCCACCCCGCAGGCCGCGGAGCGGACCCCACCGCATCCCGCCGAACCGGACGAGCCAACCCCCCAGCAGCGCGCCGAAACCCGCCAAGAGGCCATCGACCACCTCACCACCCTGCAGCCACCATTCCTAGCCAACCTCGACCTGGCGCGCGCACACGTCACCGACCGCGGCTCATTCCTCGTCGCCAAGTCCACAGCCAAGAACAAGCCGCTGTACCGAAAGGGCAAGTGGTACACCGTCCACACCGCCAGCGGAACCCTCATCTCCTCCGCAGACGGCGACGACACCAAGCGCGACGCGACCGAATTCGCCGACCTCCTGGAACAAGCCACCACCACCGACGGCAACCCCATCAACTGGGCACAGTTCACCACCAGCGACGAGCTGCGCTACACCCAGACCATCCCCGGCTACGCCTACGACGAGATCTACAACCAGACCGGACTCCGCTTCCAGGCTCAGCGAGCCGCCGCAGACGACGCAGCCCTCGAGGCCCAGCGGCCCGCTAACCCCGACCCGCACACCGGCCCCTTCCGCCGCCGCGACGATCTGCTGGCCTACTGGGCTCAAGGCGCCGACCCGGCGCTGCCCGAAGACCACCGCAACGCGCTGCGGAACATCGCCACCCAGAACCCCGAGACCGTCCACCTCTCCGCAGACGGACAGTTCGCGCTCATCTCGGCACCCCTTGGGTGGCTCGTTCTGACCGCCCGAAGCGGCAACAGCCTCATCCCGGCCACCGACCCCAACCACCAGGCACGCACCAATCACCCCACCCGCAAAGCAGCCGAGGGCTGGGCCGCGCTCGTCGCCACCCTGCACGACGCCGACGGCAACCCACTCAACTGGGCAGCCCCCGACGTCCGCCCCGACGATCGCGGCAGTGACCGGGGGGAGAGCTGGAAGCTCGCCTTCCTGCGCATCGACGCCGAACATGCCGCTCAGTTCGGCGACCAACACCGCAACGCCCAACGACGCTACGACCTCGAACGCGAGCGAACGGACAACGACGGAGCCGGAACCGGACGCATCTGGGGCCGGGAGATCCAGCACGGCACGGAACTGCGGCATGAGGCAGACCCCACGCTGCCGGAGCGGGTGCTGTCCATTACCCGCCGCACGGACGACCAGATCACGCTGCTGACCACCGCAGGCCAACGCACCGTAGGCCCCGACGAGCGCGTAGCCCTGGCCACGGGTGAACCGCAGCGGTCCGCAGTGGACGACGAGGGACAGGCCCTCGGCACCCGCGTCCTGCCATTCGAACTCGAGGCAGGGCAACGTGTCCAGCTGCAGACGCCGGCCAGCACGCTGTACGGCCGAGTCCTCCTCTCCGAAGCGCTCGGAGCCTCTCACCTCATCACTTGCCGGGCGACCGTCACCTCGGTGTCTCCGGACAGCGGAGACATCCGCCTCGAAGGGGTCCGCCTGTGGGACGAAGGGGGACGCCCCCTCGCCCGGACCGACCACAGCACCATTGGACGGCGACGGTACGACAGCAACGGCCGCCTCCTCGTTCAGACCAGTGACAGCATCACGTTCACCCTCAGCGACCTGGACGCGCTCGGCCAGTTCGTACAGCTCGACGACGAGGCGCCCGAACCCCGCGATAAGTACGCGCAAGAGGCGGAATCGCGGCCAGATACGCCAGAGCCTCACGAGATCACGCCGAAGCAGATGCAGCCCGGCGACCACGTGACCTTCACCGTCGGCCGAGGCGGTCTCGAGTGGCCGGACAGCACCCGGGGCCTAGACACCAAACCTGAGGAAATCAGGGTGCAGGGCCTGGTGTATCCGTCCTACGACGGGCAGCTCTGGGGCTCTGTCGCCCTGCTCGAGGCCACCCTCACAGACCCTGGGACCGGGGAGGTACTGGCTGCGGACGAACCGCACGTCCTCATCACACGACTGCCGTCCAGCGTAGTCGTCGACCCCAGCAAATACCGCGACGACCTGCGGCCCGAGCCACGCCGGGCCGACCAAGTCCGCGTCGGTGACCTTGTGGCCCGCGGGCGTACCGGCGTCGCGGTGACGGACATCTTCCACGTCACCAACCGGACACTGCACATCGGCCTTCGCTTCGGCGAGGACGAGTATCCCTACCTTCCGGAAGCCAGCGAGGAACTGCCGGTCGTTCCCCGCGAACGACGCCGTCCCGAGGACCTGGCACGGTTGCTCGGGCCGCATCGCTCCCTCAGCGCGATGCAGCTCGACATGAACCGCATAGCCGGCCCCAACTCCTTGCTCACCCGGCTCAAGACGGAAGCCGAGCGCCGCTCGGAAACCCTGCCCGGACTCAGCGCAGCGTTGGACGAGATCGAGCAGGCGCTCGCACCGCTGCAAACCGCGGGTAACGGCACCGAAGGCTGCCGTGAACGCGCCGCAGCACTGCGCGCAGCGCTGCCCATGGTCCAGGAGATCAACGCCGAACTGCCGCTCTCTGTACGGACACAGTCCGGCATTGGCGAAGACATCCTCAACCTGTGTACCGCCCTTGATGTCCAGGCCCAGCACCTCGATGCGGACGTCGCCAGCTTGGAGCGGCGGGCCGCCGAGCGCGCTGCTGCCAAGGCGAGGGAAACCATCGAGGCCACAGCGGCACAGCAGACAGCCCCGCCGACCACGCCCACGACCGCACCCAGCCAGATCCGAGCCGAACAGCTGGCGCCTGAGCCAATGGACGAAGACGCACTCTTCGCCATCGAAGAGGTCTCCACCCCAACGCGGCGACGCAGCATCGTGGAAGATCTCGCGGACGAACCGGCCGAGGCAGTCCACGGCGTAAACCAGTCCCCCTCACCCCTCTCAACCGAGCAGGCAGGAACGACTGAACCCGCAACCGCCAGCGACGATGCCCCGGCAAGGCCGCCCCAGCGGCGCCGCCGGAACACGCCCACACGCCAAAAGCCGAACACAGAGGCGCTTTTCGGGATGGCCGCGGCCGAGGGCGCAGAAGGCAGCGCCGCAGTACCCACCACCTCGGCGCCTGCGGTACTGGCCGACGTCGTCTCGGACCCCGGCGGCCTCGATACCTGGGACGCCGACGGGGGACGCTCGGCGGAAGAACCCGTAGAGGAACCGGATAGGGCCGGGCTCTCCGGAGACCACAGCAACACACCGGTCGAAATCACCGTCACCCAGGCAGCAACGCCCACTCAACGCATGGACCAGGACATCGAGGCTGCGGAGGACACCAGGACCGAGCAAGCCACACCCTCCACGCAGACGGAACCGGCCAGGCAGACGCCCACCACCGACTCCGGCGCTGCCCCGACACTCCCGTCACCAGCCGAAGAGGAGATGCCGGCCCACTTCCGTATCGCCAAATGGCCGCAGATCGGCCGCATGGGAGGAAGGCGGCTACAGGCATGGCGCAGTCGCGGCGCCGACCTGACGCCGGGCACCAACCCCCACACCGATCCGCTGTCGGAGGCAACGCGACAGATCACGGACCCGAAGGTTCGAAGCGACGCCCGGGCCCTGTTCCAACAGCTCAACCCCTTGGCAGAGTTCGACGCCGCACTTGCCAATGCGCTCAGCAGAACGCGCAACTCCTCCGTACGCGCCTTGGCCTCCCAAGCTGGCCAGGCACTCCGTGAGGAACTCGTCGTCTGCGCCGAAGAAGCGCAAGAGCAGTTCCAGACGGCCATGATCGCGCCCGGCATCCTGCACTATGCGCGCGGATACGGGCGCGACGTGCCCACCGAACAGGCCTACCGGCGCAGCCACAGTGCATTCATCCACGTTGTTGAGCAGGCCGAAGCAGAAGCACAGCGACGTGGAATCGACGCGGGCGCAGTCACTGAGGTGCTGGCCGACGCCGCTGGCTGGGACGGCAGCATCAACGACGGCCGCCTGATGAACACACGCCGACTCAACGTACCTGTCCACGCCGCCTACCGCTCCGCCCACGACCGCCTCGCATGGATGCTCCAGCGCGTGGGTTGGCTGGACAAGCACAACAAGGCCCGAGCAGCACTGGGCTTGCCCGCCCTCCAGGCACCTCATGCCACACCTGCGAGCACCGCCGAGACCAGCTTCTGGCCCTCCCTCAGCAGCGCACAGCGCCGCTACACGCGGACCCCGCGCCGAGACCTCTCGGCACTGGCCGCCGCCTATCTCTCAGACGCTGGAGATCAGGTCATCGGCCAGGCCGCCTGGGAGGAGGCCTATCCACTGGCTCAGTTCGAGGAGAATGCCCGCTCGGTCCTCGACCAGATCACCGACACCGAAGAGCACCGCCTGGTCGGCGAAGTCCAACGCGCGCTCCACGCCGAGCTCACGACCCTGCTCCAGGACAACACCCAGGCGCCCCCCACCATCAGCCGGCTTGCCGCGACCGTTGCCGGGCACCGCTCCCGCGCTGCGGACGAGGCCGAGATGCTCGGACTGGACCCCGGCCAAATCTGCAGTCACCTCGACTACATCGCCGGCTGGGACGGGTCGATAGCGATCACCCCCGAGGGAAGCGCCGTCGCCAACTACACGACGGCCTTCACAATCCACACCGCCCGGACAGCGCCCGGCACGCCAGAACAGCGCCGCCGCCGACGCGAGCTGGTGGCACAACTACCGGACCCCAACGCGCTGCTCAAGGTGCTCACTGCACTCCGGCAGCCGAGCGATGCCGCATCGGCTGCCCAGCCTCAAGTCACCCTCGACCCCACCGTTCCTGAACTCCCTGCCAAACAGGAAGACGCCGCCTCAGGCACCGCAGATCCGGAGCCGCCCACAGCCGCGCCGGAAGCGACCCAGCCCACCACCGAGCCGATGGAGAAGCCCATGGCTGCACCCCCTCCGGCTGCCCAGCCCGCAAGGGCGGCGCAGCCCCGCACAGCCGCCACCCCCCAGCCCACCGCCAGCCAGGTGGTCGTGCTCACCGTGAACGGCGACGCGTACTCCTTCCAGAACCTGGCCTCGGAACGTCTCGCGGCAGACGTGCGCAACGCCCTGCACCATGACGGCGCCCCCGCCTCGCGCACGATGTACGGGCGCATCGGAAAGCGGCAGTTGCCGCTCTTCTGGGAGGCAACGCCCGCAGGCATCGTCTTCAGCCTCGAAGACGACCCGGAGCCCGTCCTGACGGTGGCACCAACCGACATGACGCCGTTCAACCCCGGCGTGCGCCCGCCGCGGGAAGAATCCCCCTACCCACGACTGGTGACCGCCATCGCGGCACGCCTGGAGGCCAGCGGCCAGACAGCGCCGTCCGGACCGAAGCTCGTCCCGCAGGCACCCATTGGCTCGAACCAGGTCGCCCGAGCCAACGCGCAGCGGTTGAGTGACGACGCGAGCCAGGCGGTCGACCGAGCCGCTCTGGAACAGATGACCGCCCATGCCGAGGAGCAGGGCCTGAGCGAAGTTCCAGTGGACACGCATGGCCCCCTAGGTGTGATGCAGTTGGGCGTGTGGCTGCAGACCCAGCTCAACCGCGTCGATGCGGAAACGACTACTCAGACGGACGTCGGCGCGCCCGCAGGTTCGGCGGCCGAGGCGACGCCGGCACCCAGCGGAGAAGCCTCACCCGAGCCCCAGGATGGCGGCCCTGAGGCGGTGAATGAGCCCGCCCCTTCCGCCCCCGCCTCCACCGCTCCACGCGGGGCGACCCAAGCGGCGTCCTCGGCGGAGGCAGGCCCACGCTCCCGGCGCACCGCCGTACCGCCTGCCGCCACTGCCAGCGAGCCGCAGCAGGAGCCGGTCGCCGAGGAGCGGATCTACGCTGCTCTCGAAGCCGCCCTTCCCCTCTTTGAGCAGGCACTGGCCGCCCCTGAAGCGGCGACTGCCCAAACCCACCTCGCTGAGAAGCGCGGCATCACCGAGCCGGCAGAAGCCCGGCGCTGGAGCCTGGGGTACGCGCCTGCTGGGCCACGTACTCGAAAGTGGCGCGCGATCACCAACGAACTGCGCAGCCAGGGATTCAGTAAGGAGGAACTGGTCGCCGCGGGCCTGCTGAATATCACAGAGAAGGGGAAGGAGGTCGACCAGTTCATCGACAGCGTGGTGCTCCCCATCCGCGACGAGCAGGGCCGCGTCATCTCCTTCATCGGCCGTGCCCTCGACCCGAAGGCGGTCGAGGACTACGGCAAGTACCGCTCGAAGAACACCCCCGTCTTCAAAAAGGGCGAGCAGCTGTACGGGCCGGATGGTTGGCAGGCCACCGCTGCACGCGGCGGCCCGATCTACCTCAGCGAGGGGCCATTCGACGCCAACGCGAATACCGCTGCACTGGACGCCGTCGGGCACCCGGACCCTGAGCGTCCCGGCGTGTCCGTCGCCCCCTGCGGCACCGCGCTCACCACCAATCACATCGCCGAACTCGCGGCCCTTCACGACGGCCCGCAGCCTCTGGTGTTCGTCCTCGACAACGACCGCGGCGGCCAGGACGCTCTGCTGCGGCAGGCGGCCTTGGCCGCCGAATGGGACGGCCCTGTCCATGCCGTGTTCATCGACGGCGCCAAGGACCCCGATGAGCTACGCCTGACCCAAGGTGATGAGGCCCTGCACCGGGCCCTGACGGAAGCGCCCGTTCCCCTGGATGAAGCCCTTGCACGGGTCGTTGAACTCAGGGCCACCGAGACGCTCAAGAAGATGGAGGACGAGAAGAGCCTTCTGCCTCCGGTCGACGCCGCTCAGGCGATCGGCGTGATGCTTGGCGCTGCCCGGCTGCCCGAGGCAACCGTGATCAAGCTGGCGGTGCACCTCCAAGACACCCTGGGGATGGGAGCCGAGCACACCACCTACGCGGCCTTCGCCGAACGTAACCAACACGAAAGCGCCGACTCGGCCTTTCGGCGGGCAACTGAAGCCATCCACCAGGTCATGGAGGAGCGCCAACGCGCCCAGCAGGAGACACACGCCCAGGAGGAACTCCCGATCATGGCAGCGACCGATACCGCCGAGCCAGCGCAGAATCTGCCCACGGAGCAACTGGCCGCCGATCTTGAACCCGTCATCCAGGCTGCCGAAGCCGCTGGCACGGAGCCGGGCGTCAGCGCGGCCCGGGAGGCTGTGCCTGCCACGTCTCCGGCACGTCTCCGAGAGCAACTGATCACTGACGCCCAGGAGGCTGACGCCACGCTGGCAGCGGCAGGGGAACGAGTCACCCTCACGGTCCCGCTCGACCTGCACCCCCTGACGCGGGAGCTGGAGACGCTCGCCGCCATGGACGATGTGGCAATCATCAAGTTCCCTCCGCTACGGGAAGATCCGCGGTATCAGCAGATCCAGCGCCTCGTCGCGGCGGCCAACGCCTCGCTGACCGCAATCCGCACGGACACCGACATCAGCGAGCACGCACGCCAACGGCGTCAGGCGGCGCTCACCTCGGCAGTAGCCCGTGCCATCGCCATCAACAGCACTGCCATAACGGAGGAGATGTTCAACGAAGGCATCTGGGCGCACCCGCGGCGACGGGCCCTCAGTGCACTCGCGAGCGTCGCCAGTGACACTGCCGACCAGGCGGCCGGAGTCCTTGAGGCCGGTACAAGTCTCGCCGGCTTCCTTGCCGTGACACGCGAAATGGACAAGCTCGTCACTGCCCTGGAGGCACTTGCCCCGCCCAGCCAGCGTCACATCCCCCTCCCCAGCTGGCCAGAAGCCCTCACCTGGGACGCGCTGCGTAACTCTCTCCCCAGCATTCGCCGCTCGCCGGCCGCTGCAGCTGTTGCCGACCTCACCCGCCGCTGGACCCGCCTGGATGTCGCACTGGAACGCTTCCAGGACGACCGGAAGCTCAATGGTCTCGGGCGGACGCTGAAGATCCGAAGCGCCGAAACGATCGCAACCCTCGCCCGCTACCTGGCCGCGAAATCCGAGAGCAAGGGGCACCGCCTCAGCACGGCACTCTGGGAAGCCGTCCACCACTGGGCCAGGGAGACCGTTGACCTCCTCCGCGGCAGGATCAGCGAAGGGGAGATGAGGGAACCCGGCTACTACACGGGCAAGAAGCTAAACGGCGTGTACGAAACGGCCATCCAGCAGGCGCACCTGGCATGGAAGGAACTCGAAGCGCTCGACCCGGACGACCCAGAGTCGCCCACCCTCCGGGCCAGCATCCACGCCCGGGCGCTACTGGCCCGGCTGGACTACACCGCGCAGCGCGGTGAGAGCAACGGCCTCGACGCAGCCCTCGATCCCTCCGAACGGATCGGCTTCCTACTCAAGGACGTAGAGGGCCCCGCGCGGATCGGGGAGTGGAGCCGCATTCGGACAGCCGTCCTCGAGCTTGCGGAAACCTTGTCGGAACGCAACCCGCGGCGCCAGCTGCTCGAGGCCTGGGCCGAGCGCATTCACCTCACCATCAGCGGAGACACCACACCCGACCCGGCCGCCGCGGCGCGGCTGACTGTGACGGACATCCAGGAGTTCGCACAGCGAGCCCTCGCCACTCAGGAGCCTTCGCCGCTAGCTCTCGCCGACGACCCGGAGGCCTTCGAACGAGCCCAGCATGCGCTGGTAGTCATGGAGCGACTGGGTATCGTCTCAGGGGCGGACGCCACGCGTCCCGAGGGTCCCTCTCGCCGAGCCATGCTCATCACTGACCCGGGCGAACTGCAGCACGCACTCCTGCGCGCCGAGCCCGAACTCGCTGCCTACCGCGCCAGCTTGCCAGCGCAATCCGCGCCGCAGGACCCGACCTCCGCATCGGCCGAAGCCAGCCCCGTTGAGGTCGGTGCTGCTGAGGCCAGCGCGGCACCGACCCCGGATGGGCCCGCAGCCGAGCCCCCCGCGAGCGCGGGTCCCGCGGCGGGAGACGACATGCCCCGAGCCGTGCCGGCGTCCGCTGAGTCCCAGCCAGAATCCGGGCCCGCAGCACCGTCCGGCGGTCCAGAGGAGCCCGCGAGTGCACCCGAGCCCGAGCGGCGCGTGCGCCCCTCCAACCAGGCCCGGGTGGCGAGCTTCCTCAAGGACAGTGGAGAGCGAGTCAAGGCACTCAAGACGGAGCGGCCGCAGGAGCCGGCGACGCAGGGGGCGAGCCCTGCCGTCACACCGATACGCCCGCAGGACCAGGCCGCGCGGCAGGCTCAGCAGCCACTTGCGCGGACAGCAGGTGCCGGCCGTAACTGAACAGAGGACTCACCGAGAAACCCCAAGAAGGGAGAGGACCGCACTCATGGCTCAGGAGGCAGAAGCCGGCGACGCAGCAACCCAGAGACAGGAACGGGCCCGGCGCCACATCCAGGTCGTCACCGAGACACAGATGCGTCTTCGACAACTGGAAGCCGACCAACGGGCCGCCCGTGCGGCTCCGCTGCCACCCAAGCCTGCGCGAGCGCAGCACTACTATGCCGAGCTCCAGTCGCCGACGATGGCAGCCAGAACACGCTGACAGACGGCGTCATGCAGGTGGGCCTGCCGACCCCAGAACATCTGGGGTCGATACGACGTCTCCGTTCCCTTCCACACGGCGGTCACGGCCGAGCAGATCCGGGAGGCGTTCGCCGAGCACCCCGAGGTCGACTTCGTGTCCCTCGT
>NZ_JBSFGB010000011.1:0-246584 GCF_053596375.1 Streptomyces sp. NPDC001709 | reverse complement strand
CTGCGCGACCAGGTTGATCGCCTCGGTCGTTCCCCGGACGAAGACGATGCTCCCGCCGCGGTGCGCCGGGCCGCCGCCCGCCGGCTGCTCGGGCAGCTCGCGACGGACGGGGTCGCGCTGGTCGTACTCGGTGCGGGACGGGTCGTACTCGGGGCGCGCGGAGTCGTAGTCCGGGCGCGCGGAGTCGTAATCCCCGCGCGGGCCGTCGTACTCGCTCCGCGGGGAGTCGTACTCGCCGCGCTGCTGCTCGTACGACGGCCGGTCCATGCCCTGCGAGCGATAGTCCGCGGACGGCGAGCCGTAGGCGTCCTGGGACGACGGGGACGCGTACGGGTCCCGCTCGGGGAAGCCGAGCCGGGGCTGCTGCCAGCTGTACTCGTCCTGGGTGGGGCGCGGCCAGGTGCCGGGCTCGCGGCGCTGGTACTCGGAGGGGTAGGCCGGGCGTACGACGGGAAGCTGGTCGGGGCGGGACTGATGCTCGGTCGGCGGCTGCTCGGCGCCGCGGTGACGGCCGTAGCCCTCGTACGACCGATCCTCGTACGACCGTTCCTCGTAGGACCGTTCCTCGTAGGACGGGCCGGAGGGCAGCTCCGGCTCTTCGTAGCGCGGCTTGGGTGCCTGCTGCACCGGCGCCGCGGGGGCCGGCGGCTCGCCCGCGGAGTCGTCCACGGTGATCGCGATACGGATCGGGCGGCCGCACTCGCGGCTCAGCGTCTCGCTGACGATCGGCGCGAGGCGGCCTTCCAGTACGCCCTTCGCGAATTCGTTCGGTACGGCGAGCAGGGCGGTGTCCGCGACCAGCGCAAGCGGCTGGCAGCGCCGGATCCAGTGCTCGTCCTTCGCCTCGACACCCTGTCCGCGGCCCTCTCCGAGGAGCTGTTCCAGTACTCGCGGCCACACTGCGGCAAGATCGGCGGGTACGTCAGCCACAGGGCACGCTCTCTCACAGGTCCCACGAACGTGTGATCGCGGGACGGGTCGGGGTGTACTTCGGGTGTTCGGTGGGTCAAACCCGCCGGGGCGGGGGACAAAAGAACGAATCGGAGTTCAGCCACGGTAGTCAGCCCGGCGGGTGCGGTTCAAGTTGTTGTCCCCAGCCTGTGGATAGTGTCTCTCCGTGACCCTCGGTTTGACCGGATGGCGTAGCCCCGCGTACCGTAACCAGGTCGAGTTGTCGATGGCTGCTGCCGCCTGCCTCCGATGGGCACAGGTCACGTCAGGTGATCGGGAAGCGGTGCACTCGGGCGTGACGCGAGCTACTCGTGGGCGCACGGTGACAGCCAGGACGGCACCCGCCACCACCGATTAATTTCTGGAGCCCCCGAGTGAGCAAGCGCACCTTCCAGCCGAACAACCGTCGTCGCGCGAAGACCCACGGCTTCCGGCTGCGTATGCGCACCCGTGCCGGCCGCGCGATTCTCGCGTCCCGCCGTAGCAAGGGTCGCGCCCGCCTGTCCGCCTGATTCCGATCAGGTCATGACATCGTGCTGCCTACCGAGAACCGGCTGAGGCGGCGCGAGGACTTCGCGACCGCGGTTCGACGAGGACGCCGGGCAGGACGCCCGACTCTCGTCGTCCACCTTCGTAGCGGTGCCACGGACCCGCACGCGCCTGGGGAGAGCGCTCCCCCGACGCGTGCGGGTTTCGTCGTGAGCAAGGCCGTGGGTGGCGCGGTCGTGCGCAACAAAGTGAAGCGCAGACTGCGTCATCTGATGCGTGACCGAGTCGTCCTGTTTCCCCCCGGTAGCCTGGTAGTCGTACGAGCGCTGCCCGGAGCAGGCGACGCCGACCACGCACAGCTGGCCCGAGACCTGGATGCCGCTCTTCAGCGGCTGCTGGGAGGGGGCACGCGATGAAGTACCCGCTGCTGGCTCTGATCAAGCTGTACCAGTGGACGATCAGTCCACTGCTGGGGCCGGTGTGCAAGTACTACCCGTCGTGCTCCCACTACGGCTACACGGCCATCGACCGGCACGGTGCGATCAAGGGAACGGCACTCACCGCCTGGCGCATCCTCCGGTGCAATCCGTGGTCGCTGGGCGGTGTGGACCATGTTCCTCCGCGCAAGCGCCCCCGGTGGCACGAAATGCTGCGCAACGCTTGGCGCGCACGCAAGGGCGGGCCCTCCGCCGCCGAACCGGCCACCGAAGCGAGGCCCGGGAATCCTTCTTCCGAGCCTCCTCCGAGCCCGGCCGCAGAGACCTCGTCCCATGTCCAAGGAGCATGATTAGTGGACACGATTGCCAGCCTCTTCAGCTTCATCACGACACCTGTCTCATGGGTCATCGTCCAGTTCCACTCGGTGTACGGCGCGATCTTCGGCCCTAACACCGGGTGGGCCTGGGGCCTGTCCATCGTGTCCCTGGTGATCCTGATCCGCATCTGCCTGATCCCGCTCTTCGTGAAGCAGATCAAGTCGACCCGCGCGATGCAGACGCTCCAGCCGGAGATGAAGAAGATCCAGGAGCGCTACAAGAACGACCGGCAGCGCCAGTCCGAAGAGATGATGAAGCTGTACAAGGAGACGGGCACCAACCCGCTCTCCTCGTGCCTTCCCATCCTGGCGCAGTCCCCGTTCTTCTTCGCCCTGTACCACGTGCTGAACGGCATCGCGACGGGCAAGACGATCGGCGTCATCAACGAGCCGCTGCTCGCCAGTGCCCGTAAGGCGCACATCTTCGGGGCCCCGCTGGCCGCGAAGTTCATGGACAGCTCGGACAAGGTCGCGGCGCTCGGCGCCACGCTGACCGATGTCCGGGTCGTGACGGCGATCATGATCGTCCTGATGTCGTTCTCGCAGTTCTACACGCAGCGCCAGCTGATGACGAAGAACGTCGACACGACGGTGAAGACGCCGTTCATGCAGCAGCAGAAGATGCTGATGTACGTCTTCCCGGTGATGTTCGCCGTCTTCGGTATCAACTTCCCGGTCGGTGTCCTCGTCTACTGGCTGACCACCAACGTGTGGACCATGGGCCAGCAGATGTACGTCATCCGCAACAACCCGACCCCGGGTTCCAAGGCACAGGCCGCCTACCTGGAGCGCCTGACCAAGCACGTCACGCACGCCGGCAAGGTGCGCCGCCGCAGCGAGAAGACCATCGTCAAGGCGATCGTCGCCAAGGGCCGCGACCGCAACGAGTTCGAGCGCAAGTTCATCAACGCCCTGAACAAGGCCGGCTTCGCCGCTCAGGCCGACGGCACCGTGGTGATGAGCACGGCGCAGGCCGCGGCACAGACCGAGGGCGGCGCGGAGACCACCGTGGCGACCGGCGCCGGTACCACGGCCCGGCGTCAGCAGCCCAAGCGCCAGTCCAAGTCCCAGCGTCAGTCCGGCGGGCCCAAGCAGGCCGGTGGGTCCACCTCGCTGGAGAAGTCCGACGAGCCGCAGGACGCCAAGCCCGCCGATGCCCCGCAGGCCTCGAAGCCCGGCTCCGGCACCCGTAGCAAGGCCCAGTCAGGCCAGCGCAAGGGTGGCCCGCAGCGGCCCAAGTCCCCGTCCAAGAAGTAAGAAGGAGCCCATCCCGTGACGGAAGGCACCACCTCCGCCGCTGCCGAGGGTGCAGACACCCTCTCCCGCCTGGAGCAGGAGGGTGAGATCGCGGCGGACTACCTGGAGGGTCTGCTGGACATCGCCGACCTCGACGGCGATATCGACATGGACGTCGAGGCCGACCGCGCCTCCGTGTCGATCATCAGTGACGCCGGCAGCCGCGACCTGCAGAAGCTGGTCGGCCGGGACGGCGAGGTGCTGGAGGCACTGCAGGAGCTGACGCGCCTGGCGGTCCACCGGGAGACCGGTGACCGCAGCCGGCTGATGCTGGACATCGCGGGTTACCGGGCCAAGAAGCGCGCCGAGCTGTCCGAGATCGGTGCCAAGGCCGCCTCCGAGGTCAAGAACACCGGTGAGCCCGTCAAGCTCAAGCCGATGAGCCCGTTCGAGCGCAAGGTCGTGCACGACGCGGTCAAGGCCGCCGGACTGCGCAGCGAGTCCGAGGGCGAGGAGCCGCAGCGCTTCGTCGTCGTGCTGCCCGCCTGATCGGCCCCACGTTTCACCGGCCCCGTCTGTTGAGCAGACGGGGCCGAACTTTGTCAGCCTGGTAGTTCTGGTGGCCGGTGCGCGAAGCGCCGGTGCTGTACGGAAGGACGGTCCCCGTGACGGAGGCAGCGGAGCTTCCCCCCGCGCCCGAACAGGCGCGGGAAGTGTTTGGTGATCGCTTCGCCGATGCGGTCCGCTACGCGGAGCTGCTCGCCGAGGCGGGCGTGCAGCGTGGCCTGATCGGCCCGCGGGAGGTGCCCCGCCTGTGGGAGCGGCATCTGCTGAACTGCGCGGTTCTCTCCGAGGCCGTCCCCGAGGGAGTGACGGTCTGCGATGTCGGCTCCGGCGCCGGGCTGCCCGGCATCCCGCTGGCCCTGGTCCGGGACGACCTGAACATCACCCTGTTGGAGCCGCTCCTGCGGCGTACCAACTTCCTCACCGAGGTCGTCGAGCTGCTCGGCCTGGATCACGTCACCGTGGTGCGGGGCCGAGCGGAGGAGGTCCTGGGCAAGCTGGCGCCGGTCCATGTGGTCACCGCCCGGGCCGTGGCTCCGCTGGACCGTCTGGCCGCCTGGGGCATTCCGCTGCTGCGCCCCTACGGCGAGATGCTCGCACTCAAGGGGGACACCGCCGAGGAGGAGCTGAAGGCCGCGGCCACCGCGCTCAGCAAGCTCGGCGCGGTGGAGACGTCCATCCTGCATGTGGGTGAGGGAGTGGTGGATCCGCCGTCCACTGTCGTGCGGGTTGAGGTCGGCGAGAGCCCCGGCGGTGTGCGCTTCGCGGCGAAGCGGGCGAAGGCGGCTCGGACCGGCCGTGCCCGCCGGCGTCGCTGAAGCGCCTCTGATCCGTCCTGACGACGAGACGTACTCCACACAAGCTGCCAAACCTACGCAGGTCGGAGTGTCGCGAAGGCTCGCTCGCCGCCGCTGTGCATCGTGTTTCACGTGAAACGTCGCTCACTGCTGCACGGCATCATCAGTCGGGGCCGCGCTGCGGCCGAACCTCGCGACCGCAAGCCCCTCGGTTCCCTGGGAGAGGATCCCGTCTCCCAGGGAACTCCATCCCTCTCCAGGGGCACGGAGTTGTCCACAGAGGTGGATTTCTCCACAGAACACCAGGCCTCACTGGTTCACGACCCCGAAGGCATGGGAGGCTCTGTTCATTGCGAGCCTGAAGTCGAGGAGAGTGAATCCTTGCGGTCCGACGCCAACATCGCGGGACCGATGACCGATCCGGTCCCCGGTCCCCGTACCGAGTCGATGGGGGCGGATGTTTCACGTGAAACACCGCCTCCGATGGACGACACTCCCATCGGTCGTGCGGCCCAACTGGCGGTAGAGGCTCTGGGCCGCGCCGGCGAAGGTCTGCCACGGCCGGAGCAGACCCGAGTCATCGTGGTCGCCAACCAGAAGGGCGGGGTGGGCAAGACGACGACGACCGTCAATCTTGCCGCTTCGCTGGCTCTGCACGGCGCCCGTGTCCTGGTGGTCGACCTCGACCCGCAGGGCAACGCGTCCACCGCCCTCGGGATCGACCACCACGCCGAAGTTCCTTCCATCTACGACGTGTTGGTGGAGAGCAAGCCTCTCGCCGAGGTCGTCCAGCCGGTGCCGGACGTGGAAGGTCTTTTCTGCGCCCCCGCCACCATCGATCTCGCCGGTGCGGAGATCGAGTTGGTGTCCCTGGTGGCCCGTGAGAGCCGACTCCAGCGGGCGATTCAGGCGTACGAACAGCCGTTGGACTACATCCTCATCGACTGTCCGCCGTCCCTCGGCCTGCTGACGGTCAATGCTCTGGTGGCGGGCGAGGAAGTCCTCATCCCGATCCAGTGCGAGTACTACGCACTCGAGGGCCTGGGCCAGCTGCTGCGCAACGTCGACCTGGTGCGGGGGCACCTCAACCCCACGCTGCATGTGTCGACCATTCTGCTCACCATGTACGACGGCCGGACGCGTCTCGCCTCCCAGGTCGCGGAAGAGGTGCGCACCCACTTCGGTGACGAGGTGCTGAGGACGAGCATTCCCCGCTCGGTCCGTATCTCCGAGGCGCCGAGTTACGGGCAGACGGTACTGACTTACGATCCTGGATCGAGCGGTGCCCTCTCGTATCTTGAGGCGGCCCGAGAAATCGCGCTGAAGGGCATCGGCATCAGCTATGACGCGAGCCAGGCCCATATCGGCGCCCAGAACGACCCGAGCATGGTGGAGGGGATCCAGTGAGCGAGCGACGAAGGGGGCTGGGCCGTGGTCTTGGCGCACTGATCCCCGCTGCCCCGACGGAGAAGAACCCGGCTCCGGCCGCGTTGGGAGGCGGAGCCTCCGCCTCCCCTACGGCGGTCCCGGTGCTGACGACCGACCGTGGGGTGGCCGCGGCGAAGGTGGCCACGCTGCCGCCTGTTTCACATGAAACCGAGGAGCCCCCGGCAAGCCCGGTCATGGAGACGCCGGCTCCTCCGATGGGCGCGCACTTCGCCGAGATCCCTCTCGACGCGATCTCGCCCAATCCGCGTCAGCCGCGTGATGTCTTCGACGAGGACGCGCTCCAGGAGCTGGTCACCTCCATCAAGGAGGTTGGTCTTCTGCAGCCCGTCGTCGTACGGCAGCTGGGGCCCGCCCGCTATGAGCTGATCATGGGTGAGCGCCGCTGGCGGGCCTGCCGGGAGGCCGGCCTGGAGGCCATCCCGGCGATCGTCCGGGCCACGGAGGACGAGAAGCTCCTCCTGGATGCGCTGCTGGAGAACCTGCACCGCGCACAGCTGAACCCGCTGGAGGAGGCGGCCGCCTACGACCAGCTGCTGAAGGACTTCAACTGCACGCACGACCAGCTGGCCGACCGGATCGGGCGCTCCCGGCCCCAGGTCTCCAACACGCTGCGTCTGCTGAAGCTCTCGCCGACGGTCCAGAAGCGGGTCGCCGCAGGAGTCCTCTCCGCCGGTCACGCCCGGGCGCTGTTGTCCGTGACGGACTCCGAGGAGCAGGACCGGCTGGCTCACCGCATCGTGGCCGAGGGGCTGTCGGTGCGAGCCGTCGAGGAGATCGTGACCCTCATGGGCTCGCGGCCTCAGAAGCCCCAGCGTCCCAAGGGACCGCGCGCCGGCTCCCGGCTCTCCCCGGCGCTGAACGACCTGGCGACCCGCCTGTCGGACCGCTTCGAGACCCGGGTGAAGGTCGACCTCGGCCAGAAGAAGGGCAAGATCACCGTCGAGTTCGCCTCCGTGGACGATCTCCAGCGGATCCTGAGCACCCTTGCCCCCGGCGAGGGACCGGTGCTGCACCAGGAACTCGAGCAGCACGAGATGGAGGATCAGGACGACTGATCCCGGCCCGAGCCACTCGGTCGTGCAGGCAGTGGGCCGTGTCCGGTGTGTACCGGAACACGGCCCGCTCTTTGCTTTGAGTCGGTATCGAGCGAATCGCTTCGTGGATACGATGCGAACGGGTATGGCACATCCACCGGACAGCATCTGCATCTCTGAGTGGGGAGTCGGGGGCCATGCGATCAATGAGCCGCACCGGACTGGTGAGCGCGGGTCTGAGCCTTGGAGCGGTCGGCGGGTTCGTCGGCAGCTTGCTCAGGGAACGGAGCGCGCTGACAGCCGCTCGTGATGCGGCGGGCGAAGGAAGCGAGGAACAGCCTTCATGGGGCGTCGGCTCGTGCCGCTCACGCTGGACAACCTTCAGGATCTCCCCCCACGCTGTCGCTCGTGCGTCTTCTGGGAGCTGGACCCCGTCAGCGGAGAAGCAGCGGTAAGGGCGGGCACCTCCGCGCCGGAGAAGGAGGCCTGGATCTCCGCCGTCCTGCTGGACTGGGGGTCGTGCGGCCGGGTGGTGTACGTCGATGACATGCCGGTGGGCTTCGTGCTCTATGCCCCTCCGGCGTATGTCCCCCGCTCGACGGCCTTCCCCACCAGTCCCGTCTCCCCGGACGCCGTCCAGCTGATGACGGCGTTCATCATGCCCGGCTATCAGGGCCAGGGGCTGGGCCGGGTGCTGGTGCAGACGGTCGCCAAGGATTTGCTGCGTCGAGGCTTCAAGGCGATCGAGGCCTTCGGTGACGCCCGCTGGAAGGAGCCCGCCTGCCTGTTGCCGGCGGACCATCTGCTGGCCGTGGGCTTCAAGACGGTGCGACAGCATCCCACGCATCCCCGGCTGCGGCTGGAGTTGCGGTCGACGCTCTCCTGGAAGGAAGACGTGGAGATGGCGCTCGACCGGCTGCTCGGAGCGGTCCAGAAGGAACCGGCGCTGAGGCCGCTGTAGCCGGCTGCGCGGCAGAGGGGCATAAGCGAATGGGCCAACCCTTGGGGGTTGGCCCATTCGTGTTTCACGTGAAACGTCACTCAGCGATGAACTCTTCGAGGTCACGCACGATAGCGGCCTTCGGCTTGGCACCGACGATGGTCTTGGCAACCTCGCCGCCCTGGTAGACGTTCAGGGTCGGGATGGACATGACGCCGTACTTGGCGGCCGTACCCGGGTTCTCGTCGATGTTCAGCTTGACGATCTCGATCTTGTCGCCGTACTCGGCGGCGATCGCTTCGAGGGACGGGGCGATCTGGCGGCACGGACCGCACCAGGCAGCCCAGAAGTCCACCAGGACGGGCTTGTCGTTCTTCAGGACGTCCTGCTCGAAGGAGTCGTCGGTCACGTTCTTCAGGTCGGCCACAGCGGGCTCCTTAACTTGATCGTGCGGTGGGGCGGGGAGGGGAAGGTCAGACGGTGGCGGTCTTCTCGGGCTCAGCCTTGTCCTCGTCCGCGAGAGCGGAGAGGAAGCGCTCGGCGTCCAGAGCGGCGGAGCAGCCGGTGCCGGCCGCGGTGATCGCCTGGCGGTAGGTGTGGTCCACCACATCACCGGCGGCGAAGACACCGGTCAGATTGGTACGGGTGGACGGGGAGGCGACCTTCAGGTAGCCCTCCTCGTCCAGGTCCAGCTGGCCCTTGAACAGCTCGGTGCGCGGGTCGTGGCCGATCGCGATGAACAGACCGGTCACGGGCAGCTCCGACAGCTCGCCGGTCTTGACGTTGCGCAGCTTCAGACCGGAGAGCTTCTGCTCGCCCTGGACTTCTGCGACCTCGCTGTCCCATACGAACTTGATCTTCGGGTCCCCGAAGGCCCGCTCCTGCATCGCCTTGGAGGCACGCAGGGTGTCCCGGCGGTGGACGATCGTCACGGACTTGGCGAACCGCGAGAGGAAGGTGGCCTCCTCCATCGCGGTGTCACCACCGCCGATCACGGCGATGTCCTGGTCCTTGAAGAAGAACCCGTCACAGGTCGCACACCAGGAGACACCGCGGCCGGAGAGGGCGTCCTCGTTCGGCAGGCCCAGCTTGCGGTGCTGGGAGCCGGTGGTCACGATGACGGCCTTCGCCTTGTGGACTGTGCCGGCGGTGTCGGTGACGGTCTTGATCTCACCGGCGAGGTCCACGGTGACGACGTCGTCCGGGATGAGCTCGGCACCGAAGCGCTCGGCCTGCGCCCGCATGTTGTCCATGAGCTCGGGGCCCATGATGCCGTCGCGGAAGCCCGGGAAGTTCTCCACCTCGGTGGTGTTCATCAGCGCGCCACCGGCGGTGACGGCGCCTTCGAACACCAGGGGCTTCAGGGACGCGCGCGCGGTGTAGAGCGCCGCCGTGTAGCCTGCGGGCCCGGAGCCGATGATGATCACGTTACGGACGTCGCTCACGGCTTGTTTCCTCGTCTCTGGTCTGCGTCAGTCGACCGGTGGGAGTTCGTTTCCGAACTCTCACCCCACCCAACGGATCCTAAGGGGCGCGCATTCCCACTGTGTCGGGGCACACGCATACCGGGCGGGGGTGACTGACGGAGTGCTGCAGCAGACTCAGGACCGGACGAAAGAATGCTTCAGGAGCACAGTGCCGGCAGTGCCGGATTGCTGGCCGATGCAGGCCGCGTCCACGACGTAGGCCGTGACGCGCTTGCTGTCGTCGGGGTCCGGTAGGACGACCAGGTAGGCGCTCTTCCCGCCGTAGGTGCCGGTCTTCGCGGCCAGGGTCTGATCACTCCGGGGGATGGCCCGACGGACACAGTTGGGAACGGGGATCTCCGTCTGGAGCAGGGTGTTCGCGCTCTCGGTGCCCTGGGGGGTGTTCTGGTCGCCGGTGATCCCGGATCGTGGGTGCTGGCTGTCGTGGCCGCGCTGTGTGGCCTTCTTCGAGGCGAGGAGATCGTGCACCTGGTTCTGGACGCTGGTGCCGGAGAACGCGCTGATGGACGGGCTCGGCGTGCCGTGAGCCGTCGTGGTGGAGCCACCGCCGGTGAGCGACTGGATGACCAGGGTCCCGGCTCCCAGGACGGCGGCGGTGAGCACCGTTCCGAGTACGACGGTCCTGCGGCGCCGCCCGCGTCCGCTCTTCTTCCGCCCGGGTCCGGTCGTCGCCTGAGGGCGTCCGGCAGGGCGATCGGCCGGGGCCGACGTTTCACGTGAAACATGTCCCGCGGTGTCTTCCCTCGCAGCGCTGAGGATCGCCTCGGCAGCGAGGGCGGCATCGATGCGAGCGGCCACGTCGGTCGGCATGGGCTCTGTTTCCGGCACCGACCCCAGCAGCCCCCGGATCTCCTCCAGCGAGGCATGGACATCGGCGCACAGCTCACACGTCTCCAGATGGCGCCGTACGTCCGCGCTCCGATCCGGAGGAAGAAGACCTTCGGTGAGGTCGGAGATCTCCGCGACGTCCGGGTGCCCGGCCGTGTCTGTCGTCGAAGTCACGCTCGCCCACCTCCGCCCTTCACTGCGGCTGAATCGCTCGGTCCCGTGTCTTCGGGGCTTCCGCTGGGAGACCCCGTTGCCGGTGGGACGGATGTCCCCTGCATCCGGTTCCGTCCCGAGCCGGGTTCTTTTCCGTCTCCGGAACCTTCGGGCCGCAGATGCGTGAGCAGAGGCAGCAGCCGGGCTCTGCCCCGGGCGCACCGGCTCTTCACTGTGCCTGTCGGTACCTCGAGGATCCGGGCGGCCTCGGCCACGGGATACCCCTGCATATCGACGAGGACCAGGGCGGCCCGCTGGTCGTGCGGGAGCGTGCCGAGCGCTTCGAGGAGCTGGCGGTGCACATCGTTCCGCTCAGCCGGTGCCGCAGCAGACTCATGCGGCTCCAGCAGCTGCTCCAGCCGCTCGGTGTCGTCGACCGGAGCGGTCTTCCGCGAGGCCGCCTTGCGGGCACGGTCCAGGCAGGCGTTCACCGTGATCCGGTGCAGCCACGTCGTGACAGCCGACTGGCCTCGGAAGGTATGGGCAGCCCGGTAGGCCGACACCAGGGCGTCCTGGACCGCGTCGGCGGCCTCCTCGCGGTCCCCCAGCGTCCGCAGCGCGACCGCCCAGAGCCGATCCCGATGCCGCCGCACAATCTCACCGAAGGCATCGGGGTCGCCTTCCACATGGCGGGCGAGCAGATCCCTGTCGCTCACTCCGTCGTATCCGGCGCCGTCCGCCATCTGCCCCCTCCGCTCCGGGTGAGACGTCAGCCCGTGAACTGCACTTCGCCGATGGCCTGCTTGTAGCCGGGGCCTGAGTACAGGGCGGAGTCATACCCCGAGTACGGCACGGCGGTCAGCCAGAGCAGGACATACCGCGTCTTCACGGACTTGGTGACCTTCACGGTAGCGGTCTTGTCCGTGGTGGTGACCGTCCCGATCCGTTCCATCGAGTCCAGCGACGACGGTGTCAGCGAGTCGGCCGCGTACAGCTCGATCGTCGTGTGGTCACTGCCATAGCGCATGTCGAGGGTGGCAGCGCTGAGTTTCTTGGCCGAGCCGAGGTCGTAGACGATGCCGACGCCCGGCTTGAGCGGCGCGATGGCCGGGCCGTTGGTGAAGCTCTTCGTCCGCCAGTACGTCGAGGTGTTGCCGTCGTAGGTGTTCCGCACGTCGCCCGGGTGCTGGGCGTCTCCCGTGGCGACGAACTCCTGACTGCCCTCGATCTTTATCGGCTTCGGCTTGGGCTTCTCGGCACCCTTGTCGCCGTCGCCCGTCTGCTGGCTCTTGTTGGTGTCCTCGGACTTGCCGCCCAGCAGGGCGTCCGCCAGCTGCCAGCTGCCCAGGCCGAGGGCGGCGATGAGGAGGGCGGAGACCGCCCACTTCAGCGCCTTGCCGGTGCGGCTCTGGAGCGGGGGCGGCGGGGTCGCCATCGGCTGGGTGGCGCCGTGGTGCGGCGCCGGGCGGCCGTAGGTGCCCTGCTGGTAGGTCGTGCGCTGGTACTCCGGTGGGGCCGTGAACGCCGGCTCCGGCGGGCGGATGCGCGGCATCTCGCCGATCGCCTTCACCAGCTCCTCCGGCGTGGTGCACGGAGCCTCATGGCGGGAGGCGGTGGCCCCGTCGTTGGCGAGGGCGCGCATGGCCAGTTCGGACAGGCCCCGGTGGACTCCGGCCCGCACCTGGTCCGGCGCGATGAGGCCGACGCCCTTGGGTAGCCCGGGCAGGCCGTACGCGTCGCTCTCGTACGGCCAGCGCTGGGTCAGCGCCGCGTACAGCAGGGCACCGATCGCCTCGGTGTCGGTGCGCTGCGGGGTGTCGGAGCTGATGCCGCGCAGCGCGGCGTTCACGGCGAGGCCGCGGATGCGCCATTGGCCGGTGGAGGCGCGCAGGACGGCGTTCGGGTTCAGCCGGAGATGGGCGAGGCCCTCGCGGTGCGCGGCGGCCATGGCGGAGGCCACCTGACTGGCCATCTGGTAGGCGTCGTGCGGCTCCAGCGGACCGGGGGCGAGGAGAGTGGTCAGTTCGGTGGCGTCGGGCAGCCACTCGTGTACGACGTAGACGAGGTCGTTCTCCTCGACGGCGTCGAGGACCTGGACGAAACGGGGATCGCCGAGCAGTGCGGAGGAACGGGCGGCAGCCAGGACGGAACGGGCCCGCGTGTGGTCCGCGGGAAGGATATGGACGCCGACGGCTCGACGGAGTTTCTCGTCGACCGCACGCCAACTGCTGAATCCGTCCAGACGGGTGACGCACTCCTCCAGCCGGTAGCGTCTGGCGAGCTTGTGACCGCTGTGCAGTTCGGGAGGCGACGCCTTCTTGCCGGGACCATCGGTCCCGCCGCTCCCCTGTGCCTCGTCGCTGTCCGTGTCCCGCTCCGGGTTCTTGGCCACCCCGTCGGCCGTGGACTGGTCCGCCTTGGCGGTCAGCGGCTGCTCACCGCTGTTGTCTGCCACGTCGACGGCAGCCGTGCTCCGTTCCGCCACCGTCGTCCCTGCCTCCCCATCCGTTGCACGCTGTCCGACGCCGAAACCAATTGTGCCCACAGTCCGCCGCTATGCACGACACGCGACGGCGGACGATGGTTGTGCGCCTACCCCGGCCTCACCGGCCCAGACGCCCGCGGACCATGCCCACGAGCGAGTTGAGTTCCTCGATGCGCATCCGGCGGGCGGCGACGAAGAAGATGCCGAGCAGCACGGCACCGCCGGCGAGCAGCGCGGCGAGGGAGCCGACGACGCCCTGGCCGAGAGTGTGCCCGATGCCGTAGCAGGCCGCGCCGCTGAGCAGGGCCGCCGGCACCGATGCGATGCACAGGCGCGCGTACGTCCGGACCACCCGGGCGCCGTCCAGGTCGCCGCCGAGCCGCTTGCGCAACCGCCGCCAGGCGACGCCCACGCCGATCGCGTAGGCCAGGCCGTACGCGGCCGCCATGCCTGCGACGGCCCAGCGGGCGGGCAGCAGGAAGTAGCAGAGCCCCGAGGCGCCCGCGTTGACGGCGGCGACGATGACGGTGTTGTAGAAGGGCGTGCGGGTGTCTTCGTAGGCGTAGAAGGCACGCAGGACGACGTACTGGACCGAGTACGGGATCAGGCCGAGGCCGAAGGCCATCAGCATGTAGCCCATGTTGATGGCCGAGTCGGTGCCCGCGGAGCCGAAGATCAACGTGCACATCGGAATGCCGAGGGCGAGGAAGCCGAAGGCGATCGGGACGATGGCGACCGCGGTGGTGCGCAGGCCCTGGGAGATGTCGTCGCGCACTGCGCCGGCGTCGCCCTCGGCGGCCGAGCGCGAGATGCGCGGCAGCAGGGCGGCCATCAGGGAGACCGTGATGATGGCCTGCGGCAGGCCCCAGATCAGCTGGGCGTTGGCGTAGGCCGCGAAGCCGGTGCCCTTGATGCCGGAGTCCTCGCCGGCCGCGGTGGACAGCTGGGTGACGACCATGGCGCCCGCCTGGTTGGCGAGGACGAACAGGACCGTCCACTTGGCGAGCATCGCGGCCTTGCCCAGGCCGTGGCCCCTCCAGTCGAAGCGCAGGCGGATCCGGAATCCGGTCTCCCGCAGGTACGGGATCATCGCGAGGGCCTGGACGACCAGACCGAGCAGTACGCCCACACCGAGCAGGCGCTGGCCCTCCGGCGGGATGTTCGTGACGGTCAGGCCGGAGTGCGAGGCGGTGCCGTAGACCCAGATGAACGCGCCGAGCGACACGATGATGACGATGTTGTTCAGGACCGGAGTCCACATCATCGCGCCGAACTTTCCGCGCGCGTTGAGGATCTGCCCCATCACCACATGGATGCCCATGAAGAAGATCGAGGGCAGGAAGTAGCGCGTGAAGGTGACCGCCACGTCGTTGGCGGCCGGGTTGCCGGCGATGGTGGGCGACAGCGCCCGCACCAGGAGTGGCGCGGCGAACATCGCGAGGCCGGTGAGCGCGGCCAGCGCCACCATGACGAGGGTCAGCAACCGGTTGGCGAACGCCTCGCCGCCGTCCTCGTCCTCCTTCATGGACCGCACCAGCTGCGGCACGAAGACGGAGTTGAGCCCGCCGCCGACGGTGAGGATGTAGATCATCGTCGGCAGCTGGTAGGCCACCTGGAAGGAGTCGGCGAGGAACCCGAGGCCGAGCGCTGCGGCGATCAGTGCGGAGCGGATGAAGCCGGTCAGCCGGGAGACCATCGTGCCCGCCGCCATCACGGCGCTGGACTTCAGCAGCCCGGCCGCCTTGCCGCCCTTCTTCGCGGGCGCGGCGGAGGCTGCGGCAGCCGCTGTCGCTGTCGCCTCGGGTGCCGTGTCCGTGCGCGGAGCGGCGGGATCCGGCGCCGCGGCCGGAGCGGGCACCGGTGGCTGCGCGGGGCTGCCCGGGGCGGCCGGATAGGAGGCCTCGGCGTACGGGTTGCCCTGCTGCGGGCCCGGTCCCTGCGCCGGCGGGTACTGGCCGGCAGGACCGTACGCGGGCCCCGGGGCGGTGACGGGCCGGGAGTAGCCCGGCGGGTCCATGGGCGCCTGCCCACCGCTCTGCTGCTGGTCCTTGAGCAGGTGCGCGAAGGCGTCCGGCTCGTGGTACTCCTCGCCGGAGTGCGTGACCAGGTCGTCCACGCCCACGTACTGGGTCGTGCGCGGGTCGTCGCCGTACGGCAGGTACGGGGCCGCACCCTCCGGCTCCGGCGCCGGCGTCTGCGCCCACACACGGGGGTCGGGTGCGTACGGGGACTGGGCGGGCGGGCCGTACAGCGGCTGCTGCTGCTCGTAGCCGCCCGCAGGGGGCGGCGGGTGCGCGGCGCGGTCGTAGAGGGCCTCGGCGACCGGGTCCTGGGCGGTGAGGTCGTGTGCCCGGTAGGGGTCCTGGTCGTAGGCGTCCTGGAGGTACATGTCCGCCGCTTGCTGCGGCGGCGCCTGGCCGGGCTCGGGCGACGGCTCGGGGTAGCCCGAGCCGGCCGCGCCCTGGCCGCGGTCACCGTCGTACGGCGCGTTCATGCTTACCCCACCTCATCGTCCCTGGCCCACAGGCCGCGACATCGCTCAACGGTCCACTCTCTCACCCGTCCCGGACGGGTCGGTGCTTTCCGGTGCGGTGTCCGGTGCAGGGTCACTCGCGTGCTCCGGGTCGTCTGCCCCGGAGGGAGAGCCTGATTCCTCCGGTTCTTCCGGCTCCTCCGGGAGACGGTCTGCGGGTGCGTCGGGGTTCCCGGGCTCGTCGGCGGCCCCCTCCGCGGCGCCGGGGCCGTCGTCCTCCGCCTGACGGGCCGCAGCGCGCTTGCGCTGGGTGTACATCCGGAATCCGGCGAGGACGAGAAGGAGCACGCCGCCGCCGATGACCAGCATCACGGTGGGCGTGATCTCGGTGACCTTCACGTCGAAGGTGACGGCGTCGCCGTACCTCTGGCCGTCCTCGGTGTACAGCTGGGCGATCACCGTGACCCGGCCGTTGGCGTTGGCCGAGGTGGTGAACTTCACGGACTGGCTGTGTCCGCCGGAGATCTCCACCCGCTGCTCGGAGTAGGCCTTGCCGCCGATCTTCAGTCGGGTCGGCATGGTCGAGGTGAGGCGCAGGACCAGATGGCCGACGGGCTGGACCAGGTTGTTCTGGACGGTCACCGGGATGGTGGCGCTGCGGCCGGAGAGCTTGGTCTCCGACTTGTCGATCAGCTTGACCTGGTCGGCCAGCTCGTCGAGCCACCGCTCGACACCGTCCCGGTAGGTCTCGGCCGCCGCGCTCCTGCCGCGCCACGACGTGGACATCTCACGGTTTATGGCCCGCCCGAACGGCGTGACGACACGGGACTGGTCGGACAGGATCACCTGGAAGCTGCCCAGCTTGTCCTGGGTGCGCGCGATCTGCTCGAAGGCCGTCCGCGGCAGTTCCCGAGAGCGCAGCGAGGAGGGGTAGGCGGACCCCGACGGGATACGCGTGGTCGCGTTCGGGTCGGGCTTGTCCTTCGCCGCGGCGCCGAGATCCTGGGACTGGGCCCAGTTCCCGCCCTGGAGAGCCTTCAGCGCCGCCGCCATCGCCTGTGCCTGGCTCGCCGTGGGCATCCGCTGCGGGGCGACGACGATGCTGCGCTGCTTGTCCGTCTGCGCGTTCACCTCGAGGCTCTGCGCCAGGAACTCCTGCACGGCGAGCGTGGCCGAGTCGGCCTTCGTCAGATCGCCCTCGAAGGCCGTGGACAGCCGGGCGTCGGAGACCACCGCCGTGGTGCCACCGCCGACCGGACGGGCGGCGGAGGGCGTGTACGGCAGCCCGGCGGTCTCCTGGAGGCTGTCGCTGCGGGCGATCACACGGTCGGCGCCGGCGGAGGTCGCGACCTTCATGATCGCCGGGTCCACGGCGCCCTCCACCGGCCAGGCGAAGTCGGTGCTGGGTGTGACCTGGAGCACGGTCTTGACGGTGGTGGTGGCGACGTCGGTGGCGTCCTTGAGATGGCTGAGCGAGCCGGTAACGCTGGTGCCGTTGTGCGCGAGGGACGCCAGATCCGGATCACCGAAGGGCAGCGCGACGACCTCCTTGCCCGCCACGGCCTTCTGCAGGTTCGCCAGCCACTGCTTGGCGATCGCCTGGTTCTCCTTCGGACCGGGCGTGCTGGTGGTCCCGTCGCCCGGCAGCCGGTAGTTGCCCGTGGCCATCGCGTCCACCGAGGCCAGCAGGTCGGGGTCGATCACCCAGGTGACGTCGAGGTCCTTGCCCAGGTCCACCATCTGGTCCAGCCGGCCTCCCGGCGCGAGCTCCTTGGCCAGGCCGTCGTCGAGGAACACCGGCGTCTGGAGCTCGCCGGCGCCCGTCTTGGCCGTCATGTGGACCTTGGAGATCAGCGGCCACAGGTACGTCGTCTTCGTCTTGGTGTCGGCCTCGGACGACTGCCACGGCAGGAACGTCCGCTGGATGCCGAGCACCTGGTCCCAGGGCTGCGCGGCGGTCTGGCCGGAGAGGGAGACACCGAACTCGTAGACGCCGTCGTCGCCGAGGTCGAGCTTGTCCACCGGGACGGAGATGCTGAAGTGCTCCGCCACCCCCGGCGACAGCTTGGCGAACTTCTCCACGTACTTGCCGCCGACCTCGGAGCCGGTGCCGTCCTGCAGGTCGTCGGAGTGCTGGGCGACCGTGTCGATCGCCGAGCGGGTGTCCAGCATGGGCCCCACCCGCAGGCCCACGTGGGCGCCGGTGACGGCTTGCTTGCCGTTGTTGGTCACCGTGCCGGACACGGTCAGCGTGTCCCCGTCCGTGGGGGCGCTGGGAGTCAGCGAGTCCAGGGCGACGGACACCGGGTCCGAGGAGGCGGCCTGGGCGGGCGCCGCGGCGGGCAGCTGGAGCAGCCCGGCCAGCAGAGGCGCACCGGCGAGCAGCGCGCCGGTGCGCCGCAGCCACCGGCGGGCAGGTGAGGCAGGGGTCCCCTGGAAGTCAGCCGCCTCGGCCACGCGCTCGCCCGTCCCTCGTCGTCGTCAGTGGTCGTCGGAATGTGCGTCCACGCATGGTAACGATGCGCGCTGAGGGGAAGTGCCGCGGTCTCCGTCACAAGATCGAGAATCATCGGCGACCTGTCCTCTATATCCAGTATCGAGGGGAGAGCTTCCGTACGCCGCAAGAGCGGCGCTTGCGGCGGATATACCGACAGCTGTCCGTGGCCCCGCCCACCGGGCCGTCCCGCGATCTCCACCCGGCCGCCCCTGGACGAAATGGAGGCCACCCCTGGTCGCCGGGGCACGTACCCTCTTCTGTTGTGCCGAACCCGAACGAAGACACTCCCTCTGCCCTGAGCCAGGCGCAGCAGCGCGCGGTCGCCGAGCTGCTGCGGGTGGCCCCCGTCGCCGACGATCTCGCCCGCCGATTCCAGGAGGCCGGGTTCTCCCTGGCCCTGGTCGGCGGATCGGTGCGCGACGCGCTGCTCGGCCGGCTCGGCAACGACCTGGACTTCACGACCGACGCCCGCCCCGAGGACGTACTGAAGATCGTCCGTCCCTGGGCGGACGCCGTCTGGGAGGTCGGCATCGCCTTCGGCACGGTCGGCGCGCAGAAGGACGCCCGTGTCGGAGACACCGATTGGCGCTTTCAGATCGAGATCACCACCTACCGGTCGGAGGCCTACGACCGCACCTCGCGCAAGCCCGAGGTGTCGTACGGCGACTCCATCGAGGAGGATCTGGTCCGCCGGGACTTCACGGTCAACGCGATGGCCGTGGCGCTGCCGGAGAAGGAGTTCATCGACCCGCACGACGGGCTCAGGGACCTCGCGGCCCAGGTGCTGCGGACACCGGGTACGCCCGAGGAGTCGTTCTCGGACGATCCGCTGCGGATGATGCGGGCCGCCAGGTTCGCCGCCCAGCTGGACTTCGAGGTCGCCCCCGAGGTCGTCACCGCCATGACGGATATGGCCGGACGCATCGAGATCGTCTCGGCCGAGCGGGTCCGGGACGAGCTGAACAAGCTGATCCTCTCCGCACACCCACGCAAGGGGCTGAGCCTGCTCGTCGGCACCGGGCTCGCCGGTCATGTGATGCCGGAGCTGCCGGCGCTGCGCCTGGAGCGCGACGAGCACCACCGGCACAAAGATGTCTACGAGCACACGCTGATCGTCCTGGAGCAGGCGATGGAGCTGGAGCAGGACGGACCCGATCTCACACTCCGGCTGGCCGCGCTGCTGCACGACATCGGCAAGCCGCGCACCCGCCGCTTCGAGAAGGACGGCCGGGTCTCCTTCCACCACCACGAGGTGGTCGGCGCCAAGATGACCAAGAAGCGCATGACCGCCTTGAAGTACTCCAACGAGTTGGTGAAGGACGTCTCACGGCTGGTCGAGCTTCACCTGCGCTTCCATGGCTACGGCACCGGGGAGTGGACCGACTCGGCGGTGCGCCGCTACGTCCGTGACGCGGGCCCGCTGCTGGATCGCCTGCACAAGCTGACCCGCTCGGACTGCACCACCCGCAACAAGCGCAAGGCGGCAGCGCTGTCCCGGGCCTACGACGGCCTGGAGGAGCGCATCGCCGAGCTCAAGGACCAGGAGGAGCTGGACGCGATCCGCCCGGACCTCGACGGCAACCAGATCATGGAGATCCTGGGTGTCGGTCCCGGCCCTGTCGTCGGCCAGGCGTACAAGCACATGCTGGAGCTGCGTCTGGAGAACGGCCCGATGGAGCATGACGCTGCGGTGACGGCTCTCAAGGAGTGGTGGGCCGGGCAGAGCTGATCTCTGCTGCGTCGGCACCGGCGGTGTTTCACGTGAAACATCCCGTCTGAGCCTGGGACGCCGAGGGGCGATGTTTCACGTGAAACATCGCCCCTCGGTACGTTCAAGTGCTACTTGTTCTTGCCCAGGCAGAGGACGAAGGAGTCGCTGCCTTCCTTCCATGTGACGGCAGCGGTCGTTCCCGAGACCCCCTGGCAGGCGAGCATGGCGAGGCTGGTGCCGTTGTCCTTCTTGAGCACCTTGTAGTCCGCCTTGGGGTCGCTGCAGTCCAGCTGCTTGATATCAGGGTTGTCGTTGCTTCCCTTGTTCGTCAGGCAGTCGCCGACAGCCAGCTTCTTGGCGTCGTCTTCGTGGTTGAAATACCAGCCGCCGACTATGACGATGGCGCCGACGATGGCGGCGACTGTGCGCAGCTTCTGCCTGGCGCTGCGCTTCGGCCGCTGAGGAGGCACCGGTGCATACGGTGCCGGGCCCTGCTGGGGGAACCCGGGCTGACCCGGCTGCTGCGGGTAGCCGCCCTGGGGCGGGTACGGGGCCTGGGGCTGGCCGTACGGCTGCTGGCCCTGTGCGAATGGATTCTGGCCCTGGGGCGGCGGAGTCGTCACTTCGGGGTCCCCCTAGGAGAGTTGGTGAGCGGCGCACATAAGTGGCGCGTAAGACGCACGTAAGTTACCGGGCTCCACTGACACTCCTGTAACCGAGGGCGACTCTGTGGCTTTCATGTGACACTCACGGGTCTTCAAAGCGGGCCATAGCACCAGCAACCGCTCCGTAGATGACGGCGAGTGTGACGACCAGCGTCGCCGAGCGGCCGTCCGGCGGCAGCATCAAGGCGGCCACCGCGGCGGCACCGACGAAGGCCATGTTGAACAGGACGTCGTAGACGGAGAAGACCCGCCCACGGAAGCCGTCGTCCACCAAGGACTGCACGATCGTGTCGGTCGCGATCTTCGCGCCCTGGGTGGTCAGGCCCAGGACGAAGGTAGCGACCAGCATGGGGCCGACGGCGAACGGGAGTCCGAGGGCGGGCTCCAGGACCGCGGCCGTCACGGCGCACACGACGATCCAGCGGCCCCGGCCGAGCCGTCCCGCACCCCAGGGCGTCACCACGGCCGCGGCGAAGAAGCCGGCGGCCGACGTGGCCAACGCCAGTCCCAGCAGGCGCAGTCCGGCGTCCGTGTTCGAGGCGAAGGCGTAGCGGCACAGCATCAGCAACATGACCAGCAGGGCGCCGTAGCAGAAGCGCATCAGCGTCATGGTGACGAGGGCGAAGGCGGCCTCCCTGCGTGGCGGTGCGGCGAGGTGACGTACGGCTGCCACCAGGTCGCGGGCGGTGCCGGTGAGTGCCGTCGCCAGGCGGGGCTGGATCAACTCGGGGTCCGGCCCCAGTTGCCCGGGCGTGAAGCTCAAGGACGCGAGTGCCGCGCACAGGTACAGGATGGCGCCCAGCACCACCACCGCGGCGTCGGAGTCCGCCACCACCAGCCGTACGACGAAGGCGAGCCCGCCGCCCGCGCTCGCGGCGAGCGTACCGGCGGTCGGCGAGAGGGAGTTGGCCATCACGAGGCGCTCGTCGTCGACCACGCGCGGGAGCGCGGCGGACAGGCCCGCGAGGACGAAACGGTTGACGGCGGTGACGCTCAGCGCGGAAACGTAGAAGAGCCAGTCCGGGACCTTGGCGACGATCAGCACGGCCGTCGCCGATGCCATCAGAGCGCGCAGCAGGTTGCCGTACAGGAAGACCTGCCGGCGCCGCCAGCGGTCCAGCAGGACGCCCGCGAACGGGCCGACCAGCGAATAGGGGAGCAGCAGGACCGCCATCGCCGAGGCGATCGCGGTGGCCGAGGTCTGTTGCTCCGGGGAGAAGACGACGTACGCGGCGAGCGCGACCTGGTAGACGCCGTCGGCACCCTGGGAGAGGAGGCGTACGGCGAGCAGGCGCCGGAAGTTCCGCAGGCGCAGCAGGACGCGCAGGTCACGGACGACGGGCATGGGGCACAGCCTCACATATGCGGAGGGTCCCCGGGTCGTGAAACCCGGGGACCCTCACAGCCCTGGCAGGAGCGTTCTCGGCGAGCGAGTGTCTAGCGCTCGACCTCGCCGCGGATGAACTTCTCGACGTTCTCGCGGGCCTCGTCGTCGAAGTACTGAACCGGCGGGGACTTCATGAAGTAGGAGGACGCCGACAGGACCGGACCGCCGATACCGCGGTCCTTGGCGATCTTCGCGGCGCGCAGGGCGTCGATGATGATGCCGGCGGAGTTCGGGGAGTCCCACACCTCGAGCTTGTACTCCAGGTTCAGCGGGACCTCGCCGAAGGCACGGCCCTCGAGGCGGACGTAGGCCCACTTGCGGTCGTCCAGCCAGGCGACGTAGTCGGACGGGCCGATGTGGACGTTCTTGTCGCCCAGTTCCCGGTCCCGGATCTGGGAGGTCACGGCCTGCGTCTTGGAGATCTTCTTGGACTCCAGGCGGTCACGCTCGAGCATGTTCTTGAAGTCCATGTTGCCGCCGACGTTCAGCTGCATGGTGCGCTCGAGGCGTACACCGCGGTCCTCGAACAGCTTCGCCATGACGCGGTGCGTGATGGTGGCGCCGACCTGGGACTTGATGTCGTCACCGACGATCGGCACGCCGGCCTCGGTGAACTTGTCCGCCCACTCCTTGGTGCCGGCGATGAAGACCGGGAGGGCGTTGACGAAGGCGACCTTGGCGTCGATGGCGCACTGGGCGTAGAACTTCGCCGCGTCCTCGGAGCCGACCGGCAGGTAGCAGACCAGGACGTCGACCTGCTTGTCCTTGAGGATCTGGACGACGTCGACCGGCTCCTCGGCGGACTCCTCGATGGTGAGGCGGTAGTACTTGCCGAGGCCGTCGAGGGTGTGGCCGCGCTGGACGGTGACACCGGTGCTGGGCACGTCGCAGATCTTGATGGTGTTGTTCTCGGAGGCGCCGATCGCGTCCGCGAGGTCGAGGCCGACCTTCTTGGCGTCGACGTCGAACGCGGCGACGAACTCGATGTCGCGCACGTGGTAGTCACCGAACTGCACGTGCATCAGGCCGGGGACCTTGGACGCCGGGTCGGCGTCCTTGTAGTACTCGACTCCCTGCACCAGCGACGCGGCGCAGTTGCCCACGCCGACGATGGCTACGCGAACCGAACCCATTCCGGTTGCTCCCTGTGTGTACGAGTGAGGCCCTGTGTGGGTCTCACGTGGCGGTGTCTCCGGGCGTATCCGTCCGGGGGGTGTCCCCGGGACGGGGCAGGCCGCCCGTCGATCCATTGGTGGTGTCCTGCTGAGCGGACTCCCCGGACGCGGAACCCTTCAGGTCCCGCCCGGCCCGCTCGCTCTCGATGAGCTCGTTCAGCCAGCGCACTTCGCGCTCCACGGACTCCATCCCGTGGCGCTGGAGCTCGAGTGTGTAGTCGTCGAGGCGCTCCCGCGTGCGCGCCAGGGAGGCGCGCATCTTCTCCAGGCGCTCCTCCAGGCGGCTGCGCCGGCCCTCCAGTACGCGCATGCGAACATCGCGCGAGGTCTGCCCGAAGAACGCGAAGCGTGCGGCGAAATGCTCGTCCTCGTACGCGTCGGGGCCGGTCTGCGAGAGCAGCTGCTCGAAGTGCTCCTTACCTTCTGCCGTCAATCGGTACACGATCTTCGCTCGGCGTCCGGCGAGGGGAGCGGCGTCCTCGTGGGTGCTGCCCGGCTCCTCGATCAACCAGCCGTTGGCGACCAGCGTCTTGAGGCAGGGATAGAGGGTTCCGTAGCTGAACGCGCGGAACACACCCAGGGACGTGTTGAGGCGTTTGCGCAGCTCGTAGCCGTGCATCGGGGACTCGCGCAGCAGGCCGAGCACGGCGAACTCGAGGATGCCGGAACGTCGGCTCATCGTCGCCTCCTCTCGGTCCCGCTGATCGCTCACGCGGGTCTCGCAGTGCCGCTCAGCGTCTTTATGTCGCGCTGATGTATCGACTCGATACATCAAGACGATAGAACGGCCTCCCGCAGGCGACAAGAGGGACGGTGGTGAACGGGATCACATCACCGATTCATACGGGGCGGGTTGCCTGTTTTGGGGTGAACTTCGGGGCTCGGTGGGTTTTGGTGGTGCGTAGTCTGTGCGGCATGCAATCCACCGGGAACCAAGTGACGCCCGGGGAGCGTCGTCGTCCCCGGTGCAGTACGGGTGAATGCAGGACCGACCACATCCGTACTTCGGGGGGACCGGAAACCAGCCGCCGTTCCAGGCGCGCAAGGGTGCGCCTGCCCGAGGAGTAATCGTTCGATGAGCGAGCACCGTCGCAAACCGCCGCAGCCGCAGGGAGGCGGACGTGCCGCGGCCCGACGCGGCCAGTCCGGCTCGTCCTCCGGTCGCCGCGCGGCACCGCGAGGCGCCACCGGGTCCTCAGCCGACTCCTATGGGTCCAGTTCCTATGGGTCGGGTTCCAATGGTCCGGGAGGTGAAGAGCGCCCCTACAGCGGCCGCGCAGAGGCCCGCCGGGCGGCGCAGAGAGGCAGCCGCCGCAAGGGCGCCGACGACGCGGGCCCAGGCGGCCGGCGCGGCGCTCCGGGCGGCCCGACCGGTCCCGGGCGCGGCAGAGGCCGTGCGTCGACCGCTCCTGGCAAGAAGCGGTTCATCGACTATCCCCGAGCCGGAAAGTACGGCTGGCGCCGCTGGGTGCCGTCCTGGAAGCTCGTCTCCGGGCTGTTCATCGGTTTCGTCGGCAGCCTGGTGGCGCTGGTAGGCGTCAGCTACGCGATGGTCTCGATCCCCAACGAGAACGACGCGGCCAAGTCCCAGAACAACGTCTACTACTGGGCCAACGGCCAGCAGATGGTGGCCACGGGCACCGGCGTCAACCGGCAGAACGTCAGCATCGACCAGATTCCCGAGGCCATGCAGTGGGCCGTGATCTCGGCCGAGAACAAGAGCTTCTACCAGGACTCGGGCGTCGACCCCATGGGCATCGCGCGCGCCGTGCTCAACATGGCACGGGGCGGCCAGACCCAGGGTGGTTCCACGATCACGCAGCAGTACGTGAAGAACACGTACCTGAGCCAGCAGCAGACCCTCACCCGTAAGTTCAAGGAGATGTTCATCTCCATCAAGGTGGGGACGAAGCTCGACAAGAAGCAGATCCTGCAGGGCTACCTGAACACCTCGTACTTCGGCCGGGGCGCGTACGGCATCCAGGCGGCCGCGCAGACGTACTACGGCAAGAACGCGGTGGACCTCAAGCCGGGCGAATGCGCGGTCCTCGCGGCGCTGCTCAAGGGCCCGACGTACTTCGACCCGGCGGGCAACGCGGACCTCGACCAGTCGGCGACCCCGGATGCCAACAAGAAGCGCTCGATGGAACGCTGGGGCTGGATCCTCGAGCAGATGCACAACGATCACCACCTGAGCGACACCCAGTACCAGGAAGCCAAGGCGCATTACCCCATGCCCGACGGCCGCAAGGCGACCAGGGGCATGAACGGCCAGATCAGCTACCTGGCGGACACGGCGAAGAAATACGTCCTCGCGCACTCCGACATCACGGAGGCACAGTTCGACCGCGGTGGCTACCAGATCTACACGACGTTCGATAAGGGCAAGGTCAACGCCTTGTCCGCGGCCGTGAAGAAGGTCCAAGCGCAACGCCTCGACCCGAAGCACCGTGACCTGGACAAGTACGTGCAGTTCGGTGCGGCCTCGGTGAAGCCCGACGACGGCAGGATCGTCGCTCTCTACGGCGGTGACGGCTACGAGAACGGTCACTTCACCAACAACGCGGACACCTCGGGTGTCCCCGTCGGTTCGACGTGGAAGCCGTTCGTTCTGGCCGCGGCCATGGAGTACGGGACGTACAAGTCGGACGGCGCCGGGATCTCGCCACTGAGCAAGTACAACGGCAATGACCATCTCAAGGTCATGAAGCCGGATGGGTCCTTCTACCTCAACAAGGACAACTCGACCTTCTACCAGAACAACGAGACTCCTCACCCCTGGGGCTACATCACCCTCCGCAAGGCGATGGAGCAGTCCATCAACACGCCGTTCGTGCAGCTCGGCGTCGATGTGGGGATGACGCACGTACGAGACGTGGCCAGGTCGGCCGGCATCCTCGGCCAGAGCATGTCGCAGGACCTCAACCCGTCCTTCGCGATCGGTACGTCGACCCCCAGCGCGATCCGCATGGCGGACGCCTACGCCACGTTCGCCGCGTCCGGCAAGCAGACGGACCCGTACTCGGTGACGGCCGTGAAGACGAACGGCGCGGACGCGCCCAGCTTCACCAAGCCCAAGCCCAGCCCCAAGGAGGCGATGGACCCCAACATCGCCAACAACGTCACGGACGTTCTGCAGAACGTGATCCAGAACGGTACGGGTCAGAACGCCAAGGCCCTCGGCCGTACGGCGGCGGGCAAGACCGGTACCACCGACAAGAACAAGTCGGCCTGGTTCGTGGGCTACACGCGGCAGCTGTCGACCTCGGTGGCGATGTTCCGCGAGAACCCCAAGGATCACAAACTGCTCTCCATGAACGGCACGGCGGGCAAGGACTCGATCCACGGTGGTGACATTCCGACGCTGGTGTGGACCGAGTACATGCAGGATGCCCTGAAGGGGCAGAACGACCTCGGCTTCCCGCAGGCCACCGAGATCGGCAAGGTCCAGGACGAGGCCGGTGCCCCGTCCCCGACCCCGAGCGTGACCATCACGCCGAGCCAGACGCCGAGCAGCTCGCCGAGCCCAAGCCCCAGCCCGGCGTCCCCGTCTCCGTCCCCGTCGGCGAGCGACACCTGCCAGTGGAGCTGGGGCAACCCCTGCAACGGCAACGGCAACGGTAACGGCGGCACGGACACGGGCGGCACCACCGGAGGCACCGATCCGTCGCCCAGCGTCACGGATACGACCGGCAACGGCGGTAACACCCGTGGCAATGGCAATGGAGGCATCTTCGGCGGGCCGACAGGCTGACCGAACGGCCGGAGGCCGGTGTCCGACACCCTTTCAGGTGCCGGACACCGGCCTCCGCGCTTTTCTGTGACTGCCGTTTTTCGGACTGCCGAAAAACTAGGACGGATCCTTCGTGGAACCGGAAACCCACTTCGTGCAGTGACGTATCTGCTTGCTTCCGTTGTACACGGCAACTTGAATTCCGACGTCGAAGATGTTTCCGCCCTTGGGTACGGAGCTGTCGAACTCCTTGTAGGTGCCGTATCCGTCATAGTCGGAGTGCCACGGGAAATAGCTGTACGTATCCGCGTACGACGCTACCAGTCTTATCTTGACTTCATTTCCGTCCGAAGCCTCGTCGTACACCTTCATGACAAGACTCGGGATGCTTCTGTCGTTGTAGTCCCAGCCACTGGTCGCAACGGAACCCGAGGCGCCTGCCGGACTGGTGAAGCAGCTTGCATAGTGCTGCGTGGCGGCCTGAGACGGACTGGCCGCGAATCCCACAAGCAGAGCTGAAATGGCGACAGGTAGTCCGATTCTTGTCTTCTTCATCGCTTACCCCCTCTTTTTTGGGTTGGTCAATACCCGGTGATGAAACTATCTTGCCTCGATGGACAGCAGCAAGATGAACAAAGTTCACTATTGGGATGAGGAGCTCTGAAGGGGTCCAGGCCTCGCGACGCGCACAGCCCAATGCGGCAGGATGTCCCCCATGCCCAGTGCAGAGATGACGCCCGCGAGCATGTACGAGCCCGATCGCGTGCGGCCCGCCGTGGCAGAACCGGTGCGACCGACCAGTGAGGACGAGATCGCCCGGGCCGGCAGTGAGCTGATCGGTGGTCCCCTGGGGCGGCGTGCCCTGCTCGGGACCTCCTGGTGGACCCCCGTACGGATTGTGGCGCTCGTGGCGATCGGCATGTTCGCCCTCGGCCTCGTCCAGAAGGCGCCCTGCTACCACAGTGCCTGGTTCTTCGGCGCGAGCAGCCAGTACACGCACGCCTGCTACTCGGACATCCCGCACCTCTACCAGGGCCGCGGGTTCGCCGACCACCTCGTGCCGTACTTCGACAGGCTCCCGGACGACATGTCCGGCGGCATGAGCTACCTCGAATACCCGGTGCTGACCGGTGTGTTCATGGAGGTGGCGTCCTGGCTGACCCCGCACAGCGGCACCATCCAGCGCCAGGAGCAGTGGTACTGGTTCGTCAACGCCGGCATGCTGATGGTGTGCGCGGCCGTCATCGCCGTCTGCGTGGCCCGCACCCACCGCCGTCGTCCCTGGGACGGCCTGCTGGTGGCCCTGGCACCCGCCTTCATGCTCACCGCGACCATCAACTGGGACCTGCTGGCGGTGGCGCTCACGGCCGCCGCGATGCTGATGTGGTCCCGGAGCCGTCCCGTCGCCTTCGGTGTCCTCCTGGGCCTCGCCACGGCCGCCAAGCTCTACCCCGTGTTCCTGCTGGGCCCGCTGCTCGTGCTGTGCTGGCGGGCCGGCAAGTGGCGTGAGTACGCCCAGGCCGTGGCCGGCGCGGCGATCGCCTGGTTCCTGGTGAACGCGCCGGTGATGCTCTTCGCCTTCCAGGGCTGGTCGAAGTTCTACACGTTCAGCCAGGAACGGGGCGTCGACTTCGGCTCGTTCTGGCTGATCTGGGCGCAGAACTCCAGCAACCCGCCCGGCACCGGCTTCGTGAACGCCACGGCCATGGTGCTGGTGGTGCTGTGTTTCCTCGGCATCGCCGCGCTGACGTTCACCGCCCCGCGCCGGCCGCGCTTCGCCCAGCTGGCCTTCCTGATCGTGGCGGCCTTCATCCTCACCAACAAGGTCTACTCCCCGCAGTACGTGCTGTGGCTGGTGCCGCTGGCGGTCCTCGCCCGGCCCAAGTGGCGGGACCTGCTGATCTGGCAGGCGGGCGAGCTGGCGTACTTCCTGGGCATCTGGATGTACCTCGCCTACACGACCAGCGGAGACGCCCACAAGGGCCTGCCGACGCAGGGCTATCACTGGACGATCGTGCTGCACCTGGCGGGCACGCTGTACCTGTGCGCCGTCGTCGTACGGGACATCCTCATGCCGGAGCGGGACGTGGTGCGGCGGTCGGGCGACGACGACCCCTCGGGCGGGGTGCTCGACGGCGCGCAGGACGCCTTCGTGCTCGGCGCCGCGGCCCATCCGCCGCGGCACGCCGCCCACTTCGAGGGACCTCAGGTGGACTGGGGCAGGCCGGTCCCGCCCTCCCTCGAGGACCGTTCGCTGTGAGCGAACGCACCGTCGGAAGGTCATGAAGAAGGCCACATGAAGAAGGCCGTACCCGCGTCCTGCGGGTACGGCCTTCTCCCTGTTCCGGTCCGGGCTCAGCTGTCCACGAGCCGGTCGAACTGCGTGGTGGTGTGCCGCAGATGGGCCACCAGCTCGTCGCCCACCTGCGGCTCCGGGGCGTCCGAGGGGACGAACAGGATCGACACCTGCATGTGCGGCGGCTCTGCGAACCAGCGCTGCTTGCCGCCCCAGACGAACGGAGAAAGGTTCCGGTTGACCGTGGCGAGGCCGGCCCGAGCGACGCCCTTGGCGCGTGGCATGACGCCGTGCAGGGCCTTCGGCGCCTCCAGGCCCACCCCGTGCGACGTTCCGCCCGCCACGACGACCAGGAAGCCGTCGGAGGCCGCCTTCTGCTGCCGGTAGCCGAACCGGTCGCCCCTGGACACACGCGTGACGTCCAGGACGGCACCGCGGTACTGGGTGGCCTCGTGGTCCCCCAGCCACAGCCGCGTGCCGATCCGGGCGCGGAACCGGGTCTGCGGGAACTGCTGCTGGAGCCGGGCGAGTTCATCGGCCTTGAGGTGGCTGACGAACATCGTGTGCAGCGGCAGCCGGGCCGCGCGCAGCCGGTCCATCCAGCCGATGACTTCCTCGACGGCGTCCGATCCGTCGGTGCGGTCCAGCGGCAGATGGATGGCGAAGCCCTCCAGCCGGACGTTCTCTATGGCCTGGTGCAGCTGGGGCAGGTCCTGCTCGCTGATGCCGTGACGCTTCATCGAGGACATCACCTCGATGACGACGCGCGCGCCCACGAGGCCGTATACGCCGTCGACCGAGGACACGGAGCGCACCACCCGGTCGGGCAGCGGCACGGGCTCCTCGCCGCGCCGGTACGGCGTCAGCACCAGCAGGTCACCGCCGAAGAAGTCCTTGATGCGCGCGGCCTCGTATGTCGTGCCGACCGCGAGCAGGTCCGCGCCCAACCGCGTGGCCTCCTCCGCCAGCCGTTCGTGCCCGAAGCCGTAGCCGTTGCCCTTGCAGACCGGGACGAGACCCGGGAACTGCTCCTGCACGTGCTTGTGGTGCGCCCGCCAGCGCGCGGTGTCGACGTAGAGCGTGAGCGCCATGGCCGGACCCGGAACCTTTCTCGTGGCTGCGGTGTATCAGAGCTGTGAAAACTGTGGAGCCTATCGAATCAAACGCCCGCGGCTCAGCGGCGCGACATGTAGATGTCGAGCGCCTTGTGGAGCAGCTTGTTCAGCGGGAAGTCCCACTCGCCGAGGTACTCGGCTGCCTGACCGCCGGTGCCGACCTTGAACTGGATCAGGCCGAACAGGTGGTCCGTCTCGTCCAGCGAGTCCGAGATGCCGCGCAGGTCGTAGACGGTGGCACCGAGCGCGTAGGCGTCGCGCAGCATCCGCCACTGCATCGCGTTCGAGGGCCGGACCTCACGGCCGATGTTGTCGGAGGCGCCGTAGGAGTACCAGACGTGTCCGCCGACGATCAGCATCGTCGCTGCCGAAAGGTTCACGCCGTTGTGGCGGGCGAAATACAGCCGCATCCGGTTCGGGTCCTCGGTGTTGAGGGCCGTCCACATGCGCTGGAAGTACGACAGCGGGCGGGGCCGGAAGTGGTCGCGCACAGCCGTGATCTCGTACAGCCGCTGCCACTCGGCCAGGTCCTGGTAGCCGCCCTGTACGACCTCGACGCCGGCCTTCTCGGCCTTCTTGATGTTGCGCCGCCACAGCTGGTTGAAGTTCTTGTGGACCTCTTCCAGGGAGCGGTTGGCCAGCGGCACCTGGTAGACGTAGCGCGGCTGCACGTCGCCGAAGCCGGCGCCGCCGTCCTCGCCCTGCTGCCAGCCCATACGGCGCAGCTTGTCCGCCACTTCGAAGGCGCGCGGCTCGATGAAGTCGGCCTCCAGGTCGCGCAGACGCTTGACGTCCTGGTCCTGGATGCCCTTCTTGATGGTCTCGGCGTTCCAGCGCCGGATGATCACCGGCGGGCCCATCTTCACGGAGAACGCGCCCTGCTGTTTCAGGTGCGCCAGCATCGGCTGGATCCAGTCGTCCAGATTCGGCGCGAACCAGTTGATGACCGGGCCCTCGGGGAGATAGGCGAGGTAGCGCTTGATCTTGGGCAGCTGGCGGTAGAGGACCAGGCCCGCGCCGACCATCTCGCCGGTGCGGTCGTCGAACCAGCCGAGGTTCTCCGAACGCCACTCCGCCTTCACATCGGCCCAGGCCGGGACCTGCATGTGGCTCGCCGACGGCAGGCTCTGGATGTAGGCCAGATGTTGCTCGCGGCTGATGGTCCTCAGGGTCAGGCTCATGTCGGGGCGCTCCTCGGGCTGGTGTGTCCCCATGGGTACAGGGGCTCCGGCTCTCGCGCCGAAGCCTACTGCGCCGTCCGAGCGCCCCGACTGGGCGTACGGACCTTGGCCCCGGCCGGATGGACGACCGGGGCGGTCCGTGGGGTGCGAAGGGTGCCGGGCGGACGGCCGGCGGTCAGCTGCCGATCAGCCCGCCGAACAGTCCGCCGTGCGCCATGCCGATCATGAAACCGACCCCCGCGGCGCCGAGACCCAGGATCAGGCCGAAGCGCTCCCGCGTGGTCACCGAGATCCACTGCCCGTAGATACCGACAGCGAGCCCCACCAGGCCCGTCCAGGACGTCAGCAGGTGGAGGCCGTGGAAGAAGGACGTGATGAAGGACAACAGGCCGAGCACGAGCGTGCCCGCCATGAGCGCGTCCTGAAGCGGACGGCGCTTGCCGTCCGTGGCGAAGAGGGAACCGGCGACGGTGGGATGCAAAGCCTGTGCCATGGGCACCTCCTGCGGAAGGCGGCGCATAGTAGCGCCGTACACACCCGACGTGTACAGAGTGACGGTCCTCACGGCCGGATTTCAACCGGAAGCGGGTGTGCGGGTAGTCTGTACCGTCTGCACCGGTGTCTGCCCACCCCTGCCCAGGTAACACTGCGGGAACCCTCCGGGACCCCGATTGTCAGTGGTGGCCGATACCGTTGCGTACGCATCACAACCCTCCTGCCACGGAACGACCGTGGCCGCTGAGTCCAAAGGAGGTGGGTTCCACATGCGTCACTACGAGGTGATGGTCATCCTCGACCCCGATCTGGAGGAGCGCGCTGTCGCCCCCCTGATCGAGAACTTCCTCTCCGTCGTCCGTGAGGGCAACGGCAAGGTGGAGAAGGTCGACACCTGGGGCCGTCGTCGTCTCGCGTACGAGATCAAGAAGAAGCCCGAGGGCATCTACTCGGTCATCGACCTGCAGGCCGAGCCTGCGGTCGTGAAGGAGCTCGACCGCCAGATGAACCTGAACGAGTCGGTCCTCCGGACCAAGGTCCTCCGCCCCGAGACCCACTGAGCTTCCCCGCTCAGCTGATCTCGGGTTTCGAGTAGCAAGCAAGCAGCCAGAGCAAACCCGCCGAGAGGTTCCCCATGGCAGGCGAGACCGTCATCACGGTCATCGGCAATCTTGTCGACGACCCCGAGCTGCGCTTCACCCCGTCCGGTGCGGCGGTCGCGAAGTTCCGCGTCGCGTCCACTCCCCGCACCTTCGACCGCCAGACGAACGAGTGGAAGGACGGCGAGAGCCTGTTCCTGACCTGCTCGGTCTGGCGTCAGGCGGCGGAGAACGTCGCCGAGTCGCTCCAGCGAGGCATGCGCGTCATCGTGCAGGGCCGGCTGAAGCAGCGGTCCTACGAGGACCGCGAGGGCGTCAAGCGCACGGTCTACGAGCTGGACGTCGAGGAAGTCGGCCCCAGCCTGCGCAACGCCACGGCCAAGGTCACCAAGACCGCCGGTGGCGCTCGCGGTGGCCAGGGCGGTTACGGCGGCGGTGGCGGCCAGGGTGGCGGCGGCTGGGGCTCAGGCCCCGGTGGCGGCCAGCAGGGCGGCGGCGCTCCGGCCGACGACCCGTGGGCGACCGGCGCTCCCGCCGGTGGCAACCAGGGTGGCGGCGGCTGGGGCGGAGGCTCCGGCGGCGGTGGCGGCTACTCGGACGAGCCCCCCTTCTAAGGGCTCGCATCCCCCCTTCTTGATCACACAGGAGATACACCATGGCGAAGCCGCCTGTGCGCAAGCCGAAGAAGAAGGTCTGCGCTTTCTGCAAGGACAAGGTCACGTACGTGGACTACAAGGACACGAACATGCTGCGGAAGTTCATTTCCGACCGCGGCAAGATCCGTGCCCGCCGCGTGACCGGCAACTGCACGCAGCACCAGCGTGACGTCGCCACGGCCGTCAAGAACAGCCGTGAGATGGCGCTGCTGCCCTACACGTCCACCGCGCGCTAAGGGAAGGGTGACCGACACATGAAGATCATCCTCACCCACGAGGTCTCCGGCCTCGGTGCCGCCGGCGACGTCGTCGACGTCAAGGACGGTTACGCTCGCAACTACCTGATCCCGCGGAAGTTCGCTATCCGCTGGACCAAGGGCGGCGAGAAGGACGTCGAGCAGATCCGTCGCGCTCGCAAGATCCACGAGATCCAGACCATCGAGCAGGCCAACGCTGTGAAGGCCCAGCTCGAGGGCGTCAAGGTCCGCCTGGCCGTCCGCTCGGGCGACGCCGGCCGTCTCTTCGGTTCCGTCACCCCGGCCGACATCGCGTCCGCGATCAAGGCTTCCGGTGGCCCCGAGGTCGACAAGCGCCGCATCGAGCTGTCTGCTCCGATCAAGACCCTGGGCGCCCACGAGACGTCCGTGCGTCTGCACCCCGAGGTTGCCGCCAAGGTCAACATCGAGGTCGTCGCGGCCTGATCGCCGCGTGATCGCTGCGCTCGCTTGAGCAGCTGAGAGAGGGGCCGTCCCTTGCGGGGCGGCCCCTCTTCGCGTTCGGCGCCGGCATGCGCTGCGCCCAGCCCCGCATGTTTCACGTGAAACCGCGGCGGCGCGACTGTGCCGATCTGTTCAGCGGGTGGCGCCCGTGACGATCCAGCGGCCCGAGCGAGTGCGCAGCCACAGGGTCAGCATGCGGACGGTCATCATCAGCGTCATCGCAGCCCACAGCGCGGTGAGCCCACCGCCGAGGGCGGGGATGAGCAGGGCGATCGGAGCGAACACCGCCAGGGTGACAAGCATGGCCCCGGCCAGGTACGACCCGTCGCCGGCGCCCATCAGGACTCCGTCCAGCACGAAGACCATCCCGCAGATGGGTTGCGAGAGCGCCACCATCAGCAGGGCGGGCAGGGCCGTGTCCTTGACCACGGAGTCACCGGTGAACAGCGGCAGAAAGAGCGGACGGGCGGCCACGACGAGCAGACCGAGGACGACACCGGTCGCGATGCCCCAGTGGACCATGCGGCGGCAAGCCTCACGCGCTCCTTGGGCGTCCTCCGCGCCAAGACAGCGGCCGATGATGGCCTGGCCCGCGATCGCTATCGCGTCGAGTGCGAAGGCCAGCAGGCTCCACAGGGACAGGATGATCTGGTGGGCGGCGATATCGGCGTCGCCCAGATGGGCCGCGACCGCCGTGGCGATCATCAGGATCGCCCGCAGGGACAGTGTGCGGACCAGAAGGGGGACACCCGCCTGGGCCGAGGCCCGGATGCCGGCGGCGTCCGGCCGTAGCGAGGCTCCGTGGCGATGCGCCCCGCGGACGACCACGGTCAGATAGACGGCCGCCATCCCGCACTGGGCGATGACCGTGCCCCAGGCCGAACCGGCTATGCCCAGCCCGGCGCCGTAGACGAGTCCCGCATTGAGTGCGCCGTTGGCGACGAATCCCGCGACAGCGACGTAGAGGGGGCTCCTGGTGTTCTGCAGCCCGCGGAGCACTCCCGTCGCGGCGAGGACGATGAGCATGGCCGGGATGCCCAGAGCGGAGATGCGCAGATACGTTGTGGCGTAGGGGGCCGCGGTCGTGGAGGCGCCGAAGAGGTCCACGATGCCGCGGGCCAGTGGAAGGACTACGGCGATGACAGAGATGCCGAGCAGCAGCGCCAGCCAGATGCCGTCCATACCCTGGCGAATGGCGCCCTGCAGATCGCCGGCACCGACGCGCCGGGCCACGGCGGCGGTGGTGGCGTAGGCGAGGAAGACGAAGACGCTCACCGCGGTGGTGAGGAGAGCCGAGGCGATGCCGAGGCCGGCGAGCTGAGCGGTGCCGAGGTGTCCGACGATGGCACTGTCCGCCATGACGAAGAGGGGCTCGGCGACGAGCGCGCCGAAGGCCGGGACGGCCAGCGCCACGATCTCTCTGTCGTGCCGCCGAGGGGTGGCCCTGGGTATCGCGGGAGCCTGTGTCATGAGCACTAATCTAATCGTCCACAGGTAAGAGATGCAATCGCTGACTGACCCTTACCTCTTCGCTCGGGACGTGTCCTTTCGTGCACCGTTCGAAGCGATCTTGGCCCGACCGGGGAAGTTTTTCTTCTGCACAGCCGGTGGACGGTAAACCTGCAGGTCAAGATGATCCGGTGGGTGGGGCGGAGGTCTTGTTCACAGGGCTGTCCACCGGGTCGTGCACAGGTTTCCGTGAGTTCTCCACAGCATCCGGGCCGTCGTCCACATGGCCTGTGGATAACCAGATTGGCTGACGCTGCCGAGGGGCCTACCGTTGTCCGGCGCCCGCTCCTTTCCCAGGCCCGGGAAGGTGTCCTTCACTCGGTCCTGGAATCGGCATAGAACCGCCGCGTCAGAACCGGAGTTGGGCCTCTCATTTGTCAGTGTCGTGCCGTACAAAAGAGGACACGGCGAGGTCCGCCGCGCGGACGGGAGGAGGTGGCTCGGTGAGCATTTCCGAGCCCTTGGACGATCCGTGGGCCGATGCCGGACCCAGTGATCGTCTGCCTGCCTCCCGGCGACGCGGTGACGGCGGCCGGGGCCGTGACGAACAGCACGACCGGGGCCGGGAAAACGCTTCCTGGGACGAGGGGGGCTCTTCCTTCGAGCGGGTGCCACCGCAGGACCTGGACGCCGAGCAGTCTGTGCTCGGCGGCATGCTGCTGTCCAAGGACGCCATCGCCGACGTCGTCGAGATCCTCAAGGGCCACGACTTCTACAAGCCCGCGCACGAGACGATCTACCAGGCGATCCTGGACGTCTACGCCAAGGGTGAGCCGGCCGACCCGATCACCATCGCCGCCGAGCTCACCAAGCGCGGTGAGATCAACAAGGTCGGCGGCGCCGCGTATCTGCACAGCCTCGTCCAGACCGTGCCGACGGCGGCCAACGCCGAGTACTACGCGGAGATCGTCCACGAGCGGGCGGTGCTGCGCCGCCTGGTCGAAGCCGGTACGCGCATCACACAGATGGGATACGCGGCCGACGGCGACGTGGACGAGATCGTCAACCGCGCCCAGGCCGAGATCTACGCCGTCACCGAGCAGCGCACCAGCGAGGACTATCTGCCGCTCGGCGACATCATGGAGGGCGCCCTCGACGAGATCGAGGCGATCGGCTCGCGCAGCGGCGAGATGACCGGTGTGCCCACCGGCTTCACCGACTTCGACTCGCTGACGAACGGTCTGCACCCGGGCCAGATGATCGTCATCGCGGCCCGCCCCGCCATGGGTAAGTCGACGCTCGCGCTGGACTTCGCACGGGCCGCCTCCATCAAGCACAACCTGCCGAGCGTCATCTTCTCGCTCGAAATGGGCCGCAACGAGATCGCGATGCGTCTGCTGTCCGCCGAGGCTCGGGTCGCCCTGCACCACATGCGGTCCGGCACGATGACCGACGAGGACTGGACCCGGCTGGCACGCCGCATGCCGGATGTCTCGGCCGCACCGCTCTACATCGACGACTCCCCGAACCTGTCGATGATGGAGATCCGCGCCAAGTGCCGGCGCCTGAAGCAGCGCAACGACCTGAAGCTGGTCGTCATCGACTACCTCCAGCTGATGCAGTCCGGCGGCTCCAAGCGCGCCGAGAGCCGTCAGCAGGAGGTCTCGGACATGTCCCGTAACCTCAAGCTGCTCGCCAAGGAGCTGGAGATCCCGGTCATCGCGCTCTCCCAGCTCAACCGTGGCCCCGAGCAGCGCACCGACAAGAAGCCGATGGTCTCCGACCTTCGTGAGTCGGGCTCGATCGAGCAGGACGCCGACATGGTCATCCTGCTGCACCGCGAGGACGCGTACGAGAAGGAGTCCCCGCGCGCGGGCGAGGCCGACCTGATCGTGGCCAAGCACCGAAACGGCCCCACGGCCACGATCACGGTCGCTTTCCAGGGCCACTACTCCCGCTTCGTGGACATGGCCCAGACCTGATCCGACCCGGCCCGGGCAGGGCGGCTTCCGCCGGGGTAAATGAACTCGACGTCCGTCGTCACAGCAGGTGGACTGGGCTCATGACGTCATCTCAGCAAGAGCTGCTCCCCGGAACGCGCCGCGCCCTGCTGCACCGGATCGCCGTCGCACAGGCCGAAGGGCGAGCGCCCTCGCTGGTCGCGGCCGTCGTGCGGGACGGGCAGGCCGTATGGCACGGGGCGCGGACCTCGGTGGACGGGCACGGGCCGGACGAGACCGTGCAGTACCGGATCGGGTCCATCACCAAGACCTTCACCGCCGTTCTCGTGATGCGGCTGCGCGACGAGGGTCTGCTCGACCTCGCCGATCCACTGGAGAAGCATCTGCCGGGCACCGGCGCGGGCGAGGCGACGATCGCCGAACTGCTCGCGCACACCGCCGGGTTGGCGGCCGAGTCGCCCGGTCCCTGGTGGGAGCGGACCCCCGGCACTCTGCGCCCGGAGCTGAGCGATGTCCTCGGCGAGCAGCCCCTCCTGCACCCCGTCGGCCGGCGGCACCACTACTCCAACCCCGGCTACACCGTGCTCGGCGCGCTCGTGGAGGAGCTGCGGGGCGCTCCCTGGGAGGAGGTGCTGCGCGGCGAGATCCTCGAACCGCTCGGCCTGCACCGTACGAGCACGCAGCCAATGGCCCCGCACGCCGGCGGATGGGCCGTGCATCCATGGGCGGACGCGATGCTGCCGGAGCCGCTGGAGGACCTGGGCAGGATGGCACCGGCCGGCCAGCTGTGGTCGACCACGGGGGACCTGGCGCGGTTCGCCGCGTTTCTGGCCTCGGGGGACGACCGGGTGCTGAGCGCGGATTCGGTACGGGAGATGCGCACGCCCGCGGCACCCGCCGAGGCGGCGGACGTGCTGGACGGGGCCACATACGGCCTCGGTCTGCAGATCCAGCGCCGTGACGGCCGGCTCCTGGTCGGGCATTCCGGTTCGCTGCCGGGCTTCCTGGCGAACCTCACCGTCAGCGTGGAGGACGACGTTGCGGCGGTGGTGCTCGCCAACTGCACCAGCGGACCGCTGCTGGGAGCGGTGGGTGCCGACCTTGTGCGGATCGTCGCCGAGGCGGAGCCGAGGATCCCGAAGCCCTGGCGGCCGCTGCGCGAGGTCGACCCGGCGGTCCTGGAGCTGGCGGGGCAGTGGTACTGGGGGACTAATGCCTTTGGCCTGCGAGTGACCGCCGACGGCCTCCTCGCGCTCGCCCCGCTGACCGGCAGCGGCCGGCGCGCCCGCTTCCGCTCGAACGGTGACGGCACCTGGACGGGCTTGGAGGGCTACTTCGCCGGAGAGCTGCTGCGGCCGGTACGGCGCCCGGAGGGATCCCTGAGCCATCTGGATCTCGGCTCGTTCGTGTTCACGCGGCAGCCCTACGACTCCGAGGCGCCAGTCCCCGGTGGAGTGGACCCCGAGGGGTGGCGGGGCATCGGCTAGGTCTCCACGGGACAGGGGGTGTGTTTCACGTGAAACACACCCCCTGTGGTGTTCTCGTGGTCCGCAGCGCTGTCAGAGCTGCAGTTTGAAACCTTCGTGCGTGGCGCTGAAGCCGAGCCGTTCGTAGAAGCGGTGGGCATCGGTGCGTGACTTGTCGGACGTCAGCTGCACCATCCGGCATTCCAGCTGACGGGCCGTGTCGATCGCCCACTCGATCAGCAGGCTGCCCAGCCCGCTGCCTCGTTCATCCGCGTGGATGCGGACGGCCTCGACCAGCGCACGGGTCGCCCCCTTGTGGGAGAGGCCCGGAATGGTGGTGAGCTGGAGGGTGCCGATCACGCGGCCTTCGCGGACGGCGACGACGAGGTGCTGGTTCGGGTCGGCTTCCAGGCGTTCCAGCGCGGCCCGGTACGGGGTCATGTCCTCGGGGGACTCGCGCTGGGCGCCCAGCGGATCGTCGGCGAGCATCGCGACGATCGCCGGAAGGTCGTCGGCGGTCGCATGCCGTATTTCAAGATCTCCCATGCGCGCACCCTATGCCGGTACGTTCAACGACTCCACGACCTGGACCAGCGGGGCAAGTTCGGGGTTTCTGGAGGCGTCGTCCAAGGCCTCGCGCAGGGCGGCGTCATTGGTGGGCCGCGCCTCCTTCAGTAGTCGCAGACCTGCCTCGGTGACGTTGGTGTAGATGCCGCGCCGGTCGGTGGGGCACAGATAACGCTCGAGCAGACCGCGGTCCTCGAGTCGGGTCACCAGACGTGTGGTGGCGCTCTGGCTGAGGACGACCGCGTCGGCGACCTGCTTCATCTGCAGATGGCCGCCCTCGCCGTCGTGCTGGCGGCTCAGCACATCGAGCAGGGAGTACTCGCGCACGCTCAGGTCGTGCTTCGCCTGCAAGGCGCGCTCGATGTGCGCCTCGATTCTTCCGTGCAGCGCAGAGAGGGCGCACCAGCCCTGCGCGAGGGCGGTGAGCGCGGGGTCCGTCGCTGTCATTGGCGTTTTCCTCCGTCCCGGAGCGGCTGCCTCAAGGATAGAGCAACTCCGCAATAGTGCGCGGTTGCATATATCCCGCGTCTGCAACTATTGTGAACGCACGCAAAGCGCTCCTGCAATCGTCTGGGAAGGTGTATCCCTCCATGCCTCTCGCGCTCCTAGCCCTCGCGATCGGGGCCTTCGGAATCGGAACGACCGAGTTCGTGATCATGGGCCTGCTGCCCCAGGTGGCGGGCGATTTCGGGGTCTCCATCCCCACGGCGGGCCTGCTCGTGACGGGCTACGCGCTCGGCGTGGTCATAGGCGCCCCGCTGATGACCGTGCTCGGCACCAAGGTTTCGCGCAAGCGGATGCTGATGCTGCTGATGGGCCTCTTCATCGCCGGAAACCTGCTCTCCGCAGTGGCCCCCGCCTTCGCGATCATGCTGATCGGGCGTGTGGTCGCCTCGCTCGCGCACGGTGCCTTCTTCGGCATCGGCTCGGTCGTCGCGGCCGATCTGGTGGCGCCCCACAAGAAGGCCGGTGCCATCGCCATGATGTTCACCGGCCTGACCGTCGCCAATGTCATCGGTGTGCCGCTGGGCACGCTCATCGGCCAGCACGTCGGCTGGCGCGTCACCTTCGGCATCGTCGCGGCCCTCGGGGTCGCCGGTCTCGCCGGCGTCGCCAAGCTGGTGCCCGAGATGCCGAGGCCCGAAGGTGTGCAGCTGCGGCACGAGCTGGCCGCCTTCAAGAATGCCCAGGTCCTGCTCGCCATGGCGATGACCGTCCTCGGCTTCGGCGGCGTCTTCGCGGCCATCACCTACATCGCGCCGATGATGACCCACGTCGCCGGTTTCGCCGACGGCTCGGTCACCTGGCTGCTGGTCCTGTTCGGCCTCGGCATGGTCGGCGGCAACCTCGTCGGCGGTAAGTTCGCCGACCGCGCCCTGATGCCGATGCTGTACGCCTCCCTGGGCGCCCTGGCCCTCGTCCTGGCCCTCTTCACGCTCACCGCCCACAACAAGATCGCGGCGGCTGTCACCATCACCCTGATCGGCGCCCTGGGCTTCGCGACCGTACCGCCGCTGCAGAAGCGCGTCCTCGACCAGGCGCACGGTGCACCGACGCTCGCTTCGGCCGTGAACATCGGCGCCTTCAACCTGGGCAACGCGCTGTCCGCCTGGCTCGGCGGCATCGTGATCGCGGCCGGCTTCGGTTACACGGCCCCCAACTGGGTTGGTGCCGCCCTCGCCGCAGCAGCCCTGGTCCTCGCCGTCCTCTCGGCGGCGCTGGAGCGCCGCGACAGCGCCCGCAGCACCGTGGTCGCCTCCGGGACGCCCGCCGGGCAGCAGACCCCGGTCCACCACTGACCCCCCGTAACAACCGAGATCTCAGTAACACCCGAGGAGAAACCTCCATGAGCACCACCGCCGTCGCCCCGCTGTCCATCGAGGACGCCGAACTGCTCGTCGCCACGGCCCGCCGCGCGGCCGAGAACGCCGGGGTCACCGTCAGCGTCACCGTTCTGGACGCGGGCGGTCATCTGCTCGCCTTCCGCCGGGACGACCGGGCCGTGCTGATCTCCGGCGAGACCAGCACGCGCAAGGCCTACACGGCCCTCCAGCTGAACACCCCCACCGCCGACCTGGTCGACGCCGTCCAGCCGGGCGGTCTCCTACACACGCTGCCCACGGCGCTCGACCGGCCCCTGCTATTCCTCGCGGGCGGTGTGCCCGTCCACCGGGACGGTCGGCTGATCGGCGCCATCGGCGTCGGTGGCGGTGCGCCGGAGCAGGACCACGGCTTCGCCACAGCGGCCGTGCAGGCGCTCGCCTGACCCACGCCCCCGTAAGGACACCGGCCCCGCCGCATGATGCGACGGGGCCGGCGTTCGTCGTACGACAGCTCAGCCCGCGGCCACGGTCAGCGGTGCGAACCGCCGGGTCCAGTCCCCCGGGAGGTCCGTGATGCCGTACGTCATCACGGCGTTGAAGGCCACAGAGGCGAGCCCCCGGGCCTTCGCCCAGGTCAGCAGCTCCTCATGACGCACGTCGATGTCGGTGCGCAGTGGGCGGTCGGTATGGGCCGCCAGCGAGGTGATGAGAGCCTGGGCGGTCTCCGTGTCCCGCGCGATCAGCGGACCGATGACATGGGTGTCCATATTGGGCCACGCGGCCGTGTAGCCGATGATCCGGCCGTCCTCCTCGGCCACCCGCACCTGGTCGGCGAAGGCGGGCAGCCGGGTGATCAGGGGAGTGCGGTCGGCGCCGAAGACCTCCTCGTCGAGACGCAGGATCGCGGGAAGGTCCTCGGCAGTGGCGGCGCGCGTGACCACACCGGATTCCGGCCCGCCGGGAGCGAAGCGGCCCGTCAGCATCTCCGCCCGACCCGTCACCTTGAACCCCAGTTCCTCGTACAGAGGACGGCCGTTGGGTGTGGCGTGCAGGGTGAGCGGAGTGGTCCCCATGGTCGACACGACATGGCGCATCAAGCGGCGCCCGACGCCCTGGCGGGCATGACGTTCGGCCACCAGAACCATGCCGATCGCGCCGAGATCCATGCGGTTCCACGAGCCGTACTCCGTGACGACGCACGCGGCGACAAGACCGCCCTGTGGGTCGTCGATACCGAAGCCCTTTCCGGCCGCGAGAAGGAACCCCCACTTGTGTTCTTCGCGGGGCCACCCCCGGTCCTCGGACAAGTCGGCGCAGGCGGAGAGATCGCGAAGCGTCAGACGACGGATGGGCAGAGCGGCGAGGGAAGGAGTCGACACGCAGGTCAGGCTGTCCGACCGGCACCCCTGGCGTCCACCCGTTTCGAGACAGACACACGTGCTTTTGGCCATGCCGTAGCCATATGCACAGCAGGTGGAACAGCAGGAAGTGTTTCACGTGAAACATCGACTGCCGGTTAGCCTCGGGGGCCATGGCGAGACTTCATCTCTTTGATCTCGACGGCACGCTGCTGCATGGCAGTACGGCACCGGTGGAGATTTCCCGTCAATTGGGGCTGGAAGCGGAGACCGTGGCACTGGACCGGGCTATCGCCGAGGGGCGCATCGGCCCGCCGGAGTACGCGACGCAGGTGTACGACCTGTGGGCCGACCTGACCGAGGCGCATGTCACCGCCGCATTCGAATCGGCTCCCTGGCTTGCCCGCATTCGTGAGGTCTGGGCAGAGATCAGAAACGCGGGCGACTACTGCGCGGTGGTGTCGCTCTCGCCGTCCTTCTTCGTGGAACGCCTTCTCGACTGGGGTGTTCATGCGGCCCATGGATCCCGCTTCCCGGCCGTCCCGTTCGCCGAACCCGTCGATCCGTCCGGAGTGCTCAGCGCCGAGGCCAAGGTGACCGTCGCGGATCGACTCTGCGAGGAGTTCGGCGTGGCCAGGGCGGGCTGTGTGGCCTACGGCGACTCCTCATCGGACAAGGAGTTGTTTGCTGCCGTACCGGTTTCGGTGGCGGTCAATGCGGACGCTCACCTGGCCGGACTCGCGACGCACTCCTACTCGGGACGGGATCTGTGGGATGCCTATGAATTGGTTCGTCCTGCCCGGTAGTTGAATGGACCTCATGATTCGCACCCTTGCCCGATTCGTGAGGAAGCGACGGGGGACTTGTGTGCACGGCGACGGCCGGTAGGGTCGAGTCCGGTTCACGTCCGGGATGGAGTGCACATATCCCGTGCGGGCCTAGAGCAGGGCAAGCAGCCTAACGGGACGGAGAACACGAAACCCGCGTTTCCGAGTACGCGACCGCGACATCCGATCGGGATGGCAAGCTGCGGAGAGTGCTACGGCTGGCGCCCGCCGGGGGAAAGCATGCGCCTTCCGGGGGAAGGTGCGCAGACCGACCGAAAGACGTTCGAGGCGAGGGCACATCATGGACGCTCCGACCACCACGTCGGGGGAGAACGGCATATCGGGCGGGGGTGGCTGGTTCACGCCGCGCAAGGCGCCACCCGCCCCGCCGTCAGATGCCGACCAGAAGACGCACGAGGGCCCGCTCCCGGCGAACGCCCCCACCTCGCCTCCGGCGGACGCACGCACCCTGCTTCCCGCGGACGCACCCGCCCCGCAGCCGTCTCACGCACCCGCCTTCAAGCCGGCGGACCGACCCGGGCACCCATCCACCCCGCAGCCGATGGACGCGCCGGACCCACAGCGCGTACCGGCTCAACGGGCGGCGTCGGCCGTCGAGGAGGGGTCTCCGGACGCCATCCTCATACGCCGCACGATGGCCGAGATAGGCCCGATAGCGGACAAGGTCACCTCCTACTTCTATGCGCTGCTGTTCGTCCGCCATCCCGAGCTGCGCGCGCTGTTCCCGCCCGCGATGGACACCCAGCGGGACCGCCTGCTGAAGGCCTTGCTCACCGCGGCCGAGCACATGGACAACACCCCGGTTCTCGTCGACTACCTGCAAAACCTCGGACGTGGACACCGCAAGTACGGGACGCGCGCCGAGCACTATCCGGCCGTCGGGGAATGCCTGATCGGCGCGCTGAGCAGGTACGCCGCCACCGTCTGGGACCCGGAGACCGAGGCCGCCTGGGTACGCGCGTACACGACGATCTCCCAGGTCATGATCGACGCCGCGGCCGCGGACGAACTGCGGTCCCCGGCCTGGTGGCACGCCGAGATCGTCACGCACGACCTCAGAACCCCCGACGTCGCGATCCTCACGATCCGCCCGGACCAGCCCTATCCCTTCCTCGCCGGCCAGTACACGAGCATGGAGACACCCTGGTGGCCGCGGGTGTGGCGGCACTACTCCTTCGCCTCCGCGCCCCGCTCGGACGGTCTGCTGACGTTCCATGTGAAGGCCGTACCGGCCGGCTGGGTCTCCAATGCGCTGGTGCACCGCGCCCGGCCCGGAGACGTCCTGCGCCTCGGGCCGCCGACCGGGTCCATGACCGTCGACCACACGTCCGACAGCGGGTTGCTCTGCCTGGGCGGCGGCACCGGCATAGCGCCCATCAAGGCCCTGGTCGAGGACGTCGCCGAGCGCGGAGCACGCCGGCCCATCGAGGTCTTCTACGGCGCCCGCACCGATCACGACCTCTACGACATCGACACCATGCTCCGGCTCCAGCAGAGCTACCCCTGGCTGTCGGTCCGGGCGGTCATCGACCAGCAGGCCCACCTCCAGCTCCCCGACGCCCTCCGCGACTACGGTCCCTGGAACGAGTACGACGCTTATCTCTCCGGCCCGCCCGGGATGATCCGCAGCAGCATCGACACGCTCCGGGACATCGGCATCCCGTCGAGCCGCATACGGCACGACGCGGTGGAGGAACTGCTCGTCACCGGCGCCTGAGCGCGCTAACCAAGGTCGGGAGCGTGCATGGCGCGCACTCCCTCGATGTTGCCGTCCAGATAGTGGCGCAGCGACAGCGGGACCAGGTGGACGGAGGCGATGCCGACGCGGGTGAAGGGGACGCGGACGATTTCGTACTCACCGGCCGGCTCGTCCACTTCGGGGCCGTGGCGCAGAGCCGGGTCCATGGATTCGAGCCGGCAGACGAAGAAGTGCTGCACCTTGACGCCGGTCGCCCCGCCGTCCTCGCCGATGTGCTCGACGGTGTCCACGAAGCAGGGCACCACATCGGTGATCTTGGCGCCGAGTTCCTCGGACACCTCCCGGTGCAGGGCGTCCACGACAGTCGGGTCCCCGGGCTCGACCCCGCCACCGGGAGTGACCCAGTAGGGATCGACGCCGGGCTTGGTGCGCTTGATCAGGATCAGGTCGTCGCCGTCCAGAAGAACGGCACGGGCGGTGCGCTTGACCACGGGTCGGACGGTCATGGGAGAAATGTGGCCCGGCTGGTTCCACGTGAAACATCGCAAGTCGTCACCGTGCGACCGCCGTGCGTGCATGCGGTGCCGGATGGCCTCAGCACCAGGCCGTAGCCGCCTGCTGGAGCCATTCGTGGGCCCGCGCTATATGGGGCATGGCTAGGGTGCCGGTGCGGACCACCAGGAAGTAGGTGCGCAGCGGCGGCACCGCCGGGTCGTGCAGAGCCGCGAGCGTGCCGTCGTCGAGGGCGGTGGCGCACAGATAGCGGGGCAGCACGGCGAGTCCGGCTCCCGCGATCGTGCAGGCGAGCACCGCCCGTAGATCCGGGACGATCACCGTGCCCGACGCGGCCGGACGGGAGTCGAAGACGGAGGCCCAGTAACGCGCGACGAAGGGCAGCGACTCATGGACCTCGACGACGGGGAGATTCTCCAGCGCGGGCGCCCCCTTCAGGCGCAGTGCCTTCGCGCCGATCCGCTCCACCCAGCGAGGAGCGGCGACCAGCACGTGTTCCTCGTCGCAGAGCGGAGTCGCGGTGAGCAGAGCGCCGCGCGGACGGGCCGTGCTGATGGCCAGATCATGGTGTCCGGAGGCCAGCCCCTCCAGTGCTTCCTCCGCCGTGCCGAAGGAAGCGCGGAGCGCGAATCCCTGGCCGTCGTCGCCGGTCAGCTCGGTCAGGGCGGGCAGGGCGCGCTCGGCGGTGAACTCGGGCGGCCCTGCGAGGTGCAGGGTCCGTAGCGAGGAGTCGTCGTCCAGGCCGCTCTCGGCTATCTCCACCAGGGCGTCGAGATGGGGAGCGGCCTTGTGCGCGAGTTCGTCGCCGATGGTCGTCGGGGTCACCCCGCGCGCCTGACGGAGGAAGAGAGGTCTGCCGAGCTGCCGTTCCAGCGTGCGGATCTGTGAGGTGACGGCGGGCTGGGAGAGGCCGAGCAGGGCGGCGGCGCGGGTGAAGGAGCCGGCCCGGTGCACAGTGACGAAGGTGCGCAGCAAGGCCAGGTCCATGTCGTGCCCTCCCCTATCCCTGCCCTCCTTCGGCCCCCCAGGCAGGCCCCAACTATAAATAAGTCGATAGGTCTCTGTCGCTAGCGTGATTGGACACTGACACAGAGTCAACTAGCCTTGTTCGCGCGGTTCTTCGCGCGCGGAACCGAAGACGGTCCGAGCCACGAGGGGGGAGGCTCGGACCGTCGTGCGCCGTCAGCGAGCGGACGGGCAAAGGTTCACTCGGCGGACTCGTCCAGGGCCCGCAGCAGGTCGGCGACCAGGTCCTCGGGGTCCTCGGCGCCCACGGACATCCGGATGAAGCCCTCCGCAACCGCGTCCCCGCCCCAGCGGCGGCGACGCTCGGCCGTGGAACGCACTCCGCCGAAGCTCGTCGCGTCCTCCACCAGGCGCAGGGCCTCGAGGAAACGCTCGGCACGCGCGCGCGTGGGCAGTGTGAAGGAGACCACGCAGCCGTAACGGCGCATCTGCTGCGAGGCGATCTTGTGCGAGGGGTCGTCGGGCAGTCCGGGATAGCGCAGGTCGGACACCTCCGGCCGCTGCTTCAGGGCCTCGGCGACCGCGAGGGCCGTGGCGTTCTGCCGGTCGACGCGCAGCTGGAGCGTGGCGATGGACCGGTGCGCGAGCCAGGCCTCCATGGGCCCGGAGATCGCCCCCACGATCTTGCGCCAGCGCCGGACGGCGGCCATCGCCTCCGCGTCCCGGCCGGTGACATAGCCGAGGAGCAGATCGCCGTGGCCGGTGAGCTGCTTGGTGCCGCTGGCCACGGCGAAGTCCGCGCCCAGCTCCAGGGGGCGCTGCCCGAGCGGGGTGGCGAGGGTGTTGTCGACGGCCACCAGGGTGCCCTGCGCGTGAGCCGCAGCCACCAGCCGCCGGATGTCGCACACGTCCAGCCCCGGGTTGGACGGGGACTCGATCCACAGCAGCCGGGCGCCGTCGAGGACCTCCAGCTGGGCGTCGCCGCCGGTGGGGGCGGTGCGCACCTCGATGCCGTACGCCTCCAGCTGGGCGCGGACCAGCGGCAGCACCTGGTAGCCGTCGGAGGGCAGCACGACCGCGTCTCCGGCGCGCAGCTGGGAGAACAGCACGGCGGAGATCGCCGCCATGCCGGAGGCGAAGACCAGCGTCTCGACGTCGTCCCGGCCGGGCGCTTCCAGCTCGCCGATGGCTCGTTCCAGCAGTGTCCAGGTCGGGTTGTCGTCCCGGCCGTACGAGTACGGGCCCGTCACCTCGCCGGGGAGGTGGAAGTGCGCCGCGAACACCGGTCCGGGCAGGGTCGGCTCGTGCTTGACCGGCTCGGGCAGTCCGGCGCGCACCGCGCGCGTGCCGTCGCCGGTACGACCCTCGTCCTTGCTGGCGTCGCTCATGCGGCCCGTCCCTCCAGGTCCTCGCGTACGGCGGCGAGCAGGCCGGTGCTCGCCGCCTCCACCATCTCAAGGCATTCCTCGAAGCCGTCCCGGCGTCCGTAGTACGGATCCGGCACTTCGAGGTCGTCAGAGGCAGCGGGGTCGTAGGAGCGCAGGAGCCGGACCTTGCGGGCATCCTCCTCGGTGGGCGCGAGACGGCGCAGCGCCTTGAGATGACCGGTGTCGAGGGCGATCACGAGATCGAGGCGGGAGAACCACGAGGGCTGGAACTGGCGGGCTATGTGATCGCTGCCGTAACCGTGCTCCTCGAGGACCGAGACGGTTCGCGGGTCGGCGGGCTCGCCCTCGTGCCAGCCGCCGGTGCCCGCACTGCCGACCTCCACCCGGTCCTCGAGGCCGGCCTCCGCCACACGCGCGCGGAAGACCGATTCGGCCATCGGGGAGCGGCAGATGTTGCCGGTGCACACGAAGCAGACGCGGTAGGTCATGGTGCGCTCAGTCCTCGTCGGGCAGGACGACGTGCAGCGCCCAGGAGACGACGGAGACGATAAGGCCGCCTACGACGGCCGTCCAGAAGCCCTGTACGTGGAAGCTCAGGTCGAGCTTGCCGCACACCCAGGACGTCAGCAGCAGCATCAGCGCGTTCACGACCAGGGTGATCAGGCCCAGGGTCAGGATGAACAGCGGGAAGGTGAGCACCTTAACGATCGGCTTGACCAGCCAGTTCACCAGGCCGAAGACCAGCGCGACGACGATGAGCGTGCCGGCCTTCTTCGCCGTGCTGTCACCGGTAAGAGTGATCTTGTCCAGCAGCCACACGGCGACCGCCAGGGCGCCCGCGTTGGCGATTGTCTTGACTACGAAATTCTTCATGTGTCTGATCGTGGCAGACCCGATCGGAACCGAGCAGTGAGACGAGGGCGACAGCGGCGATGAAGGCATTCCGGCTGGACGAACTGGAGGCGGAGCGTGCCGCCAACGAGGGGGCCTACCTTCAGTTCCTGCGGGAACGGAACATGTCCGTCGGCCTGTACGCCCTCAACGCGGGCGAGCACGACCCGCAGAAGCCGCACAGCCAGGACGAGGTGTACTTCGTCGTGAGCGGCCGGGCGTCGATCACGGTGGGGCTGGAGACGACCGAGGTGGCGCGCGGCAGCGTGGTGTACGTGCCGGCCGGGGTCGCCCACAAGTTCCACCACATCAGCGAGGACCTGAGGGTTCTGGTCGTGTTCTCTCCGCCCGAGGCGTGAGACCGGGCCTCGGGGTTCCCTAGGGGACGGGTCAGGGGAGGACAAGGGACGCGAGGCCCCCGCGGGACCCCCTGCCGGCCCTAGCATCGAGTGCAGGACATCAACGCCGTACGAGAACACAGCCGTACGAGAACGCAAAGGACGAGGGCGATGCGAGAGATCTTCACGGGACTGCCGTGGTGGGTGAAGTGGGTCGCGGTGCCGATCATCGCCCTGGTCGTGTTCGGCGGCCTGATAGCGACCGTGCTCACCATTGTGATCGGCCTGCTGTTCAAGGCACTGGTTTTCGTCGCCCTGGTCGGCGGACTCATCTACATCGTTCGCAAGTTCATGTCGAACTCCTCGTCACGCAGCGACTGGTGACGGCTCACGGGGACCGGTGACAGGCAACGGCGTCAGCCGTTCCCGGCAAGGCGATCACCGGTTTCCCTCGGGGGAGGGAAGTTTCCCCGTGGGGCCGTCTGCGCGCGGTGGCGGAGGGTTAGAGTCCGGAACTCCCGCGGGGCCCGGCCCCGTGGGCGGCGCAGATCCCCTCCGTGCTCTTCCTCCGCACGGGCTGCCCCTCGCGCTCCGGGAGTGATCCTTGGCCACGGCTGACACCGCACCGGCAGAACCCCACGCACCCCCCACCGCACCGCGCTCCTGCGCACCCCCCACCCAGCGGCCGCCGACCGTCGCGGTCCCCGAACAACCGCACCCCACCGGCGCCCCCGAGCCACCCCGCCGGATCGACGCTTGCGGCCCACCGCACCCCGCCGATTCCCCCGGCCCGTCGGCCGGTACGACGCTCATCGGATCCGTCCAGCGCGCCATGCGCCTGCTGGAGACCGTAGCCGCGCACACCTACGGCGCCCCCGCCAAACAACTGGCCCGCGAGACCGGCCTCGCGCTCCCGACGACTTATCACCTGCTGCGCACCCTGGTGCACGAGGGCTATCTGCGCCGTGAGAAGGGGTTGTTCTTCCTCGGTGACGCGGCCGAACGGCTGGGCAGCAGCGGGGCGCAGCAGAAACGTCGCAGCGCGGTGGCGGACACACTCGCGCACTGGCGCGACTCCATTGGTGTGCCGGTGTACTACGCGATGTACCGGGACGGTGAGATCGAGGTCATGTGCGTCTCCGACTCCCCCGAGGCACCGGCCGTCGAGGAGTGGGCCGACTTCCGCGAGACCGGTCATGCGCACGCCATCGGGCAGTGCCTGCTCTCCCAACTGGACGAGGACGCCCGCCGCGACCATCTCGCCCGCTATCCCGTGCAGTCGCTCACGCCGTACACCGTGCGTGACAATGACGCCCTGTTGCGGCGGCTGGCCCGGATGCCGCGCATGGAGCCGGTGGTGGAGCGCCAGGAGTACGCGCTCGGGACCGTCTGCGCGGCGGTCCCGATCACGGTGGGCACCACCGTGGCCACGATGGCCATGTCGCTGCCCGTCCACCAGGCCGACCGGCTGTTGCCCGCCGCCCATCGGCTGCAGACCGAGATCGGGCGGCACCTGGGAACGCTCACCCTCTCTATCAGTATCTGAAAACTTACTCCTTGTGATCTCCCGTGTACGTTCAGCAAGATTTGACCACCGTTAGAGGGATCACTCCCGGCCAGTCGACGTCATATGACGGGGTAGGCGATGCGCGAGTCCGTACAGGCAGAAGTCATGATGAGCTTTCTCGTGTCGGAGGAGCTCTCCTTCCGCATCCCGGTGGAGTTGCGCTACGAGACCAGTGATCCCTATGCCGTCCGGCTCACCTTCCATCTGCCCGGCGATGCCCCGGTCACCTGGGCGTTCGGGCGCGAGCTGCTGATCGACGGGGTCGGCCGGCCGTGCGGCGAAGGGGATGTGCGTATCGCCCCCGCCGATTCCGAGGTGCTGGGCGAGGTGCTGATCAGGCTTCAGGTCGGCAGCGACCAGGCCCTGTTCCGCTCCTCCACACCGCCGCTCGTGGCCTTCCTGGACCGTACGGACAAGCTCGTGCCGCTCGGTCAGGAGGGCGCGCTGGCCGACTTCGACGCTCATCTGAACGAGGCCCTGGACCGCATCCTGGCCGAGGAGCAGAGCGCCGGCTGAAGCGTTACGGCATGGGGCGCCGGGCGCTCCGCCGTGCCGCGTGGAAGTGCGCAGGAACGCTTCTGCGTGGGATGTGAGGGTCCGGGGGCGAAGTCTTCTGTGCGGGACCATCCGGAGCCCGGGGTTCGCCTTCGGTCGATTCGCCGTGTCGGCATCCGTGTCGGCCGACGTCGTGTCCGGCATCCCAGCCGGCCGATTCGCCGCGTCCGGCAACCGAGTCGGCCGATTCCCCGTGCCGCTGTCTGACCCTGGCGGGCCGACCGCGTCTCGCACCACCCCGGCCCAGATGACCGCGCCCGGCCGCACACCCGAGGAGGCGTCGGCGGTCTCGGCCGGGCCCGCCGTGTCCGGCGTCGGCGGCTTCGGCCGGGCCCGCCCTGTCCGGCACCGGCCGGGCTTACCGCTTCCGGCGTCGCCCCCGCCCGCCGCGTGCCGGTACGGGCTGTGTTCTGGCCGGTCCCGGGGTTTCCGGGCCGGGGCGGTCGGCCGAGACCACGAGGGCGGCGAGTGCGGTGGTGACCGGGACCGAGGCGACCAGACCGATCGAGCCCACCAGCGTGCGCACGATCTCCTCGGCCACCAGCTCGCTGTTGGCCACGGTCCCGACACTGCTCTGCGCGATAGAGAACAGCAGCAGCAGCGGCAGCGCGGCACCGGCGTAGGCGAGGACGAGGGTGTTGACCACGGACGCGATGTGGTCGCGGCCGATGCGGATGCCCGCCCGGTACAGCCCGCGCCAGCCCATCGACGGATTGGCCTCGTGCAGCTCCCAGACGGCCGACGTCTGCGTCACGGTCACGTCGTCCAGGACGCCTAGCGAGCCGATGATGACGCCCGCCAGCAGCAGGCCGCTCGTGTCGATCGACGGATACAGGCCGTGGATCAGGCCGGTGTTGTCGTCCGTGTTGCCGGTCAGCGCGGCCCAGCCGATGAACAGGGAGCCGAGCACGCCGATCAGTGACAGCGAGATCAGGGTGCCGAGCACCGCCACCGATGTGCGGGCCGACAGACCGTGACACATGTACAGGGCGATCAGCATGATGGCACTCGACCCGACCACCGCCACGAGCAGCGGGTTCGAACCCTGGAGGATCGCGGGCAGGATGAACAGCGTCAGCACCAGGAAGCTCACGGCCAGGGCGACCAGCGCCATGACACCGCGCAGCCTGCCCACCACCACGACGGCGAGCGCGAAGATCCCCGCGAGCAGCGTCATGGGAAACTTCCGGTTCACGTCGGTCACCGAATACTGCAGGTCCTTCGGTGCCGAGGGCTCGTAGGCGGCCACCACCTTCTCGTCCTGGTGCAGCTGCCGGGTCTGGTCCGGCTGCACGATCTCGGTGAACGTACGGCCCTTGTCCTTGCCGGTGTCGACCCGGACGGTCGCCTTCTTGCAGGTCCCTTTCGACTCCTGTTCCGCCGAGGTGCCCTCGGCGGTGGAGGTGTCGCCGGTCGGGGTGTCGCCGGAGGCGTTCACGGACTTGCAGCTGACCTCGACGACCCTGGTGACCGTTGCCTGCTGCGTCTCCCGGTCGAAGCCGACGCCGGTGCGCTTGTGGTGCGGGGCTCCCCCGGGCCACAGCACCACCATGCCGACGACGACCGCCGCGGCGAACGGGACCAGGATCGCGGCGATGACCTTGCGGAGGTGCTTGGAGACGGGGGCGGCGGGCCCGTGGCTATGCCCGTGCCCATGCGCACGCTCGGGCTCGTGCTCATGCCCATGCTCGGGCCCGCGCTCATGCGCATGCCCCTCGCCGTGACCGCGGCCGTCGTCCCCGCCGGGGCGGCTGCTGCCGGTCGTACGGCTCTCGTGGCCGTAGCCGCCGTCCTGCCCCGCGCCGGCTCCATGGCGCGGCTCGGGCGGCCGATACGGGTACTGCTCCAACCTGGTCACCGCCTGATCATCGCAAGAACGGAAGGGGGCCCACTGTTCACCGCGCCACATATGACGCTAGCGTGGAGGCACCTTTGCACACGCGGGAGCTCGGAGCACCGGGCTGAGAGGGCGCTGACCTCCGTACACGCGATGTTTCACGTGGAACAGTCAATGTTCCGCGGGAAACGTCGACAGACGGAAACCGCTGCGTCGACCGCCGAACCTGTTACCGGGTAATGCCGGCGTAGGGAGTAGGTCTCATGACCAACAAGGACGCACGCACGCCTGCCTCCGTTCAGGACGACAAGTCCCAGGAGGCCGGGAAGTCCATCGGCTGGCACAAGGCGTACGTCGAGGGTTCGCGCCCCGACCTGCGCGTGCCGGTCCGTCAGGTGCACCTCACCAACGGGCAGTCGGTCACGCTGTACGACACGTCGGGCCCGTACACCGATCCACTCGTCGACACAGATGTCCGCAGGGGCCTGCCCCCGTTGCGGGAGAACTGGATCATCGCCCGTGGCGACACCGAGGAGTACGCGGGCCGTCCCGTCCGCCCCGAGGACGACGGGCTCAAGCACACCTCGCCGCGCGGCGGACTGCGCAACCTGGACGCCGTCTTCCCCGGACGGCCGCGCCAGCCGCGCCGGGGCCGCAGCGGTGAGGCGGTCACGCAGCTCGCGTACGCCCGCCGGGGCGAGATCACCCCGGAGATGGAGTACGTGGCCATCCGGGAGAACGTCTCTCCCGAGGTGGTCCGCGAGGAGATCGCGGCAGGCCGGGCCGTGCTGCCGGCCAACGTCAACCACCCGGAGATCGAGCCGATGATCATCGGCAAGCGGTTCCTGGTGAAGGTCAACGCCAACATCGGCAACTCCGCGGTGACCTCCTCCATCGAGGAGGAGGTGGAGAAGATGACCTGGGCGACCCGGTGGGGTGCCGACACGGTCATGGACCTGTCCACCGGCCGCAACATCCACACGACCCGCGAGTGGGTGCTGCGGAACTCCCCCGTCCCCATCGGCACAGTGCCGCTCTACCAGGCCCTGGAGAAGGTCGACGGCAGGGCCGAGGAACTGACCTGGGAGATCTACAAGGACACGGTCATCGAGCAGGCCGAACAGGGCGTGGACTACATGACGGTCCACGCGGGCGTCCGGCTGCCGTACGTGCCGCTTACCGCCAACCGCAAGACGGGCATCGTCTCGCGCGGCGGCTCGATCATGGCCGCGTGGTGCCTGGCGCACCACAGGGAGTCGTTCCTGTACGAGAACTTCGAGGAACTGTGCGAGATTCTCGCCGCCTACGACGTCACGTACTCGCTGGGCGACGGCCTCAGGCCGGGTTCCATCGCGGACGCCAACGACGAGGCACAGTTCGCGGAATTGCGAACTCTTGGGGAACTCAACCGGATCGCCAAGCGTTTCAATGTGCAGACGATGATCGAGGGCCCCGGTCACGTCCCGATGCACAAGATCAAGGAAAACATCGACCTCCAGCAGGAGATCTGCGATGAAGCTCCGTTCTATACGCTCGGCCCGCTGACCACGGACATCGCGCCGGCGTACGACCACATCACCTCCGGTATCGGCGCCGCGATGATCGCCTGGTGGGGCACGGCGATGCTCTGCTACGTCACGCCCAAGGAGCACCTGGGCCTGCCCAACCGGGACGACGTCAAGACCGGCGTCATCACCTACAAGATCGCCGCGCACGCGGCCGACCTCGCCAAGGGGCACCCGGGCGCCCAGGAGTGGGACGACGCACTGTCCGACGCCCGCTTCGAATTCCGGTGGGAGGACCAGTTCAACCTGGCTCTGGACCCGGACACAGCGCGGGAGTTCCACGACGAGACCCTGCCGGCCGAGCCCGCCAAGACGGCCCACTTCTGCTCCATGTGCGGGCCGAAGTTCTGCAGCATGAAGATCTCGCAGGACATCCGCCGCGAACACGGCGGCAGCCGGGCCGAGATCGAGGAGGGTATGGCCCAGAAGTCGAAGGAGTTCGCGGCGAGCGGGAACAGGGTGTACCTGCCGATCGCCGACTGAGACGGACGCGATGAACCGGCCGCGCCAGCACGTCCGCAGAGGCGGCCGGTGCGGTCGAAACGGCGGGATGGCGGCTGACCGGGGTGGTTGCGCCACACCGGTTGGCCGCTCGGCCCGCCGCCCGGTCGGGCCCCATGGTGATCAGCGGCGCGAGTCGGGGCTGTTCAGGTGTTGATGCGGGGTTACTCGGGCTGGTGCTCCGGGCCGCCGAAGTCCGGGCTTGTGTAGTCCGGGCTGGTGAAACTCGGGCGGCCGGGCTCGGTGCCGTCGTCGGGGCTGCTGAATCCGGGGCGGTCGTATCCCAGGCGGGGCATACGGCCGCGCGGGGTGGGCGGGGTCGTGTGGCGCAGGGCGGCAGCCCCGGGCTCGGCGAGCGCCTCCGTCAGGAACGGCAGGATGCCGCGCTGCAGCAGGGCGTCCCGCCAGGCCTCCCTGGCGCTGTCCAGTTCCCGGTGCGCCGCGTCCAGCGCCTGGGCCTGGGGCGAGCTGCCGTTGCGCAGCGCGGTGAGGAGCAGTCCGACGGCGGCGAGGAGGATCGTGGCCGCGGTCACCGCACCGAACACCCAGCCGGCGGTGAGCATGGTCTGGGCGAAGGCCTGTCCTGGGCTCAGGGTCTTCAGGATGTAGCCGACGAGCAGGAATATCGCTGCGGCGGTTCCGGAGAGGACGGGAGCGAGGACGGCGATGACCGCCACGGCGCCCGCGCCGGTGTTCTCGTCCGCCTCGCCGAAGGTGGTGTCGAGCCCGGGCGTGGCCGGACTCTGGTCCACGGGACCGGAGCCACCGGTGGCCGAAGGGGTCATCGCCGGCTGACGCAGTTCCTGGCGGACCTTCACATAGTGCTGGTATTCGGCCGCGGCGGCGGCCGTGATCAGGGCGCTGGCGTTGAGCGCCATGGTGCGCAGTTGTTCGGGATTGAGCCGCTGTCCGACAGCGGCCAGTTCCGGCCGGTGTGGCGCGGAGCGCAGCGCCTCATCGAGGAGCCGCTCGAATTCCTGGCGGTCCTCGCTCTGCAGGTGCTGCGGAACGCTGTTCATGTGCATCCCCCGATGCTCCGTAGGGCTTGGGGCTCGCACGCCGGCGAGCCGTCGGGCAGAAACGGAGGGGAGCCTGCTACGGATAAGCCGATGGTAGAGCCGTGACGGCGCACGGTGACAGGGGTTGCCGGAAATTGCCCTCCGGCCGGTGTGTACTCCGTCGGGGGGCGCCTGCCCCCGGAACGGTCAGGTAGTCAGGGGGAGCTGTCGGACCAGTAGCTTTCCGGCCATGGTCACCCCGCCGTCCATCGCGATGGCGAGGCCGTCGGCGTAGACGTGCGGTCCCTCGACGGCCGGGCCGGAGCCCTCCTCGCCGTCCTCGGAGCCGACCTCGCCGAGGAGGTAGGGAATCGGGCTGTGGCCGTGAACGATGCGGGTGCCGCCATACGTATCGAGGAGGGAGCGCACGGCGTCGGCGCCGCCCTCGTCGCGGAAGGAGAAGCGCTTGGTGAACTTGCGGAACAGATCCCAGCACTCGTCCGCGTCGTTGCGGGTGAGGGTCTCGCGGACGGTGTCGTTGACCGCCTCGATGGAGTCGCCGTAGTCGAGGTAGGCGGTGGTGTCCGAGTGCACGAGCAGATAGCCGTCGACCTCCTCGACGGCGTCGAGCCGGGCCATCCACTGCAGATGGTGGTCCTGGAGGCGGTCCATGTCGGTCTTCTGACCGCCGTTGAGCAGCCAGGCCGCCTGGAAGGTGGCAGTGCCCGCACCGGAGTTGACGGGGGTGTCGCCGAACCGCTTGGCGCCGAGCAGCAGCAGCTCGTGGTTGCCCATGAGGGCCTTGCAGTAACCGCCCGCCGCGGCGGCCTCGGCGGACAGCCGCATCACCAGGTCGATGACGCCGATGCCGTCGGGCCCGCGGTCGGTGAAGTCGCCGAGGAACCACAACCGGGCAGTGCCCGCGCACCACTGGCCCGAGGCGTCGATCAGCCCCTGTTCCTGCAGGGCGGTCACCAGTTCGTCGAGGTATCCGTGGACGTCTCCGACGACGAACAGCGGTCCGGGGCCGGTAGTGGGCTGCGGCGCCGGGGCCGCGGGTGCCGGTTCGACGCGGACCTGGACCGTCTCGGTGCGGGTGATGACCGGAAGGTCGCGCTGCGTGGGTGTGTAGCCGTCGGGGTACGCCTCTTCGGCGGGCGGCGCGGTGTCGCCCCGGGGGGCGGCCTGGACGTACGGACCGGTCTCGTGGACGTACGCAGGTACCCGGAAGTCGCGCAGCGTCGCCGTCCGCTCCACTTCGGGTCCCTGACCGGCCCCCTGAGTCATCAGACCCCTCCACCATCGCGCCGCATCTGCACCGCTTCGGACTGCCTGGTCGCAGCGGTCCACGGTGTCGTGGGCCCATCATAGGAATGCGCGTCGCGCCGTGTGATGACCCAGGGGTGGTGAATCGGAACAAGACTCCAGTTCACTGCGGCTTTCGCCCCGTTTGGGCAGGTGTTCGGCCGACCCTGCGCCGACCGGAGCCACCCGGCCGACGGTCGCCGGCCCGCCGCGCGCGCTCCATCGGCCGGCGCGGGTGCGGGGTGAGCGCCCCGCTTTCGGCGCTGCTTTCCGTCCGCGCTGTTTCCCGACCGCGCTCTTGATCGTCCTGCTGTTCCTCGTCCCGCTGTTCCTCGTCCCGCTATTTCTCGTCCGGCGTCCGCGGCGGGCTGACCGTCGTGCGCGGCGAGCGCCGCTGGGAGGAGGTGCGCACGATCAGCTCGGTCGGTATCACCTGCTCGACCGGCTGGTCCGACTCCACGCCCTCGATGGCGTCGATGAGGAGCTGCACCACCGCGGTGCCGATACGGCGGGGCTTCAGGGAGAGCGTGGTGATGGGCGGCTCGGTGCTGGCGTAGACCATGGACTCGCTGCAGCACACCAGCAGCAGGTCGTCGGGGACGCGGAGCCCGTAGCGGCGGGCGGCGGCCAGCAGGTCGGTGCCGTTGGGGTCGAACAGGCCGTAGACCGCGTCGGGCCGGTCGGGCCGGGCCAGCAGCCGGTCGGCGGCGACGGCGCCCGCGCACGGGTCGTGCGCCGGGTAGGCCTCGTAGACCGGGTCCTGGCCGACCCGCTCGCACCAGCGCAGGTAGGCGGTGGTGGACAGGTGGGTGTAGGTGTCCGTGGTCGTGCCCGTGAGCAAGCCGATACGGCGGGCGCCGGCGTCGGCGAGGTGGTCGAGGATGCCGAGTACGGCGGCCTCGTGGTCGTTGTCGACCCATGCGGTGACCGGCAGTGAGCCGGCCGGGCGGCCGTCGGAGACGACGGGCAGTCCCTGCCGGACCAGTTCGGTCACCACGGGGTCCTGGTCGGAGGGGTCGATGACAACGGTGCCATCGAGGGCGACGTTGGACCACACGTCGTGTCGGGAGGTGGCGGGCAGGATGACGAGGGCGTAGCCGCGGGCGAGCGCGGCCGAGGTGGCGGCCCGTGCCATCTCGGCGAAGTACGCGAACTCCGTGAAGGTGAAAGGTTCATCCCCGTACGTCGTCACGGTCAGACCGATCAGGCCCGACTTGCCGGTACGGAGGGTGCGGGCGGCGGCCGAGGGGCGGTATCCCAGCCGGTCGGCGACCTCGCGGACATGGCGGCGGGTGGCGTCCGGGAGCCGGCCCTTGCCGTTGAGGGCGTCGGAGACGGTCGTGATGGAGACTCCGGCGGCGGCGGCCACGTCTCTGATGCCCGCCCGGCCCGGCCGGCTGCCTCGACGTGAGGTTTCCGCGCGGCTCACCTGGTGCTTCCCTGCTGCTGTCATGGCGAGCCGATAGTAGGGCTCATGTGGTGGGGTAGTGCGGACGCATATGCACGCGTTGACAGGCACGTTTCTGCATGGTCACGAGGCATCAACTGCCTTGGAAAGAAAGGAAGTTGAACGATTCTGCGGCAGGACCTGACTTGTCAACGCGTATGGACCTGCCAAGTGCCCCATGTCTCGAAGAGGTCTCAACTCACCTGCACGGGGGATGCGCGCCACGGCGCGAGCCACCGGCGCATAGATATATGTATGGCGCGCCCCCTGATACGTACGCCTTCGTATGGCGATGCCCGTGATGGCGCTCGGGGCGGATGCGGCTCACGTATTGCAGGTTCGCGACCTGTACGCACCGGGGCCGAATCCTCATAAGGTGAGGAGTATTGGAAGCCGGCGGCGTCGACGGTCCGCCGGTGATCGCGAGGAGGACTGTGGTGAGCGAGACGAGCCCCAAGCTGCGCGCCGAGCTGGAGGGTATCCCCACCTACAAGCCGGGCAAGCCCGCCGTGACCGGCGGGCCGGTCGCCTACAAGCTGTCCTCCAATGAGAACCCCTACCCGCCGCTGCCCGGTGTGATGGAGACCGTGACGGCGACCGCCGCCAACTTCAACCGCTACCCCGACATGGCCTGCGCCGGGCTGATGGACGAGCTGTCGGAGCGCTTCGGCGTCCCGCTCTCGCATCTGGCCACCGGTACGGGCTCGGTGGGCGTCGCCCAGCAGCTCATCCAGGCCACCAGCGGTCCCGGCGACGAGGTGATCTACGCCTGGCGTTCCTTCGAGGCGTACCCGATCATCACGCAGATCAGCGGCGCCCGGTCGGTGCAGGTGCCGCTCACGCCCGGCGATGTGCACGACCTGGACGCGATGGCGGACGCGATCACCGACCGGACCCGTCTGATCTTCGTCTGCAACCCCAACAACCCGACCGGCACGGTGGTGCGGCGGGCCGAGCTGGAGCGGTTCCTGGACCGGGTGCCCGGCGATGTGCTGGTGGTGCTGGACGAGGCCTACCGCGAGTTCATCCGCGACCCCGAGGTGCCCGACGGCGTCGAGCTGTACCGGAAGCGGCCCAATGTCTGCGTCCTGCGCACCTTCTCCAAGGCCTACGGGCTCGCCGGGCTGCGTGTCGGTTTCGCGATCGCCCATGACCCGGTGGCGGCGGCGCTGCGCAAGACGGCTGTGCCCTTCGGGGTCAGCCAGCTCGCGCAGGAAGCGGCGATCGCTTCGCTGCGGGCCGAGGACGAGTTGCTCGGCCGGGTCGGCTCGCTGGTGTGCGAGCGCACGCGCGTGGTCGACGCGCTGCGCGCGCAGGGCTGGACGGTGCCGGAGACGCAGGCGAACTTCGTCTGGCTGCGGTTGGGGGAGCGCACGGTTGCGTTCGCTCAGGCCTGTGAGCAGCACGGGGTGGTGATCCGGCCGTTCCCGGGCGAGGGTGTGCGGGTGACGGTCGGAGAGACCGAGGCGAACGACATCTTCCTGAAGGTGGCGGAAGGGTTCCGTAAGGAGCTGTAGTCCGGCGCGGGTTCTACTCGTCGATCAGTTCCACCCGGATGGGGTCGCCGTTTCGTACGGTCGCCAGAGCGCGGGCGTCCCCGTCCAGGCTCCCCAGGACATTGCACGGGCTCGCGAGGCGGCACTCGTCGCCTCGCGAGATCGGCGTGGGGCCGTAGGGGAGGGCGAGCGCGTCGCCGTCCGTCCAGAAGGCCACCGTGCCCGGCTCCACGACCTGCCGGGCATCCGTTTCACGTGAAACAGAGACACCTGTGTCGAAATAGACCTCCTCGCCCCATGTACAGGCGCTGGAGGTGAGCGGCAGCGCCTTGGCCAGGGCCTGTGCGGTCGCTGTGTCTGCGTCGAGGGTCGCGGTGATGTTGCCCGCGGGCCAGGAAATACGTATCTGCATGGCGCGCAATTCAACAAGATGTTGAAGTCGCTGCCAAGGCCTTGACGCGGAGGCGAAGGGGGGACCCCCCGTTGGTTGCCGAAAATCAGTGAGTCATAATGGCTTGTGAATGTGAACGCGTTCACAAGCGCGTCCCGATTGCCCTGTATGTGCGCGATAAACAGGGCAAACCGCCGCTGTACCACGGCGTAGTAAGGAGAGTGACGACGTGGACCTGGCTCTGGCGCCGGAGACACTGGCGCGCTGGCAGTTCGGCATCACCACCGTCTACCACTTCCTGTTCGTCCCGCTGACCATCTCGCTGGCCGCCCTCACGGCCGGGCTGCAGACGGCCTGGGTGCGCACGGAGAAGGAGAAGTACCTCAGGGCGACGAAGTTCTGGGGCAAGCTCTTCCTGATCAACATCGCCATGGGCGTGGTCACGGGCATCGTGCAGGAGTTCCAGTTCGGCATGAACTGGTCCGACTACTCGCGCTTCGTCGGTGACATCTTCGGCGCCCCGCTCGCCTTCGAGGCGCTGATCGCGTTCTTCTTCGAGTCCACCTTCATCGGCCTGTGGATCTTCGGCTGGGACAAGCTGCCCAAGAAGATCCATCTGGCCTGCATCTGGATGGTCTCGATCGGCACGATCCTGTCGGCGTACTTCATCCTCGCGGCCAACTCCTGGATGCAGCACCCGGTCGGCTACAAGATCGACAAGGCGAAGGGTCGCGCCGAGCTGACCGACTTCTGGGCCGTGCTCACCCAGAACACCGCCCTCAGCCAGGCCTTCCACACCTTGTCCGCGGCCTTCCTGACCGGTGGTGCCTTCATGGTGGGCATCGCCGCCTACCACCTGGCCCGCAAGAAGCACATCCGCGTGATGAAGACGTCGCTGCGGCTCGGGCTGGTCACCGTCGTCATCGCCGGTCTGCTGACCGCGATCAGCGGGGACACCCTCGGCAAGGTCATGTTCAAGCAGCAGCCGATGAAGATGGCGGCCGCCGAGGCGCTGTGGGACGGGCAGAAGCCGGCACCCTTCTCGATCTTCGCCTACGGCGATGTGGAGAAGGGCCACAACACCGTGGCCATCGAGATCCCGGGTCTGCTGTCCTTCCTCGCCGACGACGACTTCTCCTCGTACGTCCCCGGCATCAACGACGTCAACAAGGCAGAGCAGCAGAAGTTCGGCCCCGGCGACTACCGGCCCAACATCCCCGTCGCCTTCTGGGGCTTCCGCTGGATGATCGGCTTCGGCATGGCCTCCTTCGCCATCGGCCTGGCCGGACTGTGGCTGACCCGCAAGAAGTTCATGCTGCCGCAGCATCTGCGGGTCGGTGAGGACGAGGTGCCGCATCTGGTGCTGTTCAAGAACGAGGCGCTGAGCCCGAAGCTCACGCCCTGGTACTGGCGCATCGCGACCTGGACCCTGGCCTTCCCGCTGATCGCCAACTCCTGGGGCTGGATCTTCACCGAGATGGGCCGCCAGCCGTGGGTCGTCTACGGCGTCCTGCAGACCCGGCACGCGGTCTCCCCCGGCGTCTCCCAGGCCGAGGTCCTCACCTCGATGATCGTCTTCACCTCGCTGTACGCGATCCTCGCCGTGGTCGAGGTCAAGCTGCTGGCGAAGTACGTCAAGGCCGGCCCGCCCGAGCTGACCGAGGCCGACCTCAACCCGCCCACGAAGATCGGCGGCGACACCCGTGACGCCGACAAGCCGATGGCCTTCTCGTACTAGGCCGGGGGAACAGTCATGGAACTTCACGACGTCTGGTTCGTCCTGATCGCGGTCCTGTGGACCGGCTACTTCTTCCTGGAGGGCTTCGACTTCGGAGTCGGCATCCTCACCAAGCTGCTGGCCCGCAACCGGCCGGAGCGGCGGGTGCTGATCAACACCATCGGGCCCGTCTGGGACGGCAACGAGGTGTGGCTGCTCACGGCCGGCGGTGCGACCTTCGCCGCGTTCCCGGAGTGGTACGCCACCCTCTTCTCCGGCTTCTACCTGCCGCTGCTGATCATCCTGGTCTGCCTGATCGTCCGGGGTGTCGCGTTCGAGTACCGGGCGAAGCGGCCCGAGGAGAACTGGCAGCGCAACTGGGAGACGGCGATCTTCTGGACCTCGCTGGTCCCGGCGTTCCTGTGGGGCGTGGCCTTCGGGAACATCGTGTGGGGCGTGAAGATCGACCAGCACTTCGACTACGTCGGCAGCGTCTGGGACCTGCTCAACCCCTATGCCCTGCTCGGCGGACTGGTGACGCTCACGCTGTTCACCTTCCATGGAGCGGTCTTCACCGCGCTCAAGACCGTGGGGGACATCCGGGTACGGGCGCGGAAGCTGGCTCTGTGGGTCGGTCTCGGTGCGGCCGTCGTGGCGCTCGCCTTCCTGTTGTGGACGCAGGCCCACAGCGGAGACGGCAAGAGCTTGATAGCCCTCGTCGTGGCGGTCGCCGCCCTGGTGGGAGCCCTGGTGGCCAACCAGTTCGGGCGTGAGGGATGGGCGTTCGCGTTGTCCGGCGTCACCATCGTGGGCGCCGTGGTGATGATCTTCCTGTCGCTCTTCCCGAATGTCATGCCGTCCACACTCAACGGGGACTGGAGCCTGACGGTCACCAACGCCTCGTCGAGCCCCTACACCCTCAAGATCATGACGTGGCTGGCGGCCATCGCCACGCCCCTGGTGCTCCTCTACCAGGGCTGGACCTACTGGGTGTTCCGCAAGCGGATCGGTACGCAGCACATCGCTCCCGATGCTGCGCCCGGCGCCGCACACTGAGTCCGCCGAGGGTGTGTTTCACGTGAAACACACCCTCTGGACCGAAGGGCACGTTTCACGTGAAACCAATCGATCCACGTCTGCTGCGGTACGCCCGCGTCACGCGCCTCTTCCTCGTGGCGGTCGTCGGCCTGGGTGCTGTCGGGGCGGGGCTGGTCATCGCCCAGGCGATGCTCATCGCCGAGATCGTCGTCGGAGCCTTCCAGCACGGGCAGTCTGTAGCTCAACTGCGCGCTCCCCTGCTGCTGTTGGCGGTCGTGGCCGTGGGCCGGTCGGTTGTCGCCTGGCTCACCGAACTCGCCGCCCACCGGGCGAGTGCGGCGGTGAAGTCCGCGCTGCGAGGCCGGCTTCTCGACCGGGCGGCGGCGCTCGGCCCCGGGTGGCTGGCGGGGCAGCGCACCGGTTCGCTGGTCACCCTGGCCACGCGTGGGGTCGATGCCCTTGACGACTACTTCTCGCGCTATCTGCCGCAGTTGGGGCTCGCGGTGGTGGTGCCGGTGGCGGTGCTGGCGCGGATCGTCACGGAGGATTGGGTGTCTGCGGCGATCATCGTCGGCACCCTGCCCCTCATCCCGCTCTTCATGATGCTGATCGGCTGGGCCACCCAGTCCAGGATGGACCGTCAGTGGCGGCTGCTGTCCCGGCTGTCCGGGCACTTCCTGGACGTGGTCGCCGGGCTGCCCACGTTGAAGGTCTTCGGCCGGGCCAAGGCTCAGGCCGAGTCCATCCGCAGGATCACCGGCGAGTACCGGCAGGCCACGCTGCGGACTCTGCGGATCGCCTTTCTCTCCTCGTTTGCCCTGGAGTTGCTTGCCACCCTGTCCGTTGCCCTGGTCGCGGTGACGATCGGGATGCGGCTCGTGCACGGTGACATGGATCTGTACGTCGGTCTGGTGATCCTCGTGCTGGCCCCCGAGGCTTATCTGCCGCTGCGCCAGGTCGGTGCGCAGTACCACGCGGCGGCCGAGGGCCTTGCCGCGGCGGAGGAGATCTTCACGGTGCTGCAGACCCCGGTTCCGGCGTCCGGAACCGGAGCGGTGCCCGCGGGTGCGGTGGCCTTCGAGGGGATCACCGTTCGCTACCCCGGCCGTTCCATGGACGCGGTGACGGACGTGTCGTTCAGCGTCGAGCCCGGTGAGACGGTCGCGTTGGTGGGGCCGAGCGGGGCGGGCAAGTCGACGCTGCTGAACGTGCTGCTCGGGTTCGTCGAGCCCGCCGAGGGGCGGGTGCGGGTCGGGGGAGCCGATCTCGCGGACCTCGACCTGGATGAGTGGCGGTCGCGGATCGCGTGGGTGCCGCAGCGGCCGCATCTGTACGCCGGGACCATCGCGGAGAACGTACGGCTGGCCCGGCCCGACGCGGACGAGGGTGCGGTACGGCGGGCGCTGCGGGATGCCGGTGCGCTGGAGTTCGTGGATGCGTTGCCCGAGGGGGCGGACACCGTGCTCGGCGAGGACGGGGGCGGGCTGTCGGCGGGTCAGCGGCAGCGGTTGGCTCTTGCGCGGGCCTTTCTCGCGGACCGGCCTGTGCTGTTGCTGGATGAGCCGACGGCCTCGTTGGACGGGGGTACGGAGGCGGAGGTCGTGGCGGCGGTGCGGCGGCTTGCAGCGGGCCGTACGGTGCTGCTCGTTGTGCATCGGCCGGCGTTGCTGGAGATTGCCGGTCGGGTGGTGCGGCTGGAGTGTGCGGAGTCGTTGAGCGCCCGGAGCGGCAGTCGGCCACCCAGGGGGCTGGTGTCCGGGCTCGGTGGGCCGGAAGGGGGCCCGTCGGACTCTGGGCTCGGTGGGCCGCAGAGTGGTTCGGGCGGGGTCGCTTCGGTGCGTCACCGGCGTGTGCTTGCGCGGGTTCGTGCGCTTGCCGGGCCTCGGCGGGGGCGGTTGGTGCTGGCGTTGGTGCTCGGCACCCTTGCGCTGGGTAGTGCCGTGGGGTTGATGGCGACCTCGGGGTGGCTCATCTCGCGGGCCTCGCAGCAGCCTCCGGTGTTGTACCTGATGGTGGCGGTGACGGCCACGCGGGCCTTCGGGATCGGGCGGGCCGTCTTCCGGTACGCCGAGCGGCTGGTGTCGCACGACGCCGTGCTGCGCATGCTGGCCGACACCCGGGTCGCCGTGTACCGGCGGCTGGAGGCACTCGCGCCCGCCGGACTGCGGACCGCCCGGCGCGGTGATCTGCTGACCCGGCTGGTCGCGGACGTCGACGAGCTCCAGGACTACTGGCTGCGGTGGCTGCTGCCCGCCTCGGTCGCCGTCGTGGTCTCCGCGGCCTCCGTCGGCTTCACGGCCTGGCTGCTGCCGGAGGCGGGGGCCGCCCTGGCGGTGAGCCTCGTGGCGGCCGGGGTCGGTGTCCCGCTCGTCACCGCGGCCGTGGCCCGGCGGACCGAGCGACGGCTGGCTCCCGCCCGAGGCACCCTCGCCACCCGCGTCACCGACCTGCTCACCGGCACCGCCGAGCTGACCGTAGCCGGTGCGCTGCCCGCCCGTACGGGCGAGGCCCGGCGAGCCGACGGCGCCCTCACCCGGATCGCCTCGCGCGCTGCCGCCGTGACCGCGCTCGGCGACGGGCTCATCGCGCTGATCTCCGGCCTGACCGTCACGGCGACCGCGCTGCTCGGCGCCCAGGCAGTGGCCGCGGGTCGGCTCGGCGGCGTGGCGATGGCCGTGGTCGTCCTCACTCCCCTGGCCGCCTTCGAGGCCGTACTCGGGCTGCCGCTCGCCGTACGCCACCGGCAGCGGGTGCGGCGCAGCGCCGAGCGCGTCCATGAGGTGCTGGACGCTCCGGAGCCCGTGCGGGAGCCCGAGCGGCCCCGGCAGGCGCCCGCCTCGCCGTTCCCGGTGGTGGTCAAGGGGCTGGCCGCGCGGTATGAGGGGCAGCAGAGGGAGGCGCTTGCCGGCTTCGAGCTCACGCTGCGGGAGGGGCGGCGGATCGCGGTGGTCGGGGCGTCCGGTTCCGGCAAGACGACCCTCGCGCAGGTGCTGCTGCGCTTCCTGGACCCGCAGGAGGGCTCGTACACGCTCGCCGGTGTGGACGCGTACGCGCTGGCCGGTGACGACGTACGGCGGCTCGTCGGGCTGTGTGCGCAGGACGCGCATCTCTTCGACAGCTCGGTGCGCGAGAACCTGCTGCTGGCCAGGAAGGACGCCACCGAGGCCGATCTGCGCCGGGCGCTGGACCGGGCCCGTCTGCTGGACTGGGTGGACGGGCTGCCCGATGGCCTGGACACGCTGGTCGGTGAGCACGGGGCGCGGCTGTCGGGCGGTCAGCGGCAGCGGTTGGCGCTGGCCCGCGCCCTGCTGGCCGACTTCCCGGTCCTGGTCCTCGACGAGCCCGCCGAGCATCTGGATCTGCCGACGGCCGACGCGCTGACCGCCGATCTGCTGGCCGCCACTCAGGGCCGTACGACGCTGCTGATCACCCACCGGCTGGCGGGACTGGAGGCCGTGGACGAGGTGATCGTGCTCGACGCGGGCCGGGTGGTGCAGCGGGGCACGTACGCGGAGCTTCTCGCGGCGGACGGGCCGCTGCGGGGGCTGGCGCGGCGGGAGGCGGAGGCGGAGTCGCTGGTGGGGGCGGGGTGAAGGGCACCTCGGTTCGCGGCTCCGGCGGACGGGACGACCGCCCGCCGTATCGGCCGGTTCCCGGATGGGCGCAAGGGGCTGCTCGGCGCGCTCATCCGGAACCCGGATCCGGTTCTGCCGGCCTGCGGTGCTTCAGTAGCGTGCCGCGAGCAACTGCTCGATCACGACCGCGACACCGTCCTCGTTGTTGGCGACCGTATGGCCCGATGCTGCGGCGATGACGTCCGGGTGGGCGTTGCCCATCGCGTACGACTGGCCGGCCCAGGTGAGCATCTCGACGTCGTTGGGCATGTCGCCGAAGGCGACGACCTCCTCGTGCGAGATACCGCGCTCGGCGCAGCACAGGGCGAGGGTGCTGGCCTTGGAGACGTCGGGGCCGCTCAGTTCCAGCAGGGCGCTGGGGCTGGAGCGGGTGACGTTGGCGCGGTCGCCGATCGCGAGCCGGGCGAGGGTGAGGAAGGCGTCCGGGTCGAGATCCTGGTGGTAGGCCAGGATCTTGAGCACGGGCTGGTCGGCGTCGGGGCCGTCGGGGGCGAGGAGTTGCTCGGCGGGCAGGAGGTTGTCCGGTATCTCCATGTGCAGCTTGGGATAGTCCGGCTCCTGGTGGAAGCCGTAGGTCTGCTCGACCGCGAACACCGTGCCCGGCGCCGCCTCGCGCAGCAGCCGTACGGCGTCCAGGGCGTTCGCGCGGGCCAGTTCGCGCACCTTGACGAAGCGGTGGGTGCCGGGGCCGCCGTGCAGGTCGACCACGGCGGCGCCGTTGCCGCAGATCGCCAGGCCGTGGCCGTGGACGTGGTCGCTGACGACGTCCATCCAGCGGGCCGGGCGGCCGGTGACGAAGAAGACCTCGATGCCCGCCTCCTCCGCGGCGGCCAGCGCGGCGACCGTGCGTGAGGAGACCGACTTGTCGTCGCGCAGCAGCGTGCCGTCGAGGTCGGTGGCGATCAGCCGCGGTCGTACGGCGGCGGACGGGGTCCCGGGCTGTCTGGTCGCTGAGGTCACCCGGCCATTCTCGCGCATATGCCAGCACGGCCGTGCGGGACTGCGCACAGATGAGACACAGATGACGCTCGGCCCCCGTGGCCGTACCGGTCAAGCCAGTTGGGCGGTGGTCTCCATGGCGATCTGCTCGAAGACCTTCTCGTCCGTGGCGAAGTCGGAGTCCGGCACGGGCCAGTGGATCACGATCTCCGTGAAGCCCAGCTCCTGGTGCCGGCCGGCGAAGTCCACGAAGGCGTCCAGGGACCGAAGCGGCCGGGCGCGGTCCGGGGTGAAGCCTGTGAGCAGGATCTTGTCCAGGCCTGCCACGTCCCGCCCGGCGTCCGCGCAGGCCTCGGACAGCTTGGCGATCTGCCCGCGCAGGGCCTCTACCGACTGCTCCGGGGTGCCCGACTCGTACAGCTTCGGGTCGCCCGTGGTCACCCAGGCCTGTCCGTGCCGGGCGGCGAGCTTCAGGCCGCGCGGGCCGGTGGCCGCCACGGCGAACGGCAGTCGGGGCCGCTGCACACAGCCCGGGATGTTGCGCGCCTCGTGCGCCGAGTAGAAGCGGCCCTCGTACGACACCGCGTCCTCGGTGAGCAGCCGGTCCAGCAGCGGCACGAACTCGGCGAACCGGTCGGCGCGCTCGCGCGGGCTCCACGGCTCCTGGCCCAGCGCCGAGGCGTCGAAGCCGGTGCCACCGGCGCCGATGCCGAGCGTGATCCGGCCGCCGGAGATGTCGTCGAGGGAGATCAGCTCCTTGGCGAGGGTCACCGGGTGCCGGAAGTTAGGTGAGGTCACCAGCGTCCCCAGGCGCAGCCGCTCGGTGACGCCGGCGGCGGCGGTCAGCGTCGGGACCGCGCCGAACCACGGGCCGTCACGGAAACTGCGCCAGGACAGGTGGTCGTAGGTGTACGCGGTGTGGAAGCCGAGCTGCTCGGCCCGCACCCAGGCCGAACGGCCGCCTTCGCTCCAGCGGCGGTAGGGCAGGATCACGGTGCTCAGACGCAGACTCATGCGTCCGAGAGTAAGCGGCCCCACTGACAACCGGCCAAACAATCACCGTACGCCGCTGATCGGCCACGGGGTGAGCAGGATCACGGGTACGCCCGCTCGAAGGGGGCCTCGTGTCAGTGGGGGCCCGGAAACCGCAGGTAGCGCGGTGGTACGGCCCTGGTCAGCCAGACGCCGTTGGCGCTGACGTGGAAGACGTGTCCGTCGCGGTGCATGGCACCGGCGTCGACGGTGAGGACCACGGGGCGGCCGCGGCGGGCGCCGACCCGGGTGGCGGTCTCGCGGTCGGCGGAGAGGTGGACGTCGTGTCGGCTCATGGGCCTGAGGCCGTCCGCGCGGATCGCGTCCAGGTTGCGGGCGACGGTGCCGTGGTAGAGGTACGGCGGCGGGGTCGCCGGGGGCAGGCCGAGGTCGACCTCGACGCTGTGGCCCTGGCTGGCGCGGATGCGGTTGCCGTCGATCGCGAAGCGCTGTTTGTCGTTGGTGGCCACCACGTGGTCCAGTTCCTCGCGGGTGAACCGGAAGCCGTGGGCGGTGGCCGCGGCGATCAGGGTGTCGATCTCCACCCAGCCGCCCGGGTCCAGGGTCAGGCCGATGCGCTCCGGCTGGTGGCGCAGGTGTTTGGAGAGGTACTTCGACACCTTCACGGTGCGTCTCTCGTCGTGTCTTTCGGTCATGCGTCCAGCGTGCGGGAGAGACGCGGATCACGCAGGTTTTTTTGTTCGTAGGTTTGATCCACAACCAACTGAGGTTATCCACAGGGGAATTGACATGTCTGTGGACAAGTGGCGTACCTCTTCGGGTGATTAGTGAACTTCCGTGTCCTGTACGACACCTGAGGTCAGGCGGTCCAAACCACGTGCTCTCACCTCGCGTTCGGCCGCCAGTGCGATGAACTCGGCAGTGTGTTCACGTCCAACGAGCCTCTCCACAGCCTCGATCGTCTCGGCGGGAAGAGTGACGGAACGGTCGCCGGCAGGCTCGTCCACCGGCTTCTCCGTACCCAGGTGTGTGCGCAGATGCCGGGTCGCCAACGAGCGCATGGCACGGGCCAGTTCGACTTCCATCGTCTGCTGGGCCAGTGGGCGCAGACGGCGCACGAGTGAGGCTGCTTCCGCCGCGTGTGCATCTGTACGGTGCTCGGGGTCGTCCAGATAGCGGGCGAAGACGTACTCGGTGGTGAACTCCAGGAATCGGGCGGCGATGTGCTCGACCTGACCCCTCAACTCCCGTAGATGGCCCGAGATCGCGGACAGGGGAACTCCGGCCTCGTGCAACTCGACGGCGACGGAGAGCTCTTGGGGGCTCGGCACGAGGAACGTGTCGGGGTCGCCGTCGATCCGCTCCAGCACGCCGAGTTCGACTGCCTCGGTCACGGCGTCGTCGTCCGGCGTGCCGCCGAAGCGGGCGTCCAGGTCGGTGCGGGTGATGCGGTCGGGGCGTTCGTCCGTCCACGGCCCTTCCACCTCGGTGACCAGGCCGAGGACGCCGCCCAGGCCGCGGCCGGTGTCCCAGGCGTCCAGCAGCTCCTTGATCGAGGCCAGGGTGTAGCCGCGGTCGAGGAGGTGGGCGATCTGGTGGAGCCGGGTGATGTGGGCCTCGGAGTAGTGGTTCGCGCGGCCCTGGCGTTCCGGGCGGGGGAGGAGGCCGCGGTCCTGGTAGGCGCGGATGGTTCTCACCGTGGTGTGGGTTTGGTGGGCCAGGTCCTCGATGCGGTAGGTCTTTTGGGCCGGGGGGTCGGACATGCTCGGGTTCCTCGACTGCTGGCCGGGGTGTGGGCTGGGCGGGGGTCGGGCCGCTCGCCGGTGCTTGCCGGGTGCCGCTCTGCGTGGGACGGGCGCCGCCCCGCGGTACGACTGCCCGCGGCTGCGGTGCCCCGAAGGGGCGCGGGGGACTGCGCGACCAGCCATGGCGTGCCCGCACTCGGCAACGGTTCTGCACCCCCCTGGCGGCGCGGCCCCCTCCGCCCTCACAACTTCGGCTCGACCCGTGCCAGTCGGCGCAACGCCCTCGGCGCGAAGCGTGACAGCAGATGGGCGCCCCGGGCCTCCGGCGTCACCGGCACCACGGCCCTGTTGTGGGTCACGGCGGTCAGGATCGCCTCGGCGACCTTCTCCGGGGGGTAGTTGCGCAGGCCGTACAGGCGGGCCGAGTTCTTCTGGCGGCGGCGTTCTTCCTCCTTGTCGACGCCGGCGAAGCGGGCCGTGGAGGTGATGTTGGTGTTGACGATGCCGGGGCATATCGCGCTCACCCCGATGTCCTGCCCGGCGAGTTCGGCGCGCAGGCACTCGGAGAGCATCAGCACCGCCGCCTTGGACGTGCTGTAGGCGGGCAGGGCGCGAGAGGGCTGGAAGGCGGCCGCCGAGGCGATGTTGACGATGTGGCCGCCCTGGCCGCGTTCGGCCATCCGCGCGCCGAAGAGGCGGCAGCCGTGGATCACGCCCCAGAGGTTGACGTCCAGGACCTTGCGCCAGTCGTCGGTCGTGGTGGCGAAGAAGGAGCCGGACAGGCCGATACCCGCGTTGTTGACCAGCACGTCCAGCACGCCGTACTCGCGGTGCACCTTCTCGGCGAGCTTCTCCATCGCCTGCTCGTCGGAGACGTCGGCCGTCTCGGCCCAGGCCTCGGGCGCGCCGATGAGCCGCGACAGCTCGGCGGTGCGGGCGGCGGCCTCGGCGTCGCGGTCGACGGCCACCACGCGCGCGCCGGCCTCGGCGAACGCGAACGCCGTGGCCCGGCCGATGCCGCTGCCGGCACCGGTGATCAGCACCAACTGCCCGCCGAACCGGTCGGCGTGGCGGCCGGTGGCCTTCGGCTCGGGGCGGCCACCGTCCACAGACATGATGAATTCCTCGATCCAGGAAGCGAGTTGACCAGGGCGGGTGCGGGGGACCCAGTGCCTGGCCGGGAGTGTGCGGCGGGTCAGCTGGGGCACCCACTGCTCCAGGTCGTCGTAGAGCCGCTCCGAGAGGAACGCGTCGTCCTGGGGCGTGATGAGCTGCACGGGCGCGTGCGCGTATGCGTCGGGGCGCGGCCTGCGCAGCCGGGCGCGGACGTTGTCCCGGTACAGCCAGGCGCCGTGCGCCGCGTCGGAGGGGAGGGAGGCGGTCGGGTAGTCGGCGGCGGTGACCTTCTCGACCCGCTCCAGGACCTTGGGCCAGCGCTTGCCGAGCGGGCCGCGCCAGGCCAGCTCCGGCAGGACCGGCGTGTGCAGCAGGTACACGTACCAGGACTTGGCGCCCTGGCCGAGGAGCTGGCCCACCCGGCGGGGCGTCGGGCGCTTCACGCGCGCGCTGATCCAGTGTCCGAAGTGGTCCAGGGACGGGCCGGAGATCGAGGTGAAGGAGGCGATCCGGCCCTCGGTGCGGCCGACCGTGACGAACTCCCAGGACTGCACCGAACCCCAGTCGTGCCCGACCAGGTGCACCGGGCGGTCCGGGCTGACCGCGTCCACGACGGCTAGGAAGTCGTCGGTGAGCTTGGGCAGGGTGAAGCCGCCGCGCAGCGGCTTGGGCGCCGTCGAGCGGCCGTGGCCCCGGACGTCGTACAGGACCACGTGGAAGCGGTCGGCGAGGCGGACGGCGACCTCCGACCAGACCTCCTTGCTGTCGGGGTAGCCGTGCACCAGCACCACCGTCGGCTGCTGCGGGTCGCCCAGTTCGGCCACGCACAGCTCGACCCCGCCGGTCGCCACCCGGCGCTCCCGCGCACCCTTCAGCGTCACTTCTCCTCCGCCCAGCGCCGCACGTGCGGCAGATCGTCGTCCAGCCAGAACGCGCTCTGCTCAGGGTCCTTCGAGTCGGTGACCACGAGGATCTCCTCGAACTTCGCGCCCGTACCCCGGAAGCCGAGGTGGGGTTCGACCGCCCACAGACCCGGCCGCGGCGGGTGGTCGGAGAAGCGGTACGGCGACCACAGGGGGGACCAGCCCTCGCGGTGGCCGTGCAGCGCGTCGGCGGCGAGACCCTTCAGGGACTGCGTACCGAATCCGAACAGATGGGGGGAGAAGCGGCGCTGCTTCACCCGGTCCACCTTGTGGGCGATCACGCCGAACGGGTACGCACGATGCCGGTTGGCATAACCCTGGCGGACCATGAGCCGGTCCACGTGCTCGTAGATCTCGCGCAGCGGGCGCCGCTCGCGCACCTCGCGCAGGATGAGCTCGCGGTGCGCCTCCAGGTCGGCCATCAGCCGGTCCTGCACCGGGTTCACGCCGAGCGAGCCCGAGTAGCCGATGTCCGCCGTGTAGCCCTCGTAGACCGGCGCCATGTCCAGGATGAACGGCATCCCGGGCTCCAGGGCGCGGTCGGTGGGGAAGAACTGCAGGGGTATGCGGAAGTTGACGAACGCGGTGCGGTCGCCGAACCACGCGAAGGGGAGGTGGAACCAGTCCCGCACCCCGTGCTCGCGCAGCCATTCCCGCTGCATCCGCGCCGCCTCGCGCTCGGTCACGCCCGGCTCCAGCCGCGCCGCGACCGCCTCCGCGCACTCGTAGGCGAGGCGCTGCACTCGCCTGAATCCCCGCAGCTCAACGGAGAGTTCGCTGCTCACTGCCGTCGTCATGCCGCCTCGTCCCGTCGTGCCGCCGACTCGCCGTCGACTGCGGTACGCGTCCGTAACTTGACACTGGCGAATGTGACAGTTGTTAGAGGCGGCGTCAATAGGGTGGGCGGCAGGCTGTGGAAAACCCGGGGTAACCCCTGGGCAGGGGCATCCCTTAGGGTCCCGTAATACCTGGGTCTGACGCGAAGACGGCTCTGAGGTCTGACGACTGGCGTGGCCCGGATCACTACCGTCGTCTGCGTGACTGTGATCGCGACCGAAAGCCTGAGCAAGCGGTTCCCCCGGGTGACCGCTCTCGACCGGCTGTCCGTGGACATCGGGCCCGGTGTGACCGGACTCGTCGGAGCCAACGGCGCCGGCAAGTCCACCCTGATCAAGATCCTGCTGGGTCTGTCCCCCGCCACGGAGGGCCGCGCCGAGGTGCTCGGCCTCGACGTCGCCACCAAGGGCGGCGCCATCCGTGAACGCGTGGGCTACATGCCGGAGCACGACTGCCTGCCGCCCGACGTCTCGGCCACCGAGTTCGTCGTCCACATGGCGCGCATGTCCGGCCTGCCGCCCACCGCCGCGCGCGAGCGCACCGCGGACACCCTGCGCCACGTCGGTCTGTACGAGGAGCGCTACCGCCCCATCGGCGGCTACTCCACAGGCATGAAACAGCGGGTGAAGCTCGCCCAGGCGCTGGTGCACGACCCGCAACTGGTGTTCCTGGACGAGCCGACCAACGGCCTCGACCCGGTCGGCCGGGACGAGATGCTCGGCCTGATCCGCCGCATCCACACCGACTTCGGCATCTCGGTCCTGGTCACCTCCCACCTCCTGGGTGAACTGGAGCGCACCTGCGACCACGTTGTCGTCATCGACGGCGGCAAGCTCCTGCGCTCCAGCTCCACCACCGACTTCACCCAGGCCACGGCCACCCTCGCGATCGAGGTCGCCGACAGCGACGCCCACCCCGACGGCACCAGCGCGGTCCGCGACGCGCTCCACGCGCGCGGGGTGGACACCCACAACGAGGGCCAGGGCCTGCCCGGCGCGGGCCACATCTTGCTGCTGACCGCCCAGGGCGAGGAGACGTACGACCTGATCCGGGACGTCGTCGCCGACCTCGGGCTCGGCCTGGTGCGCATGGAGCAGCGCCGGCACCACATCTCCGAGGTGTTCACCGGCAGCGACGAACACGGCAGCGACGAGCAGCGGAAGGAGGCCGTCAGCCATGGCGGTTGAGCACCCCTTGCAGCCCCTGACCTCGCCCACGGGCGACCAGACCCGCATCCACGACATCGGCTACCGCGGCTACGACGGCCCCCGCCTGGGCCGCGCCTACGCCCGCCGCTCGCTGTACGCGCAGTCCCTGCGCGGCTCCTACGGCCTCGGCCGCTCGGCCAAGTCCAAGGTGCTGCCGATGCTGCTGTTCGCGGTGATGTGCGTGCCCGCGGCCATCATGGTGGCCGTCGCGGTCTTCACCAAGGCGCATGAACTACCGGTGGCCTACACCCGCTACGCGATCATGATGCAGGCCGTGATCAGCCTGTACGTCGCCGCGCAGGCACCCCAGGCCGTCTCCCGCGACCTGCGCTTCAAGACCGTGCCGCTGTACTTCTCGCGGCCCATCGAGACCGCCGACTACGTACGTGCCAAGTTCGCCTCTCTCGCCTCGGCGATCTTCATCCTGACCGCCGCTCCCCTGCTCGTGATGTACGTGGGCGCGCTGCTGTCCAAGCTGGGCTTCGCCCACCAGACGAAGGAATTCACCGAGGGACTGGTCTCCGTGGCCCTGCTCTCCCTGCTGTTCGCCGGCATAGGCCTGGTCATCGCCGCCGTCACCCCGCGCCGCGGCTTCGGCATCGCCGCCGTGATCGCCGTGCTGATCATCACCTACGGCGCGGTCTCCACGCTCCAGGCCATCGCCGATGTGCAGAACCACTCCAGTGCCATCCCGTGGATCGGCCTGTTCTCGCCCATCACACTCATCGACGGCGTCCAGTCGGCCTTCCTGGGCGCGACCGCCCGCAACCCCGGAGCGGTCGACCCGTCGGCCGGGCAGGGCGTGGTCTACGTCCTGGTCGTGCTCGGCCTGATCGCCGGCAGCTACGGCCTGCTGATGCGCCGCTACAAGAAGGTGGGACTGTGACCACGCTCAGCATCGACCACGTCTCCCGCTGGTTCGGCAACGTGGTCGCCGTCAACGACATCACCATGACCATCGGCCCCGGCGTCACCGGCCTGCTCGGCCCCAACGGAGCCGGAAAGTCCACCCTGATCAACATGATGGGCGGCTTCCTCGCCCCCTCCACCGGCACCGTCACCCTCGACGGACAGCCGGTGTGGCGCAACGAGCAGATCTACCGGCACATCGGCATCGTCCCCGAACGCGAGGCGATGTACGACTTCCTCACCGGCCACGAGTTCGTCGTCGCCAACGCCGAGCTGCACGGCCTGGGTGCCAAGGCTGCCCAAAAGGCGCTGGCCACGGTCGAGATGGAGTACGCGCAGGACCGGAAGATCTCCACGTACTCCAAGGGCATGCGGCAGCGCGTGAAGATGGCGAGCGCGCTGGTGCACGACCCCTCGCTGCTCCTGCTGGACGAGCCGTTCAACGGCATGGACCCGCGCCAGCGCATGCAACTGATGGACCTGCTGCGGAAGATGGGCGACGAGGGCCGCACCGTGCTGTTCTCCTCGCACATCCTCGAAGAGGTCGAACAGCTCGCCCGGCACATCGAGGTCGTCGTCGCCGGACGGCACGCGGCCAGCGGCGACTTCCGCAAGATCCGCCGGCTGATGACCGACCGCCCGCACCGCTATGTCGTCCGCTCCAGCGACGACCGCACGCTCGCGGCCGCGCTGATCGCCGACCCCTCGACGGCCGGCATCGAGGTCGACCTGACCGAGGGAGCGCTGCGCATCCAGGCCGTCGACTTCGGCCGTTTCACCGCGCTGCTGCCCCGGGTCGCCCGGGACCACGGCATCCGGCTGCTCACGGTCTCGCCGTCGGACGAGTCCCTGGAGTCCGTCTTCTCGTATCTGGTCGCGGCGTAGGAGGCCGAAGATGTACGACCCCACCGTCGCCCGGCTCACCTACCGGGCCCTGCTCGGCCGCCGTCGGGCGCTCATCCTCGGCGCGCTGCCGCTGCTGCTGATCGTGCTCTCCGTGGCCGTGCGCGGCCTGACCGGAGCCGACGACCAGACCGCCGCCGACGTGCTCGGCGGTTTCGCGATCGCCACGATGGTGCCGATCATCGGCGTCATCGCGGGCACGGGCGCGATCGGCCCGGAGATAGACGACGGCTCCGTCGTCTATCTGCTGTCCAAACCGCTGAAGCGGCCCGCGATCATCTTCACCAAGCTGATCGTCGCCATCGCCGTGACCATGGTGTTCTCGGCGGTGCCGACCCTGATCGCGGGGCTGATCCTCAACGGCAACGGCCAGCAGATCGCCGTCGCCTACACGGTCGCGGCACTGGTCTCCTCCATCGCCTACTCGGCGGTGTTCCTGCTGCTCGGCACGGTCTCCCGGCACGCGGTGGTCTTCGGGCTCGTGTACGCGCTGGTCTGGGAGGCGCTGTTCGGGTCGCTGGTGCCCGGCGCGCGCACGCTCAGCGTCCAGCAGTGGTCGCTGGCCGTCGCCCACAAGGTCGCCGGCGGGGACCTGGTGACCTCGGACGTGGGGCTGCCGACGGCCACGGTGCTGCTGGTGGCGGTCACCGTGCTGGCCACCTGGTACGCCGGACAGAAGCTGCGGACGCTGAAGCTGGCAGGCGAGGAGTAGGGCTGCGCAGGTCTGCGCAGGGCTGCGCGGGCCTGCGGCGGCTTTGACGGGGGCTTCACCTGGGTCTGGGCACACTGGGCACATCGGATGTACGGCTAGGAGGCCGGTGATGGCAGAGGAGACGCCGCAGAACGACGGGCGTGGGCGGACCACGGGTGACGCCTGGGACGGGTTGGTCCTGGACGAGTCCTTCGTGCATGCCGCCGAGACCTCGGAGCCGTCCGCGAGAGCCCGGATGCTCGCCGCCCGGTGGCGGGCCGAGGAGCCGGAGCCGCAGCCGTGGCGCTCCGACGATCCGCCGGCGGGCTGGTTCTTCAGCAAGGCCCGGCGCCGCAGATGGCGCCGCAGGTAGGGCGGTTCGCGGGCACCGGTTAATTCGGTGGCACCCAACTCGGCGGCGGGGCAGAGTGGTTGTGCCCCATCCGCCGGGAGTGTCCCGGCGCCGCGTTCTGGGAGAGGAGTCGGGCGACGTCCATGCACGGCAGTACGCCCAGCTCCCGACAGGGCAGCCCGAGGCCGGCTCCGGTGTAGTTACCCCACCGTGGAGCTCCAGCGCTGCCCGGGGCGGCCGCTTCGAGCACGTGAGCGCTGCGCTTGCGTGGGCCGCCTTCCCCGTGGCCCCCTGTTGCAAGGGGGCACCCTTCGCTGGGGTGGCCGGGTGAGTCGCGCGACTAGGCGCGCGAGGTGCCTCCCCCGCTCTCGACTTCGCTCGAGCCGGGGGGGGGACCCAGCCCACCCGTGCCACCCCAGCGGGACGAACTGCCGCAGCTACGGCGGTACGAGGCACCCGCACCCGGCGATGGACCGTACCCCCAGCAGCGCGGCCCCTACGCCAGCAACCGCTCCAGCACCACCGCGATGCCGTCCTCCTCGTTGGAGGCCGTCACCTCGTCGGCCACCGCGCGGAGCTCCTCGTGGGCGTTGGACATGGCCACGCCGTGGGAGGCCCAGGCGAACATGGGGATGTCGTTGGGCATGTCGCCGAAGGCGATCGTGTCCGTGGACTTCAGGCCCAGCCGGCGGGCCGCCAGGGACAGGCCCGTGGCCTTGGACAGGCCGAGCGGCAACAGTTCCACGATGCCCTCGCCCGCCATGGCCACCGTGACGAAGCCGCCGGCCGCCTGTCGGGCCGCGTCCGCCAGGTCGTCGTCGCTCAGCGTCGGGTGCTGTATGTAGATCTTGTTGAGGGGGGCCGCCCAGAGGTCGGACACGTCCGTGAAGGGCGTGGCGGGCAGGGTGCCCGTGACCGCGTAGCCCGGGCCCACCAGCACCTCGCCGTCGAGCCCGTCCCGGCCGGCCGCCAGGTACAGCGGGCCCACCTCGGCCTCGATCTTGGCCAGGGCCACGCCCGCCAGCTGCCGGTCCAGGGTGACCGAGGTCAGCAGGCGGTGCGCCCCGGCGTCGTAGACCTGCGCGCCCTGGCCGCAGACGGCGAGTCCGTCGTAGCCGAGGTCGTCCAGGATGTGCCGGGTCCACGGGACCGCGCGGCCGGTGACGACGATATGGGCCGCGCCCGCCGCGGTGGCCGCGGCGAGCGCGTCTCGGGTGCGCTGGGAGACCGACTCGTCGGAGCGCAGAAGCGTTCCGTCGAGGTCGGTGGCGATCAGTCGGTACGGAAAGCCGGTCACTTGGCGACCGGCTCCAGGACCTCCCGGCCGCCCAGGTACGGGCGCAGCACCTCGGGGACCCGGACGGAGCCGTCGGCCAGCTGGTGGTTCTCCAGGATCGCCACGATCGTGCGCGGGACGGCGCACAGCGTGCCGTTGAGCGTGGCGAGCGGCTTGACCTGCTTGCCGTCACGGACACGGATCGACAGACGGCGGGACTGGAACTCGGTGCAGTCCGAGGTCGAGGTCAGCTCGCGGTACTTGCCCTGGGTCGGGATCCACGCCTCGCAGTCGTACTTGCGGGCGGCCGAGGAACCCAGGTCGGCGCTGGCGACGTCGATGACGCGGAACGGCAGCTCCAGCGAGGTCAGCCACTGCTTCTCCCACTCCAGCAGGCGCTGGTGCTCGGCCCGGGAGTCCTCGGGGGCGACGTAGGAGAACATCTCGACCTTGTCGAACTGGTGCACCCGGAAGATGCCCCGGGTGTCCTTGCCGTGCGAGCCGGCCTCGCGGCGGAAGCAGGGGGAGAAGCCCGCGTAGCGCAGCGGGAGACGGTCCGCGTCGAGGATCTCGTCCATGTGGTACGCCGCCAGCGGGACCTCGGACGTGCCGACCAGGTACAAGTCGTCCTTGTCGAGGTGGTAGACGTCCTGGGCCGCCTGGCCGAGGAAGCCGGTGCCCGCCATGGACTGGGGGCGGACCAGCGCCGGGGTGAGCATGGGGGTGAAGCCCGCGGCGGTTGCCTGGGCCAGCGCCGCGTTCACCAGCGCCAGCTCCAGCAGGGCGCCGACACCGGTGAGGAAGTAGAAGCGGGAACCGGAGACCTTCGCGCCGCGCTCGACGTCGATGGCACCGAGCAGCTGGCCGAGCTCCAGGTGGTCCTTGGGCTCGAAGCCCTCGGCACCGAAGTCACGGATCGTGCCGTGGGTCTCGAGGGTGACGAAGTCCTCCTCGCCGCCGACGGGCACGTCGGGGTGAACGAGGTTGCCGAGCCGGAGCAGCAGCTCCTGGGTCTCGGCGTCGGCCGCGTCGCGCTCGGCGTCGGCGGCCTTGACGTCGGCGGCGAGCTGGCTCGCCCGCTTCAGCAGCTCGGCCTTCTCCTCGCCGGTGGCCTTGGGAATCAGCTTGCCGAGCTGCTTCTGCTCGGCGCGCAGCTCGTCGAAGCGGACGCCGGAGGACCTGCGCCGCTCGTCGGCAGACAGGAGGGAGTCGACGAGCGCGACATCCTCTCCACGGGCGCGCTGGGACGCGCGCACACGGTCGGGGTCCTCACGAAGCAGGCGAAGGTCAATCACGAGGCCAAGGCTACCGGTGCGGGCTCGCCGCTCACGAATCCCTATTCCGGGGAGTTCGGATTCGCTACTGTTCGCCCGCTTACGTTCCGTTATGCGCGAATTGCGGAACGTGTCAGAACGCGTCAAGGAAAAGTGTCTCACTCCCTGGGACGGGGCAGGGCCCGGGCGCCGGGTTGACCGGATTTCCTTGTGGAGAACGGGACTTCGCGGCCCCGCTGTCCACAGGGATCCACACCCCTCGAAGAGTTATCCACAGGCTGTGTGGAAGAACTGTGGACTTCGGAATTGATCAATCCGGATCTGCTGAGCGGAGTGAGGAATTCCCCGGTCAATGGCCGTCCACACCCACTTTCGAGTGGAAAACGGTCGCCCCGAAAGATGAACCCAAGGAAACGGGTGGACGAAGGGTGACCTAGGTGTAGGTCGTCCCATCGGTGAACCGAAGAGCGATTTGTCGACCGAGTCCCCCGCGCTTGTCGACTTGTCCCCAGGTCGAGAAGCGGACCTGTGGATAACTTCTGTGGATAACGATGATATGCAGGTACGACTGGCTAGAACCGGCCGTCCTGGCAGCGCGCCATCCAGTCCGCCGCCGCCATGAACTCCTCGTCCGAGGTCCCGGGCCGGGTCGCCGGAGCCTCGTCCGGCTTGATGTCCGCACGCGGATAGGAGCCGAGGAAACGCACCTGGAGACAGATCCGCTTCAGCCCCATCAGCGTCTCCGCCATCCGCCGGTCGGAGATATGGCCCTCGGCGTCGATGCAGAAGCAGTAGTTGCCGATGCCGGCGCCGGTCGGCCGGGACTGCAGCAGCATGAGGTTGATGCCGCGCGAGGCGAACTCGCCGAGCAGGTCGCGCAGCGCACCGGGATGGTCGTCGCGCTGCCACAGCACCACCGAGGTCTTGTCGGCGCCGGTCGGCGCGGCGGGCCGGGCCGGACGGCCGACCAGCACGAACCGGGTCTGTGCGTTCTCCGCGTCGTGGATCCCGGTCTCCAGGGCCTGGAGGCCGTACCGGGCGGCGGCGAACTCGCCCGCGAAGGCGGCGTCGTAGCGGCCTTCCTGGACCAGGCGGGCGGCGTCGGCGTTGGAGGCGGCCGACTCCCACTGCGCGTCCGGGAGGTGCTTACGCAGCCAGTTGCGCACCTGGGGCTGGGCCGCGGGGTGGGCGGAGACCGTCTTGATGTCCGTGAGCTTGGTGCCCGGCCGGACCAGCAGCGCGAAGGTGATCGACAGCAGCACCTCGCGGTAGATCATCAGCGGTTCGCCCGCGACCAGTTCGTCCAGGGTGGTGGTGATGCCGCCCTCGACGGAGTTCTCGATCGGTACGAACGCCGCCTCGGCCTCACCGGCCCGCACCGCGTCCAGCGCGGACTGCACCGACACATACGGCACGAGCGCCCGAGTGGCCGTTTCCGGGAGCGTCCGCAGGGCGACTTCGGTGAAGGTGCCCTCGGGGCCGAGATACGCATAGCTCGCTGGCATGTCCTCACCCTAATGGCCGCACGCCGCCCGGGGGCCGTTGTCTCACGACAGCCACTCGACCGGGTGGTTTGAACCCGGAAAGCCCAGTTGATCCGGTAAACCCCGTAACCCCGTCCCGCTCCGGCCCCGGCGCACTCCGGACTACCCCTCCAGCAGCCGCTGCCCCACGTACTCGCCCTTCGCCGCCCCGCCCGGCACTGCGAACAGCCCGCTCGCCTCGTGCCGGATGAACTGCGACAGCGCGTCGCCGCGGTCGAGCTTGCGCTGCACCGGTACGAAGCCGCGCAGCGGGTCCGCCTGCCAGCAGACGAAGAGCAGACCGGCGTCGGGCGCGCCGTCGGCATCGAAGCCGTCGTGGTAGGAGAAGGGGCGCCGCAACATGGCCGCGCCGCCGTTCTTGTCGGGCCGGGTGATCCGGGCGTGCGCGTTGAGCGGGATGACGTACTCGCCCTTGGCGTCGGTCTTCTCCAGGTCCATCGGGGTCGTCTCGCCGCCTCCGGACAGCGGTGCGCCGTTCGACTTCCGGCGCCCGATGACCGCCTCCTGAGCCGTCACCGACAGCTTCTCCCAGTCGTCCAGGAGCATGCGGATGCGGCGGACGACGGCGTAGGAGCCGTTCGCCATCCAGGCCGGCTCGCCCGTGGCCGGCACGAAGATCCGCTGGTCGAAGTCGGAGTTGGCCGGCTTGGGATTGCCGGTGCCGTCCAGCTGGCCCATGAGATTGCGGGCCGTCATGGGGTGTGCGGTGGCGCCCGGGCTGCGGTTGAAGCCGTTCATCTGCCAGCGCAGCCGGGCCGCGCCGCCGGCGTCCTTCTGGATCGCGCGCAGGGCGTGGAAGGCGACCAGGGCGTCGTTCGCGCCGATCTGCACCCACAGGTCGCCGTCGCTGCGCGCCTTGTCGAGATGGTCGGAGGAGAAGTCCGGCAGCGGGTCCAGCGCGCTCGGACGCTGCTTCTCCAGGCCGGTCCTGCCGAAGAAGCCGTGCCCGAAGCCGAAAGTGATCGTCAGCGAGGAGGGGCCGGCGTCGCGGGCCACATCGGTGTCGTCGTGCGGTGCGGCCTCGCCCGCCATCAGCCGTTCGGCCGTCGTCGACCAGCGGCGCAACAGGGCCGCCGCCTCCTTGCGGCCCGTGCCCGCCGCCAGATCGAAGGCGACGAGATGGCCGCGGGCCTGGAGCCCCTCGGTGATGCCGGACTGATGTTTCCCGTGAAACATCGCCTGATCGGAGCCCACCGAGGTCAGCGGCGTGGGCTCGGCGGGTGCGGCGGCATAGCCCACGGCTCCGCCGGCCGCGCCGAGCACGAGCCCGGTGGCGCCGGCGGTGCCGAGCAGCGCGCGCCGGGAGATGCCGTGGCCGCCCGCGGTATCGGGCTCTCCCGGAACCTCGGCGGAGGCACGGGCCTGAGGGACGGACTGCTTGGGCATGGTGTCGTTCAGCCGATCTGCGCGTTCTTGGAGACGGTCGCCTGGTCGATGTCGGAGGTCCGCACGGTGACGGCGATCTTCCAGTCGCCGGCCATGGGGATCTGCACTCCGTTCGCCGACCAGTGGCCGGTCGTGATGTGGTCGGGGGTCACGGGAAGCGGGCCGATCTTCTTCGCCTCCAGGGTGAAGGAGACCTTCACCTCGGGGACGTCGAAGGCCCGGCCGTTGGGCCGCTGGACGTACACATGCATCTCGTTGCCGCCCACGCGCGCGGGGTCGAGGTCGATGCTGATGACGCCCTTGCCGTCGGTGCCGCCCGTGTCGAAGGGCATGTCCAGGGTCAGCGCGCCGTTCGAGGGCGCCGTGGCCGAGGCCGAGGAGGAGCCCGCGGCCTTGGCGTCCAGCTCGGTGCGGCCCGGCTCGGTCTGGGTCAGCCAGGTGGTGACGGCGAGCAGTACGACCGCGACGCCCGCCTCTGCGAGCACCGAGCGGCGCAGCCCGAAGCGGTTCGCGTCACCGTCCCGCAGCCGCTTCTGCCGGGCGGTGTCCATGGCGGCCCGCTGCCGGGCGAGCTGGGCGGCGCGCTGGGAGTCACCGGCGCCCTTGTCCTCGCCGGCGGACTTCTCGGCCGCACCGGACGCGCCCCGCCCCTTGCCGGCCTTCCCGGCGACGGCCACCGTGACCGCGTCCTTGACGTCCTCGGCGCTTTTGGCGTTCTTGGCGTCCTCGGCGGCGACCGTGTCGGCGCTGTCGCCGAGCCGCCCCGTCCACCGCCGTGACACCGAGGCGATGCCGACCAGCAGCGCCACCAGCCCGATCTTGACCAGCAGCAGCTGTCCGTACCGGGTGTCGGTGAACGCCGACCAGGAGCCCAGCTGGCGCCAGGACTGGTAGGTGCCGGTCGCGACGAGCGTGACGACGGAGCCGAAGGCCACGCGGGAGAAGCGGCGCACGGCGGCGGCCTCCACCGGGGTCTCGGCGGGCGCCCGGTACAGGGCGACCAGCAGGGCGGTGAGCCCGCCCAGCCAGGCGGCGACGGCGAGCAGGTGGAGGACGTCGACGGGCATGGCGATGCCCGGCTGGAGCCCGACGGAGGCATGCTCGGCCATGGCCCAGCTGCTCGCGAGACCCGACGCGACGACCACCCCGCCGATCGCGAGCCCGAAGGTCAGATCGCGCTTCTCCTGGCCATCCGCGCGTTTGGTGTAGGCGCCGAAGAGGACGGCGATGAACAGCGCGGCGGCGGCTAGCAGCAGCAGCCGGGAGACCAGGGCCGCGCCGGTCTTGGTCTGCAGCACCTGGCCGAGCAGACCGAGGTCGAAGATGTCGGCGACCTTGCCGGACGTGGTGTACGAGCCGCGCAGGAGCAGCAGCCACAGGGTCGCCGCGGTGAGCGTGAGCCAGCCGCCGACGACCAGCCGCTGTACGGCCCGTACACCCGCGCCGCGCTCCCAGCAGGCGAGGACGAAGGCCGCGCCGCCCGCCAGCACGATGAAGCCGGCGTACGACGCGTACCGCCCGAACGCGTAGAGCCCGCCCACGGTGCCGCCGCCCGCGACCGGCCCGGTACCGGAGACGACGGTCTGCGAGGGCGCCCCGATGGAGAAGGTGTAGGCGCCGGAGACGGGGTGGCTGTCGGCCGAGACGACCTGGTAGGTGACCGTGTAGGTGCCCTTGCCCAGGCCGCTCTTGAGCCGCACGGCGTACGTCGTCCCGCTCAGGTTGGCGGGCTTGCCGGTCTGGACAGGCTTGCCCCGGGGGTCGAGGACGCGCAGGGAGTCGTCGTTCATCGCCACCTTCTCGGAGAAGGTGAGCGCCACCTGGCTGGGCGCCTGCTTGACCACCACCCCCTGCGCGGGGTCGCTGCCGGTCAGCGCCGCGTGCGCGGAGGCCGGTCCGGCACCCGCGAGCAGCGCGCCGGTGACGGCGAGGAACAGCGTCACCAGGATGCGCAGGGCGGCGCGCTGTCCCTTGGGGGTGATGGTCGGCGTCACGGTGGTGGTCCCTCCCTCAGTGGCCGGTCGACGGGTTGTACGTGGCGGACTTCACCGGCATCTCGACGGTGAGGGGCCCGGACTTGGCGAAGGTGAGCTTCACGGTGACCGTCTGGCCCTGCTTCGGCCTGCGCTTCAGCTTCTCGAACATCAGATGGTTGCCGCCGCTTTTGAACACGAGTTGACCGTGGGCGGGTATGGCGAAGGAGTTCTGCTCCCGCATGGCGCCGCCCATGGTGCTGTGCATGGTGACCTGGCCGGTCAGATCGCTGCTGACCGAGGTCAGCTCGTCCTTTGTACCGCCCTTGTTGGTGATCGTCAGGAATCCGGCGGCCATGTCGGCGGAGACCGGCTGGGGCATGTAGGACGCGCTCACCGAAAGGTCGGCCTTCGAGGAGCCGGAGCCGGTCGAACCGGAGCCGGAGGAGCCGCAGCCCGCGAGGGCCAGTGCACCGGCGAGCGCGGCGGCGGTCATGACGGCGGGGCGGTGCCTCACGGGTTCGCCCCCTTGACGAGCTTGGGCAGGTCCTTGGTGTAGTCGTCGACCGTGGCGTTCTCGCCGTAGAGGACATAACCGCCGTTCGTCTTCGGGGAGAAGGCGATGACCTGGGTGCCGTGGACGGAGACGAGCTTGCCGTTCTTGTCCTTCGTCGTCGGCTCGACGGAGATGCCGACGGAGCGGGCACCGGCCTGGATGGTGGCGAAGTCCCCGGTCAGGCCGATGAACTGGGGGTCGATGCCCTTGAGCCACTTGCCCAGCTCGGCCGGGGTGTCGCGGCCGGGGTCGGTGGTGACGAACACGACCCGGAGGTCGTCCTGCTCGGCCTTGGGCAGCGCCTTCTTGGCGACGGCGATGTTGCTCATGGTCGTCGGGCAGATGTCGGGGCAGTGGGTGTAGCCGAAGTAGACCAGGGTCGGATGGCCCTGGGTCTCCTTGCGGAGGTCGTACTTCTTGCCGTGCGTGTCGGTGAGGACGAGGTCCGGCTTCTCGAAGGGCTGGTCGAGGACGGTGGCGGCCTTGCCCGAGCCGGACTCCTCCGAGACCACGGCGACCGGCGACTTGCCGTCGTTCCCGCTGCCGCAGGCGGACAGGGTCAGGGTGGCGGCGGCGAGCAGCGCGGCCGCGGCGAACGTCTTCTTGCGCATAGAAAAATGTCCCAGATGTGAGTACTCCGGTGCGCACCGGGGTCGTACGACGGCTTACGACAGCCACGACAGCGTCGCACGCGCCGCACGGCCCCCGTGCGCGGTCCGGAAGCGGTGGGGCTCAGGCGGTCCGGCGGCGGCCGGCGAGGACGCCGTAGGCGACGCCCGCGATGCCGACGGCGATGCCGACCACGGCGAGCACGCGTGCGGTGGTGTCGGTGTCCTGGGAGCCGGAGTTCGGGGCGGCGGCCGCGGCCGCGTCCTCGGTCTTGTCGGAGGCGTCCTTGGCGTTCGCCGAGCCGTGGTCGTCGGCCGCGCCGGACAGCTGCAGCACCGGCGCCGGGTTCTCCGGCTCGTCCTGGCCGGCCTGCGGCACCTCGATCCAGCGCACGACCTCGTTGTCGGAGTACGTCTGGAGCGCCTTGAACACCAGCTGGTCGGTGTTCTCGGGCAGGGCGCCGAGGGAGAGCGGGAACTTCTGGAAGTAGCCGGGCTGGATGCCCTTGCCGTCGGCGGCGGTCCAGGTGACCTTGGTGACGGCCTCGTCGATCTTCTCGCCGTGCATGGTCAGCGGCTTGTCCAGCTTGGACTTGGTGACCTTCGCGGTCCAGCCGGGGACGGCCTCGGGCATGACCGAGGCGAGCGGGTGGTCGGCGGGGAGGCTGACCTCGACCTTGGTGGTCGAGGCGTTGTCACGCTCGTTGGGGACCTTGAAGTCGACGACGGCGAAGCCGCCCTTGGCCGCGGGGCCCTCCGGCTGCACGCTGACGTGCGCGAAGGCGGGGACGGACAGGGCCAGTACGGCCGTGCCCGCGACGGCGCCGGCGGCGGCGAGGCGGGAGACGGCGCGACGAGAGGCGATACGGGAAGCCTGCATGGCAGGAGCACTCCACTCTGAGAGTTCCGGTGGCGAAGAGAGGTACGCGTGCGCGTGAGGGCACCACTCGGGGGGTGTGCGCACGCGCGCGTGCCGCGCGGCGGCGGCGGCCTCTCCGGTGAACAGGTGGAGTGGTGCGCGCGTCGCGTCAGGCGGCGAGGAGGAAGCCGGCGGCGGGCGGGCCGCGCCGGATCACCGTGTGCTGGAGTGCGGTGGTGTGCGGGGTGGGTGCCTCGTCCCGGGCGGTACGAGGGCCGCGCGGGCCGGGCTCGGCGGCGGGCAGCAGACCGGCGCACAGGGCGTGCGCGAGCGCGAGTGCCGCGCGCAGGGACCGTACGAGCGCCCCCTCCGCGACTCCGTGCGCCGACAGCTCGATCAGCCGCAGCAGCGCCAGATCACCGCGGCGCAGCAGCCAGCCGGCGGCGACGGCCGCGAGGACGTGGCCGAGCAGCATCGGCAGGGAGGGCAGCAGTGCGGCGGAGGAGCCGGTGGCGTCGTACGCGGGGCGCATGCCGCCCATGACGGCCGCGGGCCGGCCCGAACGGTCGATGAGGTGGGCGGCGAGCAGGAGGTGGTAGGCGCGCCCCGGGGTGAGGGCCGTCGGGGTCGACCCGCACAGGAACCGTGCGGCCTGCTCGACCAGCGCGGTGTCGCTGAGCGAGGAGCCCCGCGCACCCGGTGCCGCCGTCGCCATGCCGCCGGAGGCCATAGCGCCGGAAGCCATGGCCGCCCCGTGCTGGCCCAGCCCGAACAGCGTGTGCAGGGCGGTCTGGCCGAGTGCGAGGAGCGCGGCGATGCCCGGCAGCGAGCGGGCCCGCCCGGCGAGCGGCACCACGAGCAGCAGACAGCCGAGGAAGCCCGCGCCCAGCGTCCACAGCGGCACGCTCGCACAGGAGGCGAGCGCGTGCCCGCACGCGGCCAGCACGACGCAGACCGCGGCGAACACCGCGGCCCGCAGGATCCGGAGCCCGGCTCCGGGACGACACGCCGTGCGCGGGTGGGGGGCAGTCATGGCGGCCTCATCATCCCATTGCGCTTATCGGGGGCCTACGGCAGGGGCTGCGCAGGTGGGCGGGGGCGGGACTGTGGAGGGGTGCCGGGCCGGGGCTGTCGTAGCCGTGTGTGACCGGGCGGCGCGAGCGGCGTACGGCAGGGGGGTGGGGTGTTCTACGACCGGTCCGGGGGATCGCCCCTCATACACCGATTCCTCCCTCGGCGCATCGGCTGTATGGGCGGTGTCACGTCAATGGAGTGCTTACGCCCCCCTACGGGCGGCAATAGGTATCGGTATGTCGAGCCGCGGCCAGGAGGCTGGAGCATGAGCATCTGGTGGTCACTCCATCTGCGGCGCGAGGCTGCGAGCGTGCCGCTCGCCCGGCGGCTGCTGATCGGCACCATGGAGACGGCGGGCGTGGACCCCGACATCTCCTACGACCTGTCCGTCGCCCTCACCGAGGCCTGCGCGAACGCCGTCGAGCACGGCGGGAGCACCCCGCACGGCGGCTCCTCGGAGGCGTACCGGGTGACCGCGTACCTCGACGGCGAGAAGTGCCGTATCGAGGTGGCCGATTCCGGACCGGGGTTCTCCCGCGTCCAGGAGGTCAGAGCCGCCCGCGCGGACGCCGAGCACGGCCGCGGGCTGTGTCTCATCCGGGAACTCGCCGACCACGTCCACATCGGCGCCAAGCCGGGCCGGGGCGGCACGGTGGTCAGCTTCGACAAGATCCTCAAGTGGCGGGAGGACGCGCCGTTGCTGGCCGTCTAGGACCGCCGGACGCGGCGGCGGTGTCGTCGCCGCGGCTCAACGGGCCTACCGTGAGCGCCGGTACGGCCGCCCGCGGGGGCCCGTGCCGCTCAGCGGCCGCCCGTCTCCAGCACCTTCGCCAGCACCTCCAGCGCCTCCGGATACGCCCGCTCGCGGGGCGTGCCGTAGCCGACGACCAGGCCCTGGGGGCGGCCGGGGCCGGGGGTGTGCCAGTGGTCGCCGAGGGCGCCGAGGGCGAGGCCCTCCGCCTCCGCGCGGGCCAGCACCTCCGCCTCGTCGGGCACGTCGATCAGCGCGTGCAGCCCCGCCGCGATCCCGCGCACGCTCCGGCCCGCCCCCAGTCGGTCCAGCAGCAGGTCCCGGCGGCGCCGGTAGCGCAGCCGGCACGCGCGTACGTGCCGGTCGTAGGCATGGCTGTCGATCAGCTCCGCCAGCGCCAACTGGCCGATGGTCTCGGTGTGGTGGTCGCTGTGCAGCTTGGCGTCGGCCACCGCGTCGACCAGGTGCGGCGGCAGCACCATCCAGCCGAGCCGCAGCGCCGGGCCGAGCGTCTTGGAGGCCGTGCCGAGGTACACCACCTGGCCGGGCGCCATGCCCTGCAACGCGCCCACCGGCTGGCGGTCGTAGCGGAACTCCCCGTCGTAGTCGTCCTCGACGATCAGGCCGCCACGCGCGCGTGCCCAGTCGCCCAGCGCCCGCCGCCGCTCCGGGTGCAGGGTCACACCGGTCGGGTACTGGTGCGCCGGGGTGACGACCACGGCGGCGGCCTCGCCCAGGTGCCCGGCGTGCACCCCGCGCGCGTCGACGGGCACCGGCAGGACCGTTCCGCCATTGCGCCGCACCACGTCCCGGTGGAACGGCAGCCCCGGGTCCTCCATGGCGACGGTGGCGCCGTCCAGCACGCGCGTGAGCAGCGCGAGTCCCTGGACGTACCCGGAGGTGATGACGATGCGCTCCGGCGGCGCGAGCACCCCGCGTGCCCGGCCCAGATACCCGGACAGCGCCGTGCGCAGCTCGATCCGGCCCCGCGGGTCGCCGTAGTCGTACGCCAGCGAGGGCGCCGTCGCTATCGCCCGGCGCAGCGCCCGCAGCCAGGCCGCCGCCGGAAACGCGCCGACGTCGGGGCTGCCGGGGCGCAGATCGAAACGCGGGGCACGCGTGCGTGTCGCCGTTCCGGCTTCCGCCGACTCGACGCTCGGCAGCTCGGCGACCCGGGTGCCCGAGCCCTGGCGCGCCGTCAGATACCCCTCGGCGACGAGCTGGTCGTAGGCGGCCTTGGCGGTGCCGCGCGAGATACCGAGCTCGACCGCGAGCCGCCGGGTGGCCGGCAACCGTGTCCCGGGGGCGAGCCGCCCGTCCCGCACGGCGTCCCGCAGGGCCCGTTCGAGCCCGATACGGCGCCCGTCCGCCGCGTCGGGTTCGAGATGCAGATCCACACCCACACCGGACCAGAAGTCGTTCACGAGAACCTTCCCCCTAGGCACGCGAATGGCCGGGCACCCCCCGGTACCCGGCCATTCAAACGCAGATCAGCCCTTCAGCGAGGCCATCCACGCCTCGACCTCGTCAGAGCGGCGCGGCAGGCCGGCCGAAAGGTTGCTGTTGCCGTCCTGCGTCACCAGGATGTCGTCCTCGATCCGGACCCCGATCCCCCGGTACTCCTCCGGCACGGTCAGGTCGTCGGCCTGGAAGTAGAGCCCCGGCTCGACGGTGAGCACCATGCCCGGCTCCAGGACACCCTCCACGTAGGTCTCGGTCCGCGCGGCAGCGCAGTCGTGGACGTCCATGCCGAGCATGTGACCCGTGCCGTGCAGCGTCCAGCGGCGCTGCAGGCCCAGCTCCAGGACGCGCTCGACCGGGCCCTCGACCAGGCCCCACTCGACGAGCTTCTCGGCGAGCACGCGCTGGGCGGCGTCGTGGAAGTCGCGGTACTTGGCGCCCGGCTGCACGGCCGCGATACCGGCCTCCTGGGCCTCGTACACGGCGTCGTAGATCTTCTTCTGGATCTCGGTGTACGTGCCGTTGATCGGCAGCGTGCGCGTGACGTCGGCGGTGTACAGCGTGTGCGTCTCCACGCCCGCGTCCAGCAGGAGCAGGTCGCCGGAGCGGACCGGGCCGTCGTTGCGGACCCAGTGCAGCGTGCAGGCGTGCGGGCCGGCCGCGCAGATGGAGCCGTAGCCGACGTCGTTGCCCTCCACGCGCGCACGGAGGAAGAACGTGCCCTCGATGTAGCGCTCGGACGTGGCCTCGGCCTTGTCCAGGACCTTCACCACGTCCTCGAAGCCGCGCACGGTGGAGTCGACGGCCTTCTGCAGCTCGCCGATCTCGAACTCGTCCTTGATCAGCCGGGCCTCGGAGAGGAAGACGCGCAGCTCCTCGTCGCGCTCGGCGGTGACCTTGTCGGTCAGGGCCGCCTCGATGCCGGCGTCGTAGCCACGCACCACCCGGACCGGGCCGGTGGCCTCGCGGAGCTTGTCGGCCAGCTCGCGCACGTCGGCGGCCGGGATGCCGTACAGCGCCTCGGACTCGGTGAGGGAGTGGCGGCGGCCGACCCACAGCTCGCCGTGGCCGGAGAGCCAGAACTCGCCGTTCTCACGGTCGGAGCGGGGCAGGAGGTAGATCGTCGCGTCGTGGCCGTCGCCGTTGGGCTCCAGGACCAGTACGCCGTCCTCGGTCTGGTTGCCGGTGAGGTAGGCGTACTCGACGGAGGAGCGGAAGGCGTACTCGGTGTCGTTCGAGCGGGTCTTCAGGTTGCCCGCGGGGATGACGAGGCGGTCGCCCGGGAAGCGGGCGGAGAGCGCGGCGCGGCGGCGCGCGGTCTCGGCGGCCTGCGGGATCGGCTCCAGGTCACGCAGCTCCGTGTCGGCCCAGCCGGACTTCATGTTCTCGGCCAGCTCGTCGGAGACGCCCGGGTACAGGCCGTTCTTCCGCTGCTTGATGGGCTCCTCGGACTCGGTCTCCGGGCCCTCTGCGGTAGCAGAGTCGGGCACAGCCGGGTTGAGCTCGTCGGACACGTGATCCTCCTCGATACGCCATGTGATCTCCCCCGGGGCCCGCGCGCTCCTGCTTGTGGCCGAGCGGGGGCCTCCATCATCGTACGGTCGTACCGTGGGCGGACCGGGGTCGGATGACCTGTTATGCCCGGTCATGCCAGCCCCTGGGGGCGGTGGCTCAGTCGAAACGCGCCGCCAGCAGTACGACGTCCTCCTCGCTGTCGGCCGTGTCCCGGCCGTCCGGCAGGACGGTGCGCAGGACGTGGTCGGCGACGGCTCCGGGGTCGTGGCGCAGCGCGCGCGGAATGCTCGCGGCGGCCGCGTGCAGCCGGGCGAAGGCGCGGTCCACGGGGTCGCCGGTACGGTGCAGCAGCCCGTCGGTGTAGAGCAGGACCGTCTCCCCGGCCTGCGCCTGGATCTCCACGCTGGGCGCCTCCCAGCAGGCCAGCATGCCGAGCGGCGCGGAGACGGACGTCTCGGCGAACTCGGTGCGCCGCCCGCCGATCAGCAGCGGCGGGCTGTGCCCGGCACCGGCCAGGGTGATCTTGCGCAGGGCGGGCTCGCAGTAGGCGAACAGCGCGGTGGCCGAGCGGGCGGGCTCGGTCAGCCGCAGCAGCAGCTCCAGGTCGGACAGGACGGCGACCGGGTCCTCGCCCTCCATCACGGCGTAGGCGCGCAGGGAGGCCCGCAGCCGGCCCATCGCGGCCACGGCGCTCGGGCCGGAGCCGGTGACCGAGCCGACGGAGAGACCGAGCGCGGCATCCGGCAGCGGCAGCGCGTCGTACCAGTCGCCGCCGCCGCGCGGGCCGGTGCGGTGCCGGGCGGCGAGCTGGACGCCGGGCACGCGGGGCAGCCGGCTGGGCAGCAGTTCCTCGGTGATGGTCGCCACGCGCGCGCGGGTGCGTTCCACCTCCACCAGCCGGGCGAGGTGCTCGGTGGCGTGCCGGACGTAGAGGCCGGCGAGGTGGCGCTGCCGCTCGTGCGGCTCGGCCGGTTCGTCATAGAGCCAGACGGCGGCGCCGAGGCGGCCGGCGGACTCGGAGGCGAGGGGCAGGGCGTAGCTGGCGGCGTAGCCGAGGCGCGCGGCGACCTCGCGGTGCCGGGGGTCGAGGCCGTCCTCGGCGAGCAGATCGGGGTGGACGATCTCGGCGGTCATGCCGGTGTCGTACGGCAGCGCGCCGCGCGGGACCGTCTCGATGTGGCCGAGGTCGGCGCGGCCGAGGCCGAGGCCGAGGGTGGTGCGGGGGCCGAGTCCGTCGCCGGGCTCCAGGGCGACCATGCCGCGGCGGGCGCCGACGAGGGCGGCTCCGGCGCGCAGCAGCTCGTGCAGGGCGGAATCGAGTGCGTCCGTGCGGGACAGGCGCTCGGTGAGTTCGTGGAGGGTCGTGAGGTCCGAGACCCAGCCGGCCAGCCGGTCCTGGAGGAGGGCGCCGGGCGCGGGGGTGTGCGGGGCGGGGACGGGAGCGGTGTCCGGGGAGGGACCGGCGCCGGCGGCGGGGGGAGTGGGCGCGACAGTGTGTGCGGGCGTCGAAACCGTTGGATCGATTCCAGCCACTTTCGGAGGGTGCGGGGCGTTCATGGCGTCCGGCCTTCAGACCGGTGCGTATTGCTGAAAAGCATCGCAAACCCCCATGTCATTCTGCGCCGCTAGCAGTGTCTCCACATGTACACGCACTCGTGAGGGGATGTCCAGCATTGTCCTGCGGGGATTCCTGGTGTCCATGGGTCGGGCGAGGTTTCTGCCTTAACCCCTTGCCATACCGCCAAGTTGGCTGAAAACTGCACCAGGTATCGGTCCATTGCGGTCGACTGGCCTTGCTCCACGGAGCGTCACAGCGGTCGTGATGGGTACGTACTCGGAGAAGGCCAGGGGTGGTTCGGGGCCACCCGGAACCTGGCGACGGACCCGGGCGTCATAGCCACCGACGGCCGAGCCCCATCCTCCCTGGCGGAGGCGGAGAGAAACACGCGCGACGGCAAAACGCCATACTTCGCCACCCCCGCGCCGCACCCGTGCTTTTGTCAGACGCACTATGGACGCGGACGCGGCCCATGCTCGACCCCCTGGGGTTCCCCCTGCCGTACGCAGGGGTGTGATGCGCCAACAGGTACGCACAGTGAAGTGATCGACACATGGTGTGATGTGGACCACGGTGTTGCCAGCGGTGCAACGGAAAGGAACGAGCGCTCATGCGCGAGATCCTCGGAAGGCGACGCAGGCTCCTGTCCAGGCGGAACGACGGGAGGCCCAGGCGGAACGACGAGAGGCCTGAGCTGATCAGCGCGGCCCTGACCTTCGCGACCGAGTGGCAGTGGCCCGTACTCCCGGGCGTGGCCCCGGACCCGCAGGGGCGGGCCCGCTGCGCCTGCCCCGACCCGGAGTGCACGGTGCCCGGTGCGCACCCCTTCGATCCCGGCCTGCTCGCGGCCACGACCGACGCGCGCATGGTGCGCTGGTGGTGGACCAACCGCCCGAGCGCGCCGATCATCCTGGCCACCGGGGGCAGGGCGCCCTGCGCGGTCAGCCTGCCGGCGCTCGCCGCCTCCCGCGCCCTCGCCCTGCTCGACCGGCGGGGCATGCGCCTCGGCCCGGTGATCGCCTCGCCCACCCGCTGGGCGCTGCTGGTCAAGCCGTACTCCATGGAGCAGCTGGGCGAACTGCTCTATGCCAAGGACTTCGTCCCCGGCTCCCTGCGCTTCCACGGCGAGGGCGGCTATACCGCCCTGCCCCCGTCCGAGACCGGCCGGGGCGAGGTCCGCTGGGAGCGCGCCCCGCTGCCCGGCTCGGCCGCACCCTGGGTGCCCGACGTGGAAGCCGTCGTCGACGCCGTGGTCGACGCCCTCACTCGTACGGGTGTGAGCGCGCCCGAGTTGTAGCGATGTCGGCGCGGGCGGGGCGGGTCGGCGCCGCTTGCTCGTTATCTTCCGCACATGGTGCGAAATACTGGGGGACACGGCCGTCGATTCGGTCCGGGGGGACTTGGCCGTCGGTTCTCCGGGAGGTCCTTGGGGGGACACGCTCGCCGATCACCGCGACACGCGGCGCGATCGGCGGCGGTTCAGCAGGCGCCGGTGCGTCCGGCGGGTGCGCGGTCGGCAGGTGCCCGGTCGGCGGGTGTGCGCCGCCGTGACCCCCGAATGGTGTGGCTGTTCGCGCTCATCGGCGTGGTGACGGCCGCGGTCGTGCTGCCGCTGGCCGTGGCGTCCGCGGAGCAGGTGCGTGAGGCGGCCCGGCATGTGGCGGCCGAGAGACCGGGGCACCCGGTACGGCCCTCGGGGCGTCCCTCGGGAAGCGGCGGGGCCGACGGGAGCAAGGGTGCCGCCGGTGGTCGCCGGGGTGCCGCCGGGGCCGGGGGTGGCGCCGGGTCGGGGGACGCCAAGATTCTCTCGCCCGGCGGGTCACCCGGGCTGCTCGGGCTAGGACTGGACACCGCCACGCGGTGCGGCCCGAAGCTCACCTCGCCCGACGGCCTCGAGGCACAGACCTGTGTGCTGACCCAGGGCGCCGACACCTGGGCCCGCACCTACTACCGCAACACCACCGGCGAGCAGCTCGACTCCGTGCTGAGCCTGATGGGACCGGGCGGCCGCAGTGTGCAGATGCGCTGTGTCACGAGCGACGACAACGAGCCCGCCACCTGCGAGACGCCCCGGGAGCGCAGCAAGGGCGGAATGGACGCCTACTCGGCCGTCATGGAGTTCGCCAGGACCGGGGTCGACGGCGCGCTGCTGCTGCGTTCGGGCAGCGACTCGGCGGCCTCTGTCGGCAACTCCGGTGCCATTAAGGGGAGTTGACGCTCCGCGCCGCGCGGTACGCCGTACGCGGACATGGAAAGACCCGGTTGCTGGCGACGGGGGATGCACCAGCAACCGGGCTACTGGAACGGTAACAAGAGATCGGCCGTTCGCAAATTCCGTCCGGGTCATTCGGCCACCGATTTCCCTGTCACCAGGGGGAGTTGTGACAGGAGTCACCCGATTCGGGGATCGCGGTCCCGCCTTACCGACCGTTCAGTCGAGTCACACGCGCGGGGGCGTCAGCTGAGCGTGACCTGCCGGTTGGTCAGTCCGCCACGCGCGCGGCGCTCCTCCGCCGTGAGCGGTTCGGTCACGGCCAGGGCCGCGGCGAGGCGCTCGGCGAACTCGGTGGCCGGCTTCTCCACGTCGTCCGCCGTGACCCCGCTCGGCAGGTCCCAGACCGGCACGGTGAGGCCGTGAGCACGGAAGGAGCCCACGAGCCGGGTGCCCTCGCCGAGGTTCGAGCGGCCCGCCGCGTGCAGCCGCGCGAGAGCGTCCAGAAGCCGCTCCTCCGGATGCGGCATCACCCAGCGCAGGTGGTTCTTCTCCGGGGTCTCGCACCAGTACGCCGCGTCCACGCCGGCCAGTCTCGCCGTCGGGATGGCGGCGGCGTTGGCCCGCTCCAGGGAGGCGGTCACCTCCGGGGTGGCGTTCTCCGCGTCCGGCACCCAGAACTCGAAGCCGCTCTGCACGACCGGCTCGAACGGCGCCTGGAGGTCGAGCAGGTCCTGCAGCCGCGGACCGCCGGCCGGGGCGCGGCGGCCCTGCACCGGGGTGCCGGGGTCGGCCTGGAGGGCGCGCTGGAGGGTGTCGGCGAGGTCGCGGCTGAGGTCGCCGGACGACGTGTCGTTCTGCAGGCCGAGCAGGACCGAGCCGTCGTCGCGGCGCAGCGCGGGCCAGGCCATGGGCAGCACCGTGGCGAGCGTGACCGACGGGACGCCCTCGGGCAGGCCGTCCTTGAGGGTCAGCTCGACCGTCGCGGCCGGCACCAGCTCGCGCAGCGCCACCCAGTCGCACTCGCCGGGCAGGCCCTCGAACGGGCGCTGCACCAGCTCGGTCGTCGCGTGCGCCGCGGCCCGGCCGTGGCATGCCTTGTAGCGCCGGCCGCTGCCGCAGGGGCAGGGCTCGCGGGCGCCGACAACCGGGACCTCTGCATCGCTGAACTGCGGCCGCTCGGCCTTCGTCTGGGGTCGCTTCTTGGCCATCTGGGTGTCTCCCGGTTACGGCTCTTCTCGTACGGGCGGGAGCCTAGCCGTTCAGGCCGTGACCGGCGGGAACCTGTGGACAACGCACGCCCGCTCAACGCCGACTGTGTGAACCTGTGGACAACTTCCGAGCGCATTGCGGGTGCGTGCGGGGCCTATTGGGCCGGGGTCTTGGGCGCGTCGGTCGGGCCGGGTGTTCGTCCGTGTCGATTGGTTCGGGGCTTTGGGCGCGTCGCTGGGGCCGGGTCTTCGAGTGCGTCGGTGGGTCCGGGTTCCTGTCGGGGTTGGTGGGCCTGGAGCCTTGGGCGCGTCGGTCGGTCCGGGTTTTCGTCGGGGCCGGTGGGCCTGGAGCTTCGTCGGCGTCGGGCGTGCCGGGTTCGCGTCCGCCTCGGGGGTGCTCGATGGTGTCCGTCGGGGCAAGTCCTCGTCCCCATGAGCCACGGTTGGAACTCGTGGCTGTCTACCCGGTCCTCGTCCCAGCCCGTCAGGCCAGGTCGTCGAACGCGTCCGTGAAGTCCAGGTCGGACATGTCGGGGAGGGCGGGGGATGTGACGCGCGTAGCGAAACCGTGCCGGTGGCAGTCGGCATCGGGATCGTGGACGTCCTCGTGGACCACCACCCAGACCGTCACCTCGCCGTGGACGTCGTCCCGGACGCCCCAGTCGTCCGCGAGGGCGGTGATGATGTTGAGCCCTCGGCCGCCGTGCGCGGTCACCGAGGGGGTGGCCGGCGCCGGGCGGGTCGGACCACCGCCGTCCGTCACCTCGACGATCAGCCGGCCCCGGGCGTCCACCCGCCACGCGGCACGCACGTCACCGTCACCGGCCAGCGCGTCACCCAGCGGCCGCCCGTGTTTGCAGGCGTTGCTCAACAATTCGGAAAGGATCAGTACGGCATCGTCGATGACCGATTCGGACACACCGCCGCTGCGCAACTGCGAACGCATCCGGTGCCTCGCCTTCCCCACGCCCGCAGGGCCATGGGGTACGGCCATGCTCGACGACGTGGGCACCTCCTGTGCCACCACCAACGCCACCCCCGAGACCTCCTTTGCCCCACGCCACGGTGTGGATGCCCCATTGGCCTGTACCGGAAACCGGCCAATCCCCTTCCGGTGACGCATTCGCAACGGCCCTGCACGGAGCGAACGCGCCGGAGCACTCCCTGTGATGAAGGCCTTTACCTCTGGTCGTCGTATGGCTGGATTTCAATGGTGTGGCCGAGAGTGGAGGATTCAGCAGGCGCACAGCCGGGTCAAGGGATGTGCGCAGCCTTTTACCGGCCTCTTGAGGTCACACACGCCCCAGCTGACGCAGGACCGCGCCCGGCCGGTTGGTGATGATGGCGTCGATGCCCAGCTCCACGCAGAGATCGACGTCCTCGGGCTCGTTCACGGTCCACACATGCACCTGGTGGCCGGCACGTTTCAGCCGTTCCACGTAGGCGGGATTGTTGCGCACGATGCGGATCGAGGGCCCCGCGATCCGCACGCCCGCGGGCAGCCGCCCGTCCCGCAGCCGGGGTGTGAGGAACTGCACCAGGTAGACCGTCGGCAGTGTCGGCGCGGCGGCACGCACGCGATGCAGCGAGCGCGCCGAGAAGCTCATGATCCGCACCGGGGACTCGGCGGCGGAGGCCGGCGCGTCCAGACCGAACCGCTTCAGCAACGCCAGCAGCCGCTCCTCGACCTGGCCCGCCCAGCGCGTGGGGTGCTTGGTCTCGATGGCCAGCTCCACCCTCCGCCCGGCGTCCGCGACCAGCCCCAGCAGCCGCTCCAGGGTGAGCACGGAGGTGTCCGCCGGGTCCTCCGGCCGGGACACCCAGTCGGGCTCCTCGTCCCGCCCGCGCCAGGCCTCGCGCGTCTTCCAGGAGCCGAAGTCGAGGGCGGCCAGATCGGCCAGTTCCAGCGCGGAGACGGCGCCGCGGCCATTGGAGGTGCGGTTCACCCGCCGGTCGTGGACGCAGACCAGGTGGCCGTCGGCGGTCAGCCGTACGTCGCATTCGAGGGCGTCGGCGCCGTCCTCGATCGCCTTCTTGTAGGCGGCCAGGGTGTGCTCGGGCGCGTCTTCGGAGGCGCCTCGGTGGGCGACGACCTGGATGGAGCGGTGTGGTGCGTGGGTCACCGCGTCATGGTGTCATCGTCGTGGGGTACGCGTGGCGGCGCGGGCGCGTCCGTGCGACAAACGATGCGGGCGAAGCATACGCGGACCGTGCGGTGAACGAGTGGCGTCTGCCTTGCTCGGTTATGTAAATGCTTGTGCAAGTTTTTCCGGAAAGATCCCATATAAAGAGAGCCCCCCGGACCCACAGCCACCGCTTATGGTGCTCTGACGGCCCGTGGGAAAAGCTGACCGCATACAAACGGAACAGTGAAGACTGGCCCAGCACCATGCACAGCTGCCGAGCGTGACCGAGTGCGACCGAGAACTACAGCCGTGGACCGAGGAGAAGAGCTGTGAGCACCGAGAACGAGGGCAACGAGGTACCCCCGGCCCCGTCCGCACCTCCCGTGCCGGTGGCCTCTCCCGGTTCCCCCCAGGGCCTGGCGCCCGAGGGGAACGCACCGACGGCTCCCCTGCCGCCGCTGCCCCAGGACGCTCCGGCCGCCGCCGAGCCACAGCCGGGCCAGGCCCCCTCCGCCCCCGCCGCCTCCGGCCCGGCCCCTGACGGCTCCTGGCCGCCTCCGCCGCCGTCCACCCCGCCGTACGGCGACACCGCGTCCTACGGCGACGCCGGTGCCGCCGGCTGGGGAGCGTCGTACCAGCAGCCCGCCCCCAAGCCGCGCAACGGACGTGGCGGGCTCGTCGCCGCGGTCCTGGTGGCCGCTCTGGTCGCGGGCGGCCTGGGCGGCGGCCTCGGCTACACCCTGGCCAAGGACAGCGACAGCAGCGGCTCCACCACCGTCTCCGCCTCCGAGAGCAGCGCCTCCCAGGTCAAGCGCGCGCCCGGCACGATCGCCAACGTGGCCGCCAAGGCGCTGCCGAGCACGGTCACCATCGAGGCCGAGGGCACCAACGGCCAGGGTGGCACGGGCACCGGCTTCGTCTTCGACAAGCAGGGCCACATAGTCACCAACAACCACGTGGTGGCGGACGCGCTCGACGGCGGCAAGCTGACGGCCACCTTCCCGAACGGCAGGAAGTACGACGCCGAGGTCGTCGGCCATGCCCAGGGCTACGACGTGGCGGTCATCAAGCTCAAGAACCCCCCGTCGGACCTCAAGCCGCTCGCCCTCGGCGACTCCGACAAGGTGGCCGTCGGCGACGAGACGATCGCCATCGGCGCCCCCTTCGGCCTGTCCAACACCGTGACGACCGGCATCATCAGCGCCAAGAACCGCCCGGTGGCCTCCAGCGACGGCAGTTCTACCAGCAAGGCGTCGTACATGAGCGCGCTGCAGACCGACGCGTCGATCAACCCGGGCAACTCCGGCGGCCCGCTGCTGGACGCCGCCGGCGCGGTCATCGGCATCAATTCGGCGATCCAGTCGAGCAGCAGCGGAGGCTTCGGCTCCGGCCAGTCCGGCTCGATCGGCCTGGGTTTCGCCATCCCGATCAACCAGGCCAAGTACGTCGCCCAGCAGCTGATCAAGACCGGCAAGCCGGTGTACGCCAAGATCGGCGCCTCCGTCTCGCTGGAGGACTCCACCGGCGGTGCGAAGATCACCGACCAGGGCGCGGGCGGCTCCGCCGCGGTCGAGTCGGGCGGCCCGGCGGACAAGGCGGGCCTCAAGCCGGGTGATGTCATCACCAAGCTGGACGACATGGTGATCGACAGCGGCCCGACCCTGATCGGCGAGATCTGGACCCACAAGCCCGGCGACAAGGTCACGATCACCTACAAGCGGGGCGGCCAGGAGCACACGACGGACCTGACCCTGGGCGCCCGAGCCGGCGACAGCTGACCCACCGCCCGCCGGACGCCCGATCCCGGTACGCTGTACCCGCTCCGCCCCAGGTGGGCGAGAGCGAGGTGGGTTGCCCGAGCGGCCTAAGGGAACGGTCTTGAAAACCGTCGTGGCGCGAGTCACCGTGGGTTCAAATCCCACACCCACCGCGGATGTTGGGAAGGGGCGCTCCGAAAGGGGCGCCCCTTCCGTATGCCCGGAGGTCTTTCCGTATGCCCGGAGGTCTTTCCGTGCGCCCGGACGTCCTTCGTGTGCCCGGACGCCCTCCCGGTCGTCAGGGCCGGTGCCCCGTCATCCGGGCCGCCGAGGCGATCGTCGCCCGGGCCTCGCGCTCGGAGAGGCCGGTGTTGAGGGCCGCCTCGGTCAGGGGGTCGGCGAGGGCGGGGCCGATGCCGTTCTCGTAGGCGCGGCAGGCCGCCCAGAACAGGCGGGTGTTGCGTTGGCCCTCGTGTGCGGAGAGGACGAACTGGACCAGGCCGCGGCCGTGGTCGCCGGGGGCCGGCGCGGCCGGGGCCGGGTGTGGGGGCCGTGGCGGTGGCGCGAGCAGGCGCAGCAGTGACGGCGGGCAGGGGGCGGGGGCCAGGTGCGCGGTGCCGGGCGCGGTCGTGTACTCGCCGTGGTCGGTGCGGGAGCCGGGGCCCACGAGGTAGCCGCCGGCGCCGCGGATGTCGATGCCGGGGGCGAGGCGGCCGGCGGAGTTCGGTACGACGACGTCCGGTGGGCCGGTGAGCCACAGGTGACGGCCGCCGCTCGGGGTGCGGACGACGACCGTCTCCGGGATGGTGAACAGGTGGCGCAGGGCCAGCTCGCGCAGCGCGGTCGAGGAGTCGGTGCCGGACTTGGTGTCCAGGTCGACGCCGATCAGGTGGTACGGCGGCAGCCCGCAGGCGATGCCGTAGCCGGTGGCCCAGGGCGCGGCGGCGAACAGCTCGCGGATGCGGACCGGGTCGGTCGAGGCGTCGTACACGCCGTGGCCGAAGCGGCCGCAGTCGCCGTGGCAGCGCGGCCCGGCCGGGTCGGGGTCGTCGTGGTGGGGGGAGCGCAGGGCCGGGAGTTTCGTCCGGGACAGGGGGATGACGGCCAGGCCGCGTTCGGCGGCTGACAGGGCGTGTGCGAGGGCCAGCGTCGTGGCCTGCCGGTCGGTGGTGGCCATGGCTCCATGTTCGTACTCATGTTCGAAAAAGGGAAGGGCGGGCTGTCGCGACGCGCCGGGCGGCGGGAAGTTGGCCGGATATGCGACGGAACGATTCACCCCTTGTGTCACCAGAGGAATGGAAGCGCACCTCTGGTCCGCCCTGGGGGCTGTGATGGCAAAAGATGCCGATAGGGGTTTATCGACTTGTCATCACGCTTGTGTGCGAATCGCGGCTTCCGGGGCGGTTCGTCGGGGATTCGGTGGGCAACTCTGCTCTCGCGACGTCGTCCACAACGGTCAGAGCGGTCGGCCAACCGCCCTGACGCAAGCCGTACTTCATGTACTCCCGGCCGCTGGGCCGCGGAGTGCTTGGTTCTGGAGGAACAACATGGCAAGTATCCGTACCGCCCGCGTTCTCGCCGCCGTCGCCGCGGTGCCGCTCGCAGCCGCCCTCTTCGGTGGCGTCGCGGCCGCCGACAACGGTGCCATCGCGGACAACGGATCGAGCGCCAACACCACGCAGCAGGGCGCGGTCGGCTTCGGTGCCTCGAACCAGAGCAACACCGCCCAGGTCAGCGGTTCCGCGTTCACACCCATCCAGCCGGGCGACGGGAATGTGGCCATCAACTTCATCCCCCTGTGGTGAGTCCCGGGCGAGGTCCCTCCCGTTGAGGGGCCTCGAGGGGAGTGCTCAGGGGTCGTAACGCGTCTGCGCGGCGGTGCTTCGGTGCCGCCGCGCAGGTGTTTTCCGGACCCTGGGCGCCGGTGGCCGACCTTGACACCCATCCAGATCTGACGGACAGTCAGAAACTGTCCTTGTCAGGTACGCGAGGCCGGGAGGGCCCCCGCCGTGCACCTCGCCCCCACGCAGCGGCAGCAGCGCCTGCGCGCCGAACTCCGCGCCTACTTCCGTGACCTGCTGCCCGAACGCCGCGAACCGGCCGACGACCGCGCCCTGTTGCGCCGCATCGGCGCCGACGGCTGGCTGGGTCTCGGCTGGCCGGTCGAGTACGGCGGCCAGGGCCGGGGCGCGGACGAGCAGTTCGTGTTCTTCGACGAGGCGTACCGGGCCGGCGCCCCGGTCTCCATGGTCACGCTCAACACCGTGGGCCCCACCCTCATGAAGTACGGCAGCGAGCAGCAGAAGGCCTGCTTCCTGCCCCGCATCCTCAGCGGGGAGGCCGTCTTCGCGATCGGCTACACCGAGCCCTCCGCCGGCACCGACCTGGCCTCACTGCGCACCCGGGCGGTGCGCGAGGGGGACGGCTGGCGGATCGACGGGCAGAAGATCTTCACCTCGGGCGCCCAGCACGCCGACTGGATCTGGCTCGCCTGCCGCACCGACCCGGAGGCGCCCAGGCACCGGGGCATCTCCATCCTCCTCGTCCCGACCGACGCTCCGGGTTTCTCCTGGACGCCGATCGAGACGGTGGGCGGGCAGACGACGACGGCCACCTACTACGACGGGGTCCGCGTCCCGGCCGGGAACCTGGTCGGCGCCGAGAACGAGGGCTGGTCGCTGATCACCGGCCAGCTCAACCACGAGCGGGTCGCGCTCGCCGCCCTCGGCATGCAGGCCGAGGACTTCCTCGCCGCCGCGCTCGCCGCCGCCCGTACACCCGATCCAGTGAATCTGCGGCGCCGGATCGATGAGCCGTGGGTGCGTCTGCGGGCGGCCGAGGCACATGCCCGACTGGCCGCGAACCGCCTGCTCAGCTGGCGTTTGGTGGCGGACGCGGGGGCGGGCCGGCCGGCCCCTGGCGAGGCGAGCGGCGTGAAATTCGCGGGAACGGAATCGACTGTCGCGACGTATCGCATGTGTCAGGAGATCGCCGGCGAGGCGGGCCTGGTCCGCGCCGGCTCCCCGGGAGTCTTCGGGGACGGGGAGCTGGAGCGGCTGAACAGGGCGGCGCAGATCAACACGTTCGGGGGCGGGGTGAGCGAGGTGCAGCGGGAGATCGTCGCGACGATGCGGCTCGGGATGACGAGGGGGCGGCGGTGAGCACGGAGGGTGTGGAGCCGGGGGGCGGGCAACCGGCAGCAGCGGATCCCGACGCACTCGGCGCGCGGCTCAAGGCGTACGAGGGGCGGCCGGCCGCCGTCGCCGGGGTGGGCAAGGACCCGGTGAACGCGCCGATGATCCGGCACTGGTGCGAGGCGATGGGCGACACCAACCCGGCGTACTCCGGCCCGGACGCCATCGCCCCGCCCACCATGCTCCAGGTCTGGACGATGGGCGGCCTGTCCGGACACGAGGGCCGCACGGGTGCGTACGACGAACTGCTCGGCCTGCTCGACGAGTCGGGCTGTACGTCCGTCGTCGCCACCGACTGCGAGCAGGAGTACGTACGGCCCCTGCGCCCGGGGGACCAGGTCACCTTCGACTCGGTGATCGAGTCCGTCTCCGACCGCAAGACGACGAAGGTGGGCACCGGTTACTTCGTCACGACGCGTACGGACGTCCGGGCCGATGGCGACCTCGTGGGCACGCACCGCTTCCGCATCCTCAAGTACGCCCCGGCCCGCCGGAAACCCCCGGCCCCCCGCCCCCGCCCGGTGGTCAACCGGGACAACGCCGGCTTCTGGCAGGGCGTGGCCGAGCACCGGCTCCTCATCCAGCGCTGCACGGACTGCGGCACCCTGCGCCACCCCTGGCTGCCGGGCTGTAACGCGTGCGGCTGCCTGGGCTGGGACACGGTCGAGGCGATCGGCGAGGGGACGGTCCACTCCTACGTGGTGATGCACCACCCGCCCTTCCCCGCCTTCGATCCCCCTTATGCGGTCGGCCTCGTCGAACTCACCGAGGGCGTACGGATGGTGAGCAACGTGACCGGGGTGCCCTACGACAAGGTGCGCATCGGGTTGCCGGTCCGGGTGGAGTTCCGTACCTACGAGGACGCGGAGGGTGCGCTGGTCCTGCCGGTCTTCCGGGCCGTCGAGGGCGAGGGCTGACATGGACTTCACGCCTACCGAGGCCCAGGCCGAGGCCCGTGACCTGGCCGCGCGGATCTTCGGCGACCTCTCCACCCACGAGCGGCTGAAGTCCGCCGGCAGCGGCAGCGACCCCGGACTGTGGAAGGCCCTGTGCGCGGCCGGCCTGGTCGGCGCGGTGGCCGACCTGGGCCTGCTCGGCCTGGTGCTGCTCCTGGAGGAACAGGGGCGTACGACGGCCCAGGTGCCCTTTGCGGCGAGCTGTGTGTACGGCCTGCTGGCCCTGACCGCACACGGCAGCGCCGAGCAACGGGCAAGGCTGCTCCCGGCGGTCGAGGACGGCTCGGCGGTGCTGACGGGGGCCTTTCCCGCGCAGAGCGCGGTACGCGCCTCGGCCGCCCCGGGGTCTTCACGGTCTTCGGCCGCCCCAGGTTCTGTACGGTCTTCGGCTGCCCCAGGGCCTGTACCGTCTTCGGCCGCCCGGGGTTCCGCACGGGCCTCGATCGCCCGGGGTTCCGCACGGGCCTCGGTCGCGAACGATTCCGTACGAGCCCCGGCTGCCCAGGGTTCCGCAGCCGCTTCGGCACCGGTCGAGCTGACCGGTACCGTCCCGGTCGTCCCCTGGCTTCGGGACGCCACCCATGTCCTGGTCGCCGACGCCGGCCGCCGGTTGTGGCTGGCCCCGCTCGGCCGGGGCACCGAGGTCACTCCGGTCGAGCTGACCGCCCCCTGGTCGGCGGGCCGCCTCACCCTGGACCGGGCACCGGCCGAGCCGCTGGGCGGCGCGGAAGCCTACGCCGATGTCCTCGCCACCGCCCGTACGGCCTTCGCCGGGCTCCAGGCCGGGGTGTGCGCGGGCTCCCTGGCGCGGGCCGTGGCGCACGTCGGCAGCAGGGAGCAGTTCGGGCGCCCGCTGGCCACCCGGCAGGCCGTCCAGCTCCAGGCCGCCGACGCCCACATGGACACCGAGGCGATACGGGTGACCGCCTATGAGGCCGCCTGGCGGCGGGACGCCGGGCTGCCGTACGCCACGCATGCGCTGACGGCTGCCTGGTGGGCTTCCGAGGCGGGGCAGCGCGTGGTGCACACCGGCCAGCATCTGCACGGCGGGGCGGGAGCCGACCTCGACCATCCGGTGCACCGGCATTTCCTGTGGGGCCGGCAGCTGGACGCCTATCTGGGCTGTGGGGCCGAAGTGCTCCAGGAACTGGGGGAGTTGATCGCGAATGGGGAGTGAGACATGACGACGGCGTCGACCAGGCCACTGACGGCGGGCGCCGAGCTGCCTCCGCTGCAGATCCCAGTCACGCGCACGCTCATCGTGGCGGGGGCGATCGCCTCGCGGGACTACCAGGACGTGCACCACGACGCCGAACTGGCCAGGCAGAAGGGCTCGCCGGACGTCTTCATGAACATCCTGACGACGAACGGCCTCGTCGGCAGGTACCTCACGGACCACTTCGGCCCGACGGCGGTGCTCGGCAAGGTCGCGATCAGGCTGGGTGCGCCCAACTACCCGGGGGACACGATGGTGTTGACGGGCAGGATCGAGGCGGTCGACGGCGACACCGTCACCGTACGGATCGTCGGCGCCAACGCCCTCGGCAGACATGTGACGGGCACGGCGACGGTCACGGTCCCGGGGGCCGCGGCACCGGAGGTGGCCCCATGAGCCGACCGGCCCGCGACACCCTGGGCGGGCGGGCCGCGATCGCCGGGATCGGGGCCACCGAGTTCTCCAAGGACTCCGGGCGCAGTGAGCTGCGGCTGGCCGTGGAGGCGGTGCGGGCCGCGCTGGACGACGCGGGGCTGGTGCCGGCGGACGTGGACGGGATGGTGACGTTCACGATGGACACCAACCCGGAGATCACGGTGGCCCAGGCCTGCGGGATGGGCGAGCTGTCCTTCTTCTCCCGGGTCCACTACGGCGGCGGTGCGGCCTGCGCGACCGTCATGCAGGCGGCGCTGGCGGTGGCGACGGGCGTGGCGGAGGTCGTGGTGTGCTACCGCGCCTTCAACGAACGCTCGGGCCGCAGATTCGGTGCGGGCGTGCAGCACCGGGAGCCGTCGGCGGAGGGCGTGGCGCTCGGCTGGGTGCTGCCGTTCGGGCTGCTCACCCCGGCCTCCTGGGTGGCGATGGCGGCCCAGCGGTATCTGCACGCGTACGGGCTGACGCCGGAGGCGTTCGGGCATGTGGCCGTGGTGGACCGCAGATACGCGGCGACGAACCCGGCGGCGTACTTCCACGGCCGCCCGATCACGCTCGCCGAGCACGCGGCGTCCCGCTGGATCGTGGAGCCACTGCGGCTGCTGGACTGCTGCCAGGAGACCGACGGCGGGCAGGCGATCGTCGTCACCTCGGTGGAGCGGGCCCGGGACCTGCCGCATCCCCCGGCGGTGATCGCGGCGGCCGCGCAGGGCGCCGGCCGGGCGCAGGAGCAGATGACCAGCTTCTACCGGGACGATCTGACCGGCCTGCCGGAGATGGCCGCCGTCGCCCGTCGGCTGTGGCGCGGCTCCGGTCTGACGCCGGCCGACATCGACGTGGGGATCCTGTACGACCACTTCACGCCGTTCGTGCTGATGCAGCTGGAGGAGTTCGGGTTCTGCGGGAAGGGGGAGGCGGCGGACTTCGTGGCCGAGGAGCGGCTGCCGCTCAACACGCACGGGGGCCAGCTGGGGGAGGCGTATCTGCACGGAATGAACGGCATGGCGGAGGCGGTACGCCAGCTGCGCGGCACAGCGGTGAACCAGATACCGGGCGCCTCCCGGACCCTGGTGACAGCGGGCACCGGCGTCCCGACCTCGGGCCTGGTCCTGACGGCGGACGAGTGACGGGCGGCCCGGACGCGTCCCCGGAGTCCGCGTCCCCGGAGTCGCGGGTGGGCAGGGCCCGAGGTCAGCGCGTCTGCCGCACCCGGTGTCAGGGTCGGCCCGGTGGGCGGAGCCAGGGCTGATCGGGGCGGCGTCAGGGTCGTACCCGCAGACGGGGTGTACGGGCCGTCCACCTTCAGGAGGTGCAGTCGGCACCACCCCTACAACCTGAGGGGGACTCCGCTTCGGGACCTGCGGCCGATCCGCCCGAGGGGGAGCCGCTCCTAGCGTGGAGCCATGACCACACCCGTCTGCACCAGCGCCTCGGCCGCCGCCGCACCAAGGCGGCAGACCCTCCCCCACCCCCGGCTCCGGCCGGGCGGTGAGACGACCACGTACCCGTCGTTCGCGTCGTATGTGCGGGCCCGCCAGCCGGTCCTGCTGCGCACCGCGCGCTCGCTGACCGCGAACCCGTGCGACGCCGAGGACCTGCTGCAGACCGCGCTCGCCAAGACGTACGTGGCCTGGGAGCGGATCGAGGACCAGCGGGCGCTCGACGGCTATGTGCGCCGGGCGCTGCTGAACACCCGGACCTCGCAGTGGCGCAAGCGCAGGGTGGACGAGTTCAGCTGCGACGAGCTGCCCGAGCCGGAGCCCGTGCCCGGCGCCGACGATCCGGCCGAGCGGCAGGCACTGCACGACGCGATGTGGCGGGCGGTCGTCAAGCTTCCGGCGCGGCAGCGGGCGATGGTCGTCCTGCGCTACTACGAGGACCTCAGCGAGGCCCAGACCGCCGAGGTGCTCGGGGTGTCGGTGGGCACGGTGAAGTCGGCGGTGTCGCGTGCGCTGGCCAAGCTGCGTGAGGACCCTGAGCTGGGCCTGGTCCGTTAGCCCGGGATTTCCCCCGGTTTGCCCTCTCCCCGTCTGCCCTCTCCCCGAGGCGCCTCCTCGGTTTGCCTGGCGGATTTTCATCGCCGTTTTCCTCCCCAGTGACACACCCCCTAGTGACATACCGCGCGGTATGTGAGCAGAATCAGCGGAACCTCTACCACCGCGTAGGCAACGCCGCCCCGGGAGGACTCCGTGCTGAGCACCATGCAGGACGTACCGCTGACCGTCACCCGCATCCTCGTGCACGGGGTACTGGTACACGGGCGGTCCCAGATCACCACCTGGACCGGCGAAGCCGAGCCGCAGCGGCGCAGTTTCGCCGAGGCGGGGGTACGCGCGGTGCAGCTGGCGAACGCCCTGCGCGACGAACTCGGCGTCCGCGGCGACGACCGGGTGGCGACCCTGATGTGGAACAACGCCGAGCACGTCGAGGCGTACTTCGCGATCCCGTCCATGGGCGCCGTACTGCACACGCTCAACCTGCGGCTGCCCGCCGAGCAGCTCACGTGGATCGTCAACCACGCGGCCGACAAGGTCATCATCGTCAACGGCTCGCTGATCCCGCTGCTCGCGCCGCTGCTGCCCCAGCTGCCGACGGTGGAGCACATCGTCGTCTCCGGCCCCGGTGACCGTTCGCCCCTGCAGGGTGCCACCGCGCGGGTGCACGAGTACGAGGAACTGATCGCGGACCGGCCGCAGCGGTTCGACTGGCCGGAGATCGACGAACGCCAGGCCGCCGCCATGTGCTACACCTCCGGCACGACGGGCGACCCCAAGGGCGTGGTGTACAGCCACCGTTCGATCTACCTGCACTCCATGCAGGTCAACATGACCCAGTCGATGGGCCTGACCGACCAGGACACCTCGCTGGTCGTCGTCCCCCAGTTCCACGTCAACGCCTGGGGCCTGCCGCACGCCACCTTCATGACCGGCGTGAACCTGCTGATGCCGGACCACTTCCTGCAGCCCGCGCCACTGGCCGAGATGATCGAGCGCGAGAAGCCGACGCACGCGGCGGCCGTCCCGACCATCTGGCAGGGTCTGCTCGCCGAGCTCACCGCACACCCCCGCGACGTCTCCTCCCTCACCCAGGTCACCATCGGCGGCTCCGCCTGTCCGCCCTCCCTGATGGCGGCCTTCGACAAGCTCGGCATGCGCGTCTGTCACGCCTGGGGAATGACGGAGACCTCCCCGCTCGGCACGGTCTCCCGGCCCCCGGCCCACGCGGTCGGCACGGACGAGGAGTTCGCCTACCGCCTCACCCAGGGCCGCTTCCCGGCCGGCGTCGAGGCCCGCCTGAGCGGCCCCGGCGGCGAACGCCTCCCCTGGGACGGCGAGTCGGCGGGCGAGCTGGAGGTGCGCGGCCCGTGGATCGCGGGCGCGTACTACAACGGCCCCGACGCCGAACCCCTCCGCCCCGCCGACAAGTTCAGCGAGGACGGCTGGCTCAAGACCGGTGACGTCGGCACGATCTCCCCCGACGGCTTCCTCACCCTCACCGACCGCGCCAAGGACGTCATCAAGTCCGGTGGCGAGTGGATCTCCTCGGTGGACCTGGAGAACGCGCTGATGTCCCACCCCGACGTCGCCGAGGCCGCGGTGGTCGCCGTACCCGACGACAAGTGGGGCGAGCGCCCGCTGGCCACGGTCGTCCTCCGGGAAGGTGCCGCCGCCGACTTCGAGACCCTGCGCGCCTTCCTCGCCGAGGAGGGCAAGATCGCGAAGTGGCAGCTCCCCGAGCGCTGGACGATCGTCGAGTCGGTGCCGAAGACGAGCGTCGGCAAGTTCGACAAGAAGGTCCTGCGCAGGCAGTACGCCGACGGGAAGCTGGACGTGACCCGGCTGTAGCACCGACGGGCCGACGGCACCAACCGACCGGGATACCAGGTCAGTTGGTGCCGATCCGCGCCAGCAGCTCCACGATCCGGCTCTGCACCTCCGCGCTGGTCGACCGCTCCGCGAGGAACAGCACCGTCTCGCCCGAGGCCAGCCGGGGCAGGTCGGCCGGGTCGACGGCGGCGGTGTAGACGACCAGCGGGGTGCGGTTGAGCTGCCCGTTCGCGCGCAGCCAGTCGATGATCCCGGTGAAGCCGCCCTGCCGCCGCTGCACCTGCATCAGGTCCATCACCACGAGGTTCGGCCGGAACTGCCCCGCGAGCGTCACCGCGTCGTTGTCGCTCGCGGCCCGCGCCACCTGCATCCCGCGCCGCTCCAGCGTCGCCGTCAGCGCCAGCGCGATCTCCGCGTGCTCCTCGATCAGCAGCACCCGCGGCGGATGCTGCTCGCTGTCGCGCGGCGCCAGCGCCTTCAGCAGCACGGCGGGGTCGGCGCCGTACGCCGCCTCGCGTGTCGCCTGCCCGAGCCCGGCCGTGACCAGCACCGGCACCTCGGCGGCGACCGCGGCCTGGCGCAGCGACTGCAGGGCCGTACGCGTGATCGGCCCGGTCAGCGGATCCACGAACAGCGCGGCCGGGAACGCCGCGATCTGCGCGTCGACCTCCTCACGGGAGTGCACGATCACCGGACGGTAGCCACGGTCGCTCAGCGCCTGCTGGGTCGTCACGTCCGGCGCCGGCCACACCAGCAGCCGGCGCGGGTTGTCCAGCGGCTCCGGCGGCAGCTCGTCGTCGAGCGGCTGCGGCAGCGGGGCGTCCGCGATCTCCACGGCGCCGCCGGGACCGTCCAGCGGCTCGGGCCCCTCGGCGGCGTCGGCGTCGGGCGCGCCTATGGCGTACGACCGTCCGGCGCCCTCGGTGGCCGGGGCGAGCCGGGACTGCCCGGCGAGCGACGGCTGCGCGGCCGCCGGTTCGGCCGCCGGTTGCTGCTCCGGGCGCTGGGCCGGCTCGGGCGGCGTGCCCAGCTTGCGCCGGCGGCCGGAACCGCCCGGCGCGTGCGGCGGCGGGGTCGCCGTCGGCTGCTGTACCTGCGCGGCCTGCCGCGAGAACGGCACGCCCTGTCCGAGCGTGCGGACGCTGATCGCCCGCCCCTGCGTCGAGTTCGGGTCGACACCGGCAGCCTCGGCGGGCAACGGCTGCGCGGCCTGCGGCGGCTGGAGACCGGCGCGTTCCGCGGGGAGCGGGGTGCCGGGCGCCGGCGTGGCGGCCTGCTGCGCTACGGCCGTGCCCGCGCCGGAGGTGTCATCGGCGCCGGGCCACTGCTGGGGCACGGCGGCCGCCTGGACGGCGGTCGGCGCCGGTCCGGCACCGGCCTCGGCGGGCAGCGGCTGGGCGCCCGGGGTACCGGCGGGCGGGGTCGCGGACGACGCCGTGACCGGCTGGGCCGGGACCGGCTGTCCCGGAGCCGCCTGCACCGCCCGGCCGGCGGTGTCCTGCACGGGCGCGGCGGGGTGCGGTACCGCAGGATGCGCTACGGCAGGCTGCTGACCGGGCGTGGAACCACCGGCCTGGGCGCCGGGTACCGGCTGCCCCGGCACCGGCGCGGGACCGGCCTGGACGGGGATGCCCTGCCCGGCCGTACCCTGCGCCGGAATGCCGTGAACCGGCGTGCCCTGACCCGGAGTCGGCGTCCCCGCCGGGACGCCCTGAGGAGGAGTCACCTGCCCCGGCACGCCCGGGTTCGGTACGGCCGGTACGGGAGCGAGCTGTCCCGGAGCCGCCTGTGCCGCGGGCGCGGGCGCCGAGCCCGGCTGTGCGGCGCCCGGCGCGACCGCGGGTGCGGCACCCTCCGCCGGGGACTGGGCGCCCTGAGCCGGCTGGGCCACGGCCCGGCGGCGCCGACCGGTCGGTGCGCTGGTCGGATGCGGCTGCGGCGGGGTGTGGTCCGCGCCTTGGTCGAGCGGTACGGCGTCGTGTCGGCCGTCCTCACCGGGCGCGCCCTCGACGGTCGGCGGCAGCTGAGCGGGCACCTGGACCGGCCCGGCGCCCTGTCCCACGGTCTGCGGCTGCCCCTCGGCAGCACCCGGAACGGCACCCGTACCCGGACCGACCGGCACGGCTCCCCCGGGTCCGACCGGCACACCCACCCCGTTCGCCGAGTCCGCGGACTCGGGTGAGCGGTCGGCCTCGGCCGGCGGCAGGGCGAAGACCGTACGCGCACCGCCCGCCTCCTGGGCCGCGGCACGCTCCGCCGCGGCGGCCAGCGCACGCCGGCGCCGCCCGGTCGGCTGCGCGCCCTCGGCCGGAACGACCTCCGTACCCGCGACGCCCTGTGCACCCGGCGCCGCATCGCCGCCCGCGGCGGGCAGCGCGGGCGGCAGGGCGGCCTGCGGGGCGCCGGAGTCGGGGCGGGCACGCCGGCCCGCGGGTACGGGCACGCCCTGGGGCGGTACGGCGCCGAGCCCCGTACCGGAGGCGGCGGCCCCCGCGGCGTGCTCGGCCGCGGTCACCACCGCGCCCTCGCTCACCCCGTCGCCGTCGCCGGCGACGCCCTCGGCGGGGCGGCCACGACGGCGCCCGGTGCCGCCGGACGCGGCCTCCGCAACCTCGGCCGGGACCGCGGTGGTCTCCTCGGCGGGCCCGGCCGCACGCCGGCGGCGCCGCCCGGTCGGCACGGGCGCCTCGCCCTCACCGGCCTCGCCCGCGCCGGGCACGTCACTCTCCAGGAAGGCGTCGGTGGACGAACGCCGGGCCCGCCGCCGTCCGCCACCCGCGGCCTGCTCGGCGTCACCGGTCTCGGCCACGGCCATCTCACCGGTGCCGGAGACCTGACTGCTCGGATCCGGCGCGGCCGGAAGGGCGGCGGCGGTCGCGCGCCCCGCGACCGCACCGGCGCCACCTCCGAGCGGCACCTCCAGCACATACGCGCTGCCGCTCATGCCCGGCACCTCGTGCGTCTGCAGCACGCCGCCGTGGGCCCGTACGATCCCGCGCACGATCGGCTCGTGCACCGGGTCGCCCCCGGGATACGGCCCGCGCACCTCGATCCGCACGACCTCGCCACGCTGAGCGGCGGCGACCACGACCGTATTGTCCAGATAACCGCCTGCGGAGACGGGCGAGTTGCCGGTCGCGTCGACCCCGGCGACATCCGCCACCAGATGAGCGAGCGCGGTGGCGAGCCGCTGCGGGTCGACCTCGGCCTCGATGGGCGGCGCGTGCACGGCGAACTGCACCCGCCCGGGACCGATCAGCTCGACGGCCCCCTCCACACCGGCGGCGACGACGGCGTCCAGCATCACCTTCGTACGGATGACGTCCTCGGCGCCCGCGTCCAGCTGCTGGTAGCCGAGGACGTTGTCGATGAGGGTGGTGATGCGCGAGTACCCGGCCGACAGGTGGTGGAGCACCTGGTTGGCCTCGGGCCACAGCTGCCCGGCGTCATCCGCCGCCAGCGCGGACAACTCGCGCCGCAGCTGGTCCAGGGGCCCGCGCAGCGACTGCCCGAGCAGGATCAGCAGCTGCTCGTGCCGCCCGGCGAGGGCCTCGTACCGGTCCTTCTCCCGCTCGGCGAGCGCGGCGTACCGCTCCTCGCCGGCCGCCAGCTCCTCCGCGTGCTTCTCGCTCAGCTCCTCGACCTCGGCGACGTGCTGCTGGCGCAGCGCGGTCAGATCGGAGGCGTGCTCCTCGGAGAGCCGCTCGACCTCCTCCGCGTGCGCCTTCTCCAGCCCGGCCTTCTCCTCGGCCAGGGTGTCCAGCGGCCGCCGGTCGGTGAAGGTCATCACGGCGCCGACGAGCTGGTCCCCGTCGCGCACCGGCGCGGTGGTCAGGTCGACGGACACCTTCTGGTCGCCCTTGGACCACAGCACCTGCCCGCGCACCCGGTGCTTGCGCCCGGAGCGCAGGGTGTCGGCGAGCGGGGACTCCTCGTACGGGAAAGGGGTGCCGTCGGCGCGCGAGTGCAGCACCAGCGTGTGCAGCTCCTTGCCGCCCAGCTCCCCGGCCCGGTAACCCAGTATCTGGGCGGCGGCCGGATTGACGAGCACGATCCGCCCGTCGGTGTCGGTGCCCACGACACCTTCCGACGCGGCCCGCAGGATCATCTCGGTCTGCCGCTGCGAGCGGGCCAGCTCCGCCTCGGTGTCGACGGTGCCGGAAAGATCCCGGACGACGAGCATGAGCAGCTCGTCACCGGTGTATCCGTAACCGTCGTACGCCTGCTGCCCGTTCTCCAGATTCGCGCTCGTGACCTCGACCGGGAACTCGCTCCCGTCGGTCCGCCGCGCGATCATCCGCGTGGGTTTGGTCCGCCCCGCCGGGTCCATGTGATCGGGCCGCCGCATGGACCCGGGGATCAGTCTGGAGTCGAACTGGGGCAGGAGATCGAGAAGCCCACGCCCCACGAGAGCCGTGCCGGGCGCCTCGAAAGCCTCCAGCGCGATGGTGTTCGCGTTGACGACGGTTCCGTTGGCGTTGACCAGGACCAACGCGTCCGGCAGCGCGTCGAGTATGGCTGCGAGGCGAGCAGCGCCTCGGGATGGCCTGCTGCTCACGAGACGCTTCCTCCCTGTTACCGCACCTTGCCGACCGCTCGGGCCATCTTGCCAACCGGCCCGCGACGTGTCACGCGAGGGAGTCTAAGGGCACACGTTGCGCTCGCGACGCCGGATGAGAGGGAGGTCCCACGACGAAGTGACACCGAACCGGCCACCACCCGCTGACCATGGCCTCCGGCTCCGCGAGACCTTCGCCGGACCTTTACCGGACCGGTGTTTTCGCCAAGAGAAGCCCATGAATCCCATGAATGCCCATGCAAGTACGTCTTATCTACGTCGCCGGGCCCTGCTCGGGCAGCAGCGGCACCATCCGGTCCCACCGCCCGATCTCGCACCCGTTGCTGCGGTCGTACGCGGTATCGACCCGGCGCCCGGCCCAGCTGCCGGTCACCCGGGCGGTGGCCGGCCCGCCGTAGAGCATGGTGCACGTGCCGCCGGGCGCCTCAGGGGCGAACAGATCCCGCCCCCACCGCGTCCGCTCGTCCAGCGCGCGGCACGCGTCCGCCGCGGCCGGGTGGCTCCCGGCGGCCGGATGACAGAACACCTCGAACGTCCCGTCCCGACCGGCCCCGGCATGCCGCACGACGACGGTCAGATGATCACCGGCCTGATCCTCGGGTCGCACGGGCGGCGGCACGGCGGATACGGCGGATACGGCGGGCGCGGGGACGGCGATGGCGGGGACGGCGGAGAGGGAGGAGAGGGCGGAGAGGGCGACCAGGGCCGACACGGCGGCGAGGACGGGCGGCACACCGGCCCGGCCCTTACCCCGCTGAAGATGAAAAACCATGTCCTGCCCAACGCCCGGGCGCCCCGGACGTTGCGTACGCGCCTCGCCGGGCGGAAGCCCTTTGCCCTGCGACCCGGGTGCCTAGTACCGTGGGGGGCGATTGGTGACAGGGCGCTCGGCTGTGTCATCATCTGCACGCACCACTCGCGCGCTCGCGTGAGCGGTTGTGCTGGAGGCGTCGCCTAGTCCGGTCTATGGCGCCGCACTGCTAATGCGGTTTGGGCCTTAAAGCCCATCGAGGGTTCAAATCCCTCCGCCTCCGCACCGATCCCGAAGCCCCGGTCCCTCAGGACCGGGGCTTCGGTGTTCCCGCCCTCCGCCGCCCTCGGCCCTCTACGGACGTTTCCGCAGGTCACAAGGGGTGTGCCAATCGGATTTCACATGTCGGCGGCAGTCATGTAATGTTCTTCCTGTCGCCGCGAGCGGGGCCGAAAGGACCGGGAGCGGGGACAAAACAAAAGAACAAGCACTCGTAGCTTAACGGATAGAGCATCTGACTACGGATCAGAAGGTTGCAGGTTCGAATCCTGCCGAGTGCACACAGAACAGAGGCCCCGGAGAGATCCGGGGCCTCTGGCGTTTCCAGTCGTTGGTGCCCAGTCCCGCCCGTTCAAAAGATTGTTCTGATCTGTACAACCGTTTCCGGTGGCTGCGAGTCTTCGGGTGCGAGTCAACAGACTCCTCAGAACCTTTGGGCCCACCAGCGCCCCCACTACTGGTGGGCTCTCTGTCCACTTGGGGAACATACATGCGCATTCGTGCCAGTCTGGCCGCCGCGGCCTTCTCCGGTGCCGCGGCCCTGACCGCCCTGGCCGTCCCGGCCGCGCACGCGGAGGGGAACCCCGCTGCCGCCAAGGCCGAGCAGTTCAAGAGCGCCCATCAGGCGCCGAGCAAGCAGCGTTCCTTCGCCGCTTCGTCCGCCGCCGAGGTGGATGGTGACATCCAGGTGACCAAGGTCACCGTCAACGCCAACAAGGACGTCGTCGTCGGTCTTTCGCCGAAGTCGTTCAACGTCTACGTGACGGTGACCGACCCGTCGGGCATCAACCCCGAGCAGCACGGCGTGGACGTCGCCCTGTGGCACGGCACCAGCCTGGACCCGGACACCGGCGACGTCGACGGCTTCCTCTGGAACGAGAACGGCGCCGAGAGCTGCGACTACTGGAGCGCGACGGCCGCCACCTGCAAGTTCACCATCACGGCCAAGCCGGGTGAAGTCGACGGGCTGTGGGACAGTTCGCTGAACGGCAAGTGGAACGTCACCGTCTTCGCGTCCGCCAACGACGGCGACACGTACACGAACGACTTCTACAAGAACCACTGGATCAAGCGCGCCAGCAGCTTCAGCGGTTTCAACGCCGGTCCGGAGCCCGTCGCCAAGGGCAAGACCATCACGATCTCCGGCACCCTGAAGCGCGCCAGCTGGAGCTACATGAAGTACTACGGCTACGGCAGCCAGTACGTCCAGCTGCAGTTCAAGAAGGCGGGCACCAGCACCTACAGCACGGTCAAGACCGTGAAGACCTCCTCCAGCGGTTACGCGAACACCACGGTCACCGCCGCCGCGGACGGCACCTGGCGCTTCCACTACGCGGGCAACAGCACCTCGTCCGTCGCGGACGCGTACGACTACGTCGACGTCCGCTGACCGACTGATCGGCTGATCGACTGATCGGCACACGCTGAGACAGGGGCCCCGGAGAGATCCGGGGCCTTTGGCGTTCCCGGCGGGGGCAATCAGGGGCAATCGGGGGCAGTCGGAGGGGCAGTCGGGGGCGCGAGGATCAGCACTCCTCGTCCGGGTCGTTCCGGTTCAGCTTCTCCAGGTACTCGTGTGCCAGGGCGGTGGCCCGGGTGAACCAGTGCGTGATGATCGCCAGTTCCTCGGGGGAGTAGTCGGAGAACAGGGCCGTCAGCCGTTCGTAGTGGCCCGCGTACACGGCCTCGACGCGGGCGACGGCGGCCGGTACGGCGGCCACGCGGACCCGGCGGCGGTCCATGGGGTCGGGGCGGCGGGTGACATAGCCGGCGCGTTCGAGGCGGTTGAGGATGCCGGTCACCGCGCCGGTGGTGACGTGGGCGCGGGCGGCGAGGTCGCCGGCGGTCAGCAGGTTGTCGCCGGCCTCCAGGACGAAGGCGAAGCAGGTCAGGTCGGTGACGTTCAGGCCCAGCCGCCGGGCCAGCTCCTGCTGTCCGATCAGGTGGGCGGCGATGAGGTGGTCCATCGCCGACAGCGCCTGGGCCGGAGTGGCGGCCGGCGGTCGCGGCGTGCCGTGCATCTTTCGGAATCCCTTAGTTCGTGAGATATTCGGAACGACAAACTTCTTAGCTCGTGAGGGAATCTTGTCCTTGTCCCCGGAGGTGGCTGTATGAGTCTGTACGACGAGGGTCACACGATCGCCGGCTGGACCGGCTTCGGCATCGCGGCGGTGGGAAGCGGTGTGGTGGGGTTGGGGGTGTGCACGGCCTCGCTGCCGGTGGTCGCGGGCGGGCTCGCCGTCGTGGCCGTGAGCGTCCTGGTGACATGGGTGCTGCATCTGGTCGGCTGGGGCAAGCCGCCGGGCGTACGGCCGCGGGGGGAGTGGGGGATGCGGGTGCGGGACGTGACGGCCCGGGAGGGGCATACCGGGTGCGTCGGCTGCCGGCTGGCGGGGCGGGGGCGCGCGGCGGTCGCGGTGGCCGGGACGCCGACGTCGACGGCCGCCGAATCGATACCTCTGTCACCTATCGAGTGAATGTGCTTTCGACGAACGGCAGTTGGTGATCGTCGTCCCTGGCTTCCGTGGTGGAGGTGATGCTCGATGTACGAGCAGGACGACATCCCGTCGGAGCAGTCGGCGGGGCGGGAGCAGGACGCGATCGACATCAACGACTTCGTGTTCGCGGCCACGGGGGCGCGGGTGCGGAGGCTCACTACGCCGGAGGGGGAGCATTGGTTCCCGGCGGCGGATGTGGCCGGCAATCTGGGGTACGCAAACACGCGGCAAGCCTTGTCGTGGCATGTTGCAGCATCTTGCAAACAGTCCCTCGAGGATCTTGCACGAAGCGTCTATACAGCGGACGCTTTGCGCAAAGTTGCAGGTCATGGGCTCAAGAAGTCCATGCGGATGGTGAATCTCCGCGGCCTCATCGCACTCGTCAACGGCTGTACCAAGCCCGAGTGCGCGCCTTTCAAGGCGTGGGTCAGCGAGGTCATCGAGACCATCCAGCGCGACGGCACGTACACCCTCGACCCCGCCCCCGTGCAGCCCGCCCCCGACGGCCGGACCGCCTACCTCATGCCCGAGCAGGTAGCCGACGCGATCGTCCGGCTGGAGGAACGGAACATCCGGGCGGACGAAGCGCTGGCTGTCGCCCAGATCGAGCGGATCGAGCAGATGCGCCGCACCAACGAACAGCTCGGCGGCCTCAATGACCGCCTCGGCGGTGTGCACCACGTGCTCGGTCGGATCGCCGACACCCTCGACCTGATCGCCGAGCGGTTGCCACCGCCCACAGCCACCCAGCCCGCCATGACCCCCCAGCAGCTCCTCGCCACCTGGCGGGCGAAGAACCTGGTCGTCACCGAGGACGTGCACGCCGTCGCCGCCTATCTCGCCCCGGCGCTGGTGCGCGGGCCGGTGCACTGCCGGCTGCCGGAGGTCGCGGACCGTACGGGGCTCACGCTCGACCCGTTCCATGACTGCGTGCGCATGCTGATCAAGCGGGGTTGCATGCGGCAGGTGGGTGTCTCGGCGGAGGGGATGCCGGTGTACGCCCTGCCGTAGCACGCGTGCCGTAGAGCACCTGCGCAAACAGGCCCGAAGTCGCAAAACGAGGTTGCGGCTTCGGGCCTTCGTGCAGCCTACGCCTCCCCGCCGCCCGGAACCCATTGTCAGACCCAACCCATACCCTCACGAGTGATGGCACAGGTATGGAAGTGCACGGGACTCCGCTGGTCGTCCGATGGACCCGTGCTGGTGTGGGACGGCGGGCGGCGCAGTGTGCTGACCCGGGGGAAGCGGGTCGGCTTCGCGGTGGCCGAAGGGGGCGTGCGGACGTGTGTGGGGGCGCGGGGGCATGCGTGTCCGGTGCGGGCCGTGGTGCCGGGGCGGAGTACGGGGGCCCGGTGCGAGGAGTGTGCGCGGCTGGACCGGGCGCACTCGGTGGCCGCCGACACGATCGCCGACGACCCGCGGCCGTACCGGGTGTATCTGGCGTGGTTCGGGCCCGGCATGGTCAAGGTCGGCATCACCGCCGTCGAGCGGGGCAGCGCGCGGCTGCTCGAACAGGGTGCCGTCTGTTTCAGCTGGCTCGGCACCGGTCCGCTGATGGCCGCCCGCCGCACCGAAGAGCTGCTGCGGGCCGCGCTCCAGGTGCCGGACCGGATTCCGTACGCCGAGAAGCGGGCGGTGCGGTCGGCGCTGCCGGGGACGGAGCCGGAGCGCGCCGCCGAGGTGCGGGAACTGCATGCGCGGGCCGTCGCCCTCGCCGGGTGGCCGGAGTCCCTGCGTCCGGAGCCCTGTGAAGTAACCGATCACGTCGGGGTGTTCGGGCTCGCCACCGCTCCTTCCGCCGTCGGGGAAGTGGTGGAGCTGGTCCCCGGTGGCGGCATGAGCGGTGAGCTCGTCGCGGCCGCCGGGCCCGATCTGCACCTGGCGGTCGCCGGACGGGGAGTCGTCGTCCTCGACACCCGGCTGATGAGGGGGTGGGAGTTGGTGCCGGAGGCGGGTGGACTCTCCTTCCCGCTCCGGGAGTTCACGCGACCGCAGGAGGGGCTGTTCTGAGCAGCCCGAGGCTTCTGAGCAGCCCGAGGCCAAGGCAAAGACTCGGATCCCGTACGGATCCCTTTCGGTAAGGGGCATGGACGCCGAACCGGCCCGCGGCCGACCGTGGTTGACATGAGCGATCAAACGAACGCCCCTCTACAGCCCGCCTCCCTCCCCGAACCCCCTTACTACGCCGCCATCTTCACGTCCATCCGCACCGACAACGACCCCGCCGACGCCCCCGACGGATACGACCGCACCGCCGCGCACCTCTCCCGTCTCGTCCGCGAAGTCCCCGGCTTCCTCGGTGAGGACTCGGCCCGTACCCCCGGCGGACTCTCCGTCTCCGTCGCCTACTTCCGCGACCTCGCCGGGATCCAGCAGTGGCGCGATCACCCGGCACACCTCGCGGCCAAGCGGCGCGGGCGGGAGCGGTGGTACGAGCGGTACTCCTTGCACATCGCCAGGGTCGAGCACGCGCACGTCTTCGCGCGGGAGTGAGCGCTTCCCAGGTGCCGCCTGAGAGGCGCCTGTGCGTTTCTCAGGGAAATCACAGATGGGGGAAAGCGTCCTCTCAGAGGGCGGCGACAGGGTGTCCACCATGACCACGACCTCGCCCCAGGGGCGCACCGAACTGCTGAGGCCGGACGGGAGCCCCGTCCGCGTGCTTGTGGTGGACGACGAGCTGTCGATCACCGAACTGCTGAGCATGGCCCTGCGTTACGAGGGCTGGCAGATCAGGAGCGCGGGGGACGGGCAGGGTGCCGTCCAGACCGCCCGTGAGTTCCGGCCCGACGCCGTCGTACTCGACATGATGCTGCCGGACATGGACGGGCTGACCGTCCTCGGGCGGCTGCGGCGCGAACTGCCGGACGTGCCCGTCCTGTTCCTCACGGCCAAGGACGCCGTCGAGGACCGTGTCGCCGGGCTCACCGCCGGCGGGGACGACTACGTCACCAAGCCGTTCAGCCTGGAGGAGGTCGTGGCGCGGCTGCGGGGGCTCATCCGTCGCTCCGGGGCCGCCGACCGCCGGTCCGAATCCGTGCTCGTCGTGGGGGATCTGACCCTCGACGAGGACAGTCATGAGGTCTCGCGGGCCGGGGAGTCCATCCATCTCACCGCGACCGAGTTCGAGTTGCTGCGCTTCCTCATGCGCAATCCGCGGCGCGTGCTCAGCAAGGCACAGATCCTGGACCGGGTGTGGTCGTACGACTTCGGCGGGCAGGCCAATGTCGTCGAGCTGTACATCTCCTACCTGCGGCGGAAGATAGACGCGGGGCGCGAGCCGATGATCCACACCCGGCGCGGGGCCGGTTATCTGATCAAGCCCGCCGCGTCATGAGCGGACGACGACGGCCGGGTCCGCGGCAACGGCAGAAGCGGCAGCAGCGACGAGTGGGAAAGCCGCGCAGCCTGCGGACCCGGCTCGTCGTCGCGTCGGTGGTGCTGATCGCCGTGGTGTGCGCGGTGATCGGCACGGTGACCACGGTGGCGCTGCGCTCGCATCTGTACGACCAGCTGAACCGGCAGCTCTGGGAGGCCTCCGCGCGCGCGGCCGGCGGCTTCGGACCGGCGCCGGACGGGCCGAAGGACGGTGCCACGCCGCCGGACCTGCAGAGCGGCCGGCAGAGCAGGCGGGGCCTGCTCAAGGAGACGAACCTCACCGAGTTCGTCGCGCGGGGCCCGCAGCCCAGCGGCACCATCGCAGCGAAGGTCGAGAACGGCGGCATCACCGATGCCAAGGTCGGCCACAAGTCCAAGGACGACAACAACGTCCCGCAGATGAACGCCAAGTCCCTGAGGGCAGATCAGAAGGCGGCGCTCGGTTCCGTCGCCAAGGACAAGAAGATCCACAGCGTGGAGATTCCCGGCCTCGGTGACTACCAGGTGCTGTACGTCGACGGGAACAACGGCACCTACTACGTCGCCCTGCCGACGGCGGAAGTCGACGGCACCATCAACACCCTGATCCTCGTGGAGATCAGCGTCACCGCCGCCGGCCTCATCGCCGCCACCCTCGCCGGCACCGTCATCGTCGGCGTCGCCACCCGCCCCCTGCGCAAGGTCGCCGCCACCGCCACCCGGGTGTCCGAACTCCCCCTGCACACCGGCGAGGTGAACCTCAGCGAGCGGGTCCGGGAGTCGGAGTGTGATCCGCACACGGAAGTCGGGCAGGTCGGCGCCGCGCTCAATCGCATGCTCGATCATGTGCACGGCGCCCTGCACTCCCGGCAGCAGAGCGAGATGCGGGTACGGCAGTTCGTCGCCGACGCCAGCCATGAGCTGCGGACGCCCCTCGCCTCCATTCGCGGGTACGCGGAACTCACGAGACGCGGACGCGAACAGGTCGGCCCCGACACCCGGCACGCGCTCGGCCGCATCGAGTCCGAGGCCGGGCGGATGACCCTCCTCGTCGAGGATCTCCTCCTTCTCGCCCGGCTCGACGCCGGGCGGCCGCTGCAGTTCGAGCAGACCGATCTCATCCCGCTGGTCGTGGACACCGTCAGCGACTCCCGAGCGGCCGGCATGGACCACAGCTGGCGGCTCGATCTGCCGGATGAGCCCGCCCTCGTCTCCGCCGACGCGGCCCGCATCCAGCAGGTGCTCGTCAACCTGCTCGGCAACGCGCGCAAGCACACGCCGCCGGGTACGACCGTCACCGCGCGCGTGCAGCGGCGCGGGCCGTGGATGTGCGTCGACGTCGAGGACAACGGCCAGGGGATTCCGCCGGAGCTGCTGCCGCACGTCTTCGAACGGTTCGCGCGCGGGGATTCCGCGCGTTCGCGGTCCACCGGGTCGACCGGGCTCGGGCTCGCCATCGTGCAGGCGGTGGCCGCCGCGCACGGCGGCGCGGTGACCGTCGACAGCGTTCCGGGGCGGACCGTGTTCACCGTGCATCTGCCCGCCCTCACCGCTGTCGTGCCCCGGCCGGCGCCCGAAACCGACTGGCAGTCGCACTCACAGGTGCAGCACAGTGCCACCACATGGGTGCAACAGGGCGCCTGACGAAAGTCGGTTCCATGCGAACCGATTCTTCTCCCGGCACCCTGCCGGCGCGGGAGCACCTCCCGGCCGGAAACGCCGGTACGCCTGTCCTGGACGTAGTGATCCCCGTCTACAACGAGGAGAAGGACCTCCAGCCGTGTGTGCTCAGACTGCACGAGCACCTCGAGCGCACCTTTCCGTACGCCTTCCGCATCACGATCGCGGACAACGCGTCCACGGACACCACCGCGCTGGTGGCGGCGCGGCTGGAGGCGGAGATCCCCGAGGTCACCAACTTCCGCCTGGAGCAGAAGGGACGGGGGCGGGCGCTGCGGACCGTGTGGTCCGCCTCCGACGCGCCGATCCTCGCCTACATGGACGTCGATCTGTCCACCGACCTCAACGCCCTGCTGCCGCTGGTGGCACCGCTGATCTCGGGTCACTCGGACCTCGCGATCGGCTCGCGGCTCGCCCGCGCCTCCCGGGTCGTACGCGGCCCCAAGCGGGAGTTCATCAGCCGGGCCTACAACCTGATCCTGCGCGGCTCGCTCCAGGCCCGGTTCTCCGACGCGCAGTGCGGTTTCAAGGCGATCCGGCGTGATGTGGCGCAGGTGCTGCTGCCGCTGGTGGAGGACACCGGCTGGTTCTTCGACACCGAGATGCTGGTGCTCGCCGAACGCGCCGGGCTCCGTATCCACGAGGTGCCGGTCGACTGGGTCGACGACCCGGACTCCACCGTGCACATCGTGAAGACCGCGACCGACGACCTCAGGGGCGTGTGGCGGGTCGGCACGGCGCTGGCCACCGGTTCGCTCCCGCTGGACCGGCTCACCCGGCCCTTCGGCGACGACCCGCGCGACCGCGAACTGACCAATGTCCCCACGGGACTTGCCCGCCAGCTCGTCGGGTTCTGCGTGGTCGGCGGCCTGTCCACCCTGTTCTACCTGGTGCTCTACAGCCTCTTCCGGCAGTTCTCCGGCTCCCAGATCGCCAACGCGCTGGCCCTGCTGGTCTCGGCGGTCGCCAACACGGCCGCCAACCGCCGGCTCACCTTCGGGGTGCGCGGCCGGGGCGGCGCCGTACGGCACCAGGCGCAGGGCCTGGTCGTCTTCGGTATCGGACTCGCCCTGACCAGCGGCTCCCTGGCCGCCCTCAACGCGGCCACCGACAGCCCGGCGCACTCCACCGAGCTGGCGGTGCTCATCGCCGCCAACCTGGCCGCGACCGTGCTGCGCTTCCTGCTCTTCCGCGCCTGGGTCTTCCCGGACCGGGCGGAGCCCACCCCGTCCGCGGTCGTCGCCGCGCACACCCCGTCCTCGCCGACCTACAGCACCAGCTGGAGGGACGCCACCATGCGACTGCAGCCGGTGCGCCCTCACGACACCGATCCGGGGGATCCCCGATGACCACCCAGTACGACCAGCAGAGCGGTACGACCGTGTGGGGCCCGCCCCCCACCGCTCCCCGGCACACCCCGAACCCGCACCGGTCCGGTGAGCCCAGGCCGCCGTTCGTACACAGACTGTGGCGCGGCCGGCCCGAGGACCCGCGCTGGGTGCGCCCGGCCTTCCTCGGCCTGCTGGCCGCCACCCTCCTGCTCTACCTCTACAACCTCAGCGCCTCCGGTTACGCCAACTCCTTCTACTCGGCGGCCGTACAGGCGGGCAGCAAGTCCTGGAAGGCGTTCTTCTTCGGCTCGCTGGACGCGGGCAACGCGATCACCGTCGACAAGCCGTCGGCCTTCCTGTGGCCGATGGAGCTGTCGGTCCGGATCTTCGGCCTGAACTCATGGGCGATCCTCACGCCCGAGGTGCTGATGGGCGTGGGCACGGTGGCGGTGGTCTACGCGGCCGTACGGCGCCGGTTCAGCCCCGGGGCCGGTCTGATCGCGGGCGCGGTGCTCGCGCTCACCCCCGTCGCCGCGCTGATGTTCCGGTTCGACAACCCGGACGCGATGCTGGCCCTGCTGATGGCGCTGGCCTGCTCCTTCGTCGTACGGGCGGTGGAAGACGGCCGGACGAAGTGGCTGGTGTGGGCCGGGGCCGCGATCGGCTTCGCCTTCCTCGCCAAGACGCTGCAGGCGTTCCTGATCCTGCCGCCGCTGGCGATCGTGTACGCGGTGTGTGCGCCGGTCCCGGTGAAGAAGCGGTTCGGTCAGCTGGCTGCCGCCACCCTCGCGATGGTCGTCGCCGGCGGCTGGTGGGTCGCGATCGTCGAGCTGTGGCCGGCCTCCTCCCGCCCGTACATCGGCGGTTCGCAGAACAACAGCTTCCTGGAGCTGACCTTCGGCTACAACGGCCTCGGCCGGATCAGCGGCAATGAGACCGGCAGCGTCGTCCCCGGTGGCAACGGCAACAACAACGGCGGCGGCGGGATGTGGGGCGCCACCGGCTGGAACCGGATGTTCAACTCCGAGGTCGGCAGCCAGATCTCCTGGCTGCTCCCGGCCGCGCTGATCCTGCTGGTCGCGGGCCTGTGGGCGACCCGGAAGCTGCGCCGTACGTCGGTCACCCGGGCCTCGTTCCTGGTGTGGGGCGGCTCGCTGCTGATCACCATGGTGGTCTTCAGCTACATGGCGGGCATCTTCCACCAGTACTACACGGTGGCCCTCGCCCCGTACCTGGCGGCGGTCGTCGGCATGGGCGCCGGGCTGCTGTGGGAGGAGCGGCGGGAGCTGTGGGCGTCGATCACGCTCGCCGCCTCCGTGGTCGCGGCGGCGGCCTGGGGTTACGTCCTGCTCAACCGCACCTCCACCTACCTGCCCTGGCTGAAGTGGCTGGTGCTGATCGGCGGTCTGGCGGCCGCGCTGGGCCTGATCTTCGCGGGCCGGATCTCCCGGCAGCCGGCCCTCGGGGCGGCGGCGGTGGGCCTGGTGGCCGCGCTCGCCGGTCCGGCGGCGTACACCCTCAGCACGGTGGACTCCGCACACACCGGCTCCATCCCGACGGCCGGTCCGGCGGGCGCGAGCATGATGGGCTTCGGCGGCGGCCGGGGGCCCGGCGGCGGTATGCGCGGCGGCTTCGGCGGCGGTATGCCCGGCCAGGGCCAGCAGGGCCGGCAGAACGGAAACGGTTTCCCCGGCGGCATGCCGGGCCAGAACCAGCAGCAGGGCAACGGCAACACGCAGGGCCAGGGTCGCAACGGCAACGGCTTCCCCGGCGCCGGCCGGATGGGCGAGGGCGGGATGGGCGGCGGCGGTGGCGCCGGCGGTCTGCTCAACGGCGCGAACGTCTCCTCCGAGGCCAAGAAGCTGCTGGCGAAGGACGCGTCCCAGTACACCTGGGTCGCCGCGTCCATCGGTTCGCAGAACGCGGCCGGCTACCAGCTCGCCACCGGTGACCCGGTGATGGCGATCGGCGGCTTCAACGGCACGGACCCGTCCCCGACCCTGGCGCAGTTCAAGAAGTACGTGGCAGACGGAAAGATCCACTACTTCATCGCCGGCGGAGGCATGGGCGGTGGCAGGGGCGGCAGCGGCGGCGGTACGTCGTCCCAGATCACCTCGTGGGTCGAGAGCACCTTCAAGAAGGTCACGGTCGGTTCGGCCACCTTCTACGACCTCACGCAGAAGAACGGCGGCTGACCAGGCAGCGATCCAGCCCCGCGCCCCTTAGGTTGGATCAGTGGGTGGAATCGAGAAAGGTGCGCCGGTGGTGAAGGACGCGGGACGGTCGGCGCGAGCCAGCGTATGGCTGGAGGACAAGGGCCGCCGGGGCGGCCGGAGCGGTGGGCAGCCCTCCGGACTCGACCGCGAGCGGATCACGACGGTGTCCGTACGGCTGCTGGATGCCGAAGGACTGGCGAAGTTCTCCATGCGACGGCTGGCCGCCGAGCTGAACGTCACCGCGATGTCCCTGTACTGGTACGTCGACACCAAGGACGACCTGCTCGAACTCGCCCTCGACGCGGCCTTCGGCGAGCTGCGGCTGCCCGACCCGGATGCCGAGGGCGAGGACTGGCGGGAGCAGTTGCGGGCACTGGCCACCGAGTACCGGGCGCTGCTGGTGCGCCACCCCTGGCTGTCACCGCTGGCGGGGCGCTATCTCAACATGGGCCCGAACTCGCTGGCCTTCTCCCGCGTGGTCCAGCGGGTCGTCCGCCGGGCCGGGCTGCCCGCGCACGGGGTGATGGGGGCGATCTCGGCGGTCTTCCAGTTCGTGTACGGCTACGGCACGATCGAGGGCCACTTCAGCGCCCGGATCGCGGACACCGGGCTGAGTGCCGACGAGTACTACCAGCAGGCCATGGCCATGGTGGCCGAGGCGTCGGAGACCGCCGAGGCCGTCGAGGAGTCCAAGGACCTCCTGGCGGCCCGTGGCGGGGACACGGTCGCCGAGATGCTGGACCGCGACTTCGCCTTCGCCCTGGACCTGCTGATCGCGGGCATCGAGGCGATGGTCGACCGGGGCTGACTACTCCCCGCCCGCCACCAGCCCCGCCGGAAACCCCCCGGTCGCCACCGGACCCCACCGCTGTGGTGTCACCCGGATGATGGACTTCCCCTGCTTCACCATCGCCGCTCGGTACTCGTCCCAGTCCGGGTGTTCGCCGCTGATGTTCCGGAAGTACTCGACCAGGGGTTCCACCGAGTCGGGGCTGTCGATGACCTCGGCCGTGCCGTCGATCTGGACCCAGGGGCCGTTCCAGTCGTCGCTCAGGACGAGCACGCTGACCCGGGGATCCCGCTTGGCGTTGCGGGTCTTGGCGCGCTCCGGGTAGGTGGACACGACGATCCGCCCCGAGTCGTCCACCCCGCAGGTCAGCGGGGAGGCCTGCGGCCCGCCGTCGGCGCGGCGGGTGATCAGCAGGGCCCGGTGACGCGGTCGTACGAAGTCCAGCAGCTCGTCCAGCGATACACGGGTGTTGGTAGCGATGTTCGGTGCCATGGGGGCAGCCTAGGGGCAGTGTGCGCCCCGGTGGCTGACCCTGTTGTGCCTATGCCTGGCGCAGCGAGTCGCCCTGCACCGCCTGGATGTCCAGCTCCACCTTCAGCGTCGTGCCGATCGCGGCGATGCCGGCCTGGAGGACCTGGTTGTAGTTCATCGCGAAGTCCTCACGGTGCAGTTCGGCCGTCGCGCGGAACGCGGCCCTAGTGCCGCCCCACGGGTCGGCGCCGGTGCCGAGGTAGGCAAGGTCCAGGTCCACCGGGCGTACGACGCCGTGCATGAACAGCTCGCCATGGATCGTCCACCGGTCGGGTCCGGCCTGGGTCAGGTCCGTCGAGCGGTAGGTGATCTCCGGGTGCCGGTCCACGTCGAGGAAGTCCGCGGACTTCAGATGCGTGTCGCGCATGCCGTTGCCCGTGTCGACGGACGCGGCCCTGATCACCGCCTCCACGCGGGACTTGGTGACGTCGTCCGGGGCGATCTCGATCGTGCCGCCGAACTCCGTGAACCGGCCGTGCACGCTGGAGATCCCCAGGTGCTGGGCGACCGCGGCGACGGAGGAGTGCACCGGGTCGATGGTCCAGGGGCCGGGCGGCGGCAGTTCGGTGCCGCCCTGGCGGGCCAGCGTGACCGTGCCGACCTCGGCGCGGCCGCTCGCGGTGACGATCGCGGAGGAGGCCGCTGGCGCGTATCCGACGGCCGTCACGATCACCGTGTACGCCCCCGGTGCCAGCTCGGTGGTGTCCCGTACGGCCCCCTCGGCATCCGCCTCGGCGCGCAGCACCTGCGTACCGGTCATGTCGGTCACCGTGACGACCGCGTGCGACACGGCCCACCCGTCCCGGGTACGGATCTTCGCGGTCAGTCCCATCCCGTTTTCTCCCTGCAAAGGCTTAAAAAATGGTCGTAAAGAGTCCGGCCCGTGGTGCGCGCACGGCGGCGCGCACCACGGGCCGGGGCTGAACTACTCGCCGGGGTGGGCGAGTTCGATCTCGTGGCCGTCGACTCCGGGGCCGGCCACCGTCAGGGCCGTCGCCACCGGCGGGTAACCCGTCGCGATGACCGTGTACTCGCCGCCGTCCAGGTCGGTGAAGGCGTACGCGCCGTCCGTGCCGGTGGTGGCGGTGCCGACCACGTTGCCCGCCTGGTCGACGAGCGTCACGCGGGCGTCGGCCAGCGGACCGTGCGGGGCCTTGACGACACCCTGGAGACGGGCGCCGGCGTCCAGGTCGATCTCGATCCGGGTGACCCCGGTGGCGCCGATCTCGACCGGCAGTGCGCGCGGCCTGAATCCGCTCGCGTTGACGGCCATGGTCACCGTGCCCGGCACCAGGTCGGTGAGGGCGAAGTCGCCCTGCTCGCCGGTGGCGGCGGTGGCCAGCAGGTCACCGCGCACGTCGGTGACGATCACCATCGCGTCCTTCACCGGCAGCGCGCTCCCGGCGGCCCGGACCACACCGGTCAGCCCACTGGTGCCGCTGAGCAGGATGTCGTACGACAGCGGCTCCTCGCCCACCACGATGGTGGAGGCCTGCGGCTGGTAGCCGTCGGCGGAGGCGATCAGGACGTACGTGCCGGTGCCGGGGGCGTCGAGGGAGTAGGAGCCGTCGGGCTGGGCGACCGCGCGGCCCAGCTGGCGGCCGGAGAGGGAGATCAGGGTGATCGCGGCCTGCGGGACCGGGGCGCTCTCGGCGCCGCGGACGTAGCCGTGCACCGGGGTGCCGCCGCCCGCGCCCGGGCCGGGCTCGGCGATCGTCGCGACGGCGGTCGCCGCCGGCTGGGCGGCCGTGGACGGGGCCTCGAAGGTGTCCGAGACGACGGGGGCGGCCCAGCTGGGCACCTGCTTCTGCGCGGGCTCCTGCACGGCGTTCTCCACAGTGGTCACATGGGGCGCAGTGGTCTCCACGGGGGTGGCGGCCGGGTCGGCGACGGGGGCCGCACCCTCGGCGGCCTGCGCCAGCGCGCCCTTGGTCTTCAGTGGGACCTCCTTGATGAACAGCGTGATCAGGAAGGCGGCGGCGGCGAGGCAGCCGGCGATGAAGAAGACGTCACCGATGCCGTGGCCGTAGGCGCTCTCCAGCAGCGTCCGGATGGGCGCCGGGAGCTTGTCCATGTCCGGGATGCTGTCGGTGGAGCCGGAACCGCCGGCCAGGGCGGCCTGGTACTTGGGGCTCAGGGCCGAGATGCCGTCCTGGACGTAGTGCGTGATCCGGTGGGACATCACCGCGCCGAGGGCGGAGACGCCGACCGCACCGCCGAGCGAGCGGAAGAAGGTGACCGTGGAGCTGGCCGAGCCGAGGTCGGAGGGCGCCACCTGGTTCTGCGTGGCGAGCACCAGGTTCTGCATCATCATGCCGATGCCGAGGCCCAGCAGCGCCATGAAGATGGCCATCTTCCAGTACTCGGTGTCGTACCGGATGCCGCCGAGCAGGACCAGCCCGGCCGTCACCAGCACGCCACCGCTGACCAGCCATGCCTTCCAGCGGCCGGTGCGGGTGATGAACTGGCCCGAGACGGTCGAGGAGACGAACAGACCGCCGATCATCGGGATGGTCATGACGCCCGACATCGTCGGGGACTTGTCACGGGCCAGTTGGAAGTACTGGCTGAAGAACACCGTGCCGGTGAACATCGCGACACCGACGAACAGCGAGGCGAGCGACGCCAGCGTGATGGTGCGGTTCTTGAACAGGCGCAGCGGGATGATCGGCTCGCTCGCCTTGGACTCCACGAGCACGAACAGCGCGCCGAGGACGATCGAGCCCGCGACCATCGTGTAGGTCTGCCAGGACAGCCAGTCGTACTTGTCACCCGCGAAGGTGACCCAGATCAGCAGCAGCGAGACCGCGGCGGAGATGAAGAAGGCACCGCCCCAGTCGACCTTGACGTCCCGCTTCACGACGGGCAGGTGCAGGGTCTTCTGCAGCACGATCAGCGCGATGATCGCGAAGGGGACGCCGACGTAGAAGCACCAGCGCCAGCCCAGCCAGGAGGTGTCGGTGATGACGCCGCCGAGCAGCGGGCCGCCGACGGTGGCGACGGCGAACGTGGCGCCCAGGTAGCCGGAGTAACGGCCGCGCTCACGCGGGGAGATCATCGCCGCCATGACGATCTGCGCCAGGGCGGACAGACCGCCGACGCCGATGCCCTGCACCACGCGGCAGGCGATGAGCATGCCGGCATTCTGCGACAGACCGGCGGCGGCCGAGCCCAGCACGTAGATGACCAGGGCTATCTGGACGAGCGCCTTCTTGCTGTAGAGGTCGGCGAGCTTGCCCCACAGGGGAGTGGCCGCGGTCATCGACAGCAGGGCGGCGGTGACCACCCAGGTGTAGGCGGACTGACCGCCGCCGAGGTCACCGATGATGTGCGGCAGGGCGTTGGAGACGATCGTGGACGACAGGATCGCCACGAACATGCCGAGCAGGAGCCCGGACAGGGCCTCCATGATCTGCCGGTGCGTCATGGGGGCGTGCTCCGCGGAGCCTCCCCCGTGCTTGGCGTGAGCCCGCACACCGGCTGGTGTGGTCGTTGCCATGGGCTTCCTTTTCTTACGTGCTTGCGGGTGTACGGGTGGTCTCTTCGAGTACGGGTACGGGCGGCCGCGGCGGGGCGGACCGGCAGTCGCCGAAGGACGCGCGCAGGCGGGTCATCAGCCGGATCAGCTGGGCCACCTCGCCGTCGGTCCAGTCGGCGAGCCGCTCGGCGAGCAGCCGCGTGGTCCGCCGGGACAGCTCGTCGAGCTGCGCCAGGCCCGCGGGCGTCAGGCGCAGGATGCGCGAGCGCCTGTCCGCGGGGTCCGGGTGCCGCTCGATCCAGCCGCGCGCGGCGACGTGCGCGACATGCCGGCTGGTGACCGACATGTCCACGGCGAGCAGCTCCGCGAGCTTGCTCATGCGCATGTCTCCGTCGCGGCCGAGCAGAGTCAGCACGGCGGCCGAGCCGGCCGGGCAGTCGGTCGGCAGGATGCGTCCCAGGTCCCGTTTCACGGCTCCGACGGCACTGAGCTGACGCGCCAGCTCCTCGAACTGCGCCTGCTCGGCCATCACACCTCCCGTATTCGTTGCTTGGGGCAACCATAGCGATGTTTGGTTGCTGCAGGCAAACAAATCGGCGATCCGGTGGCGTAAAAACTTGGCAAAGGCAAGTGTTGCGAACGTAAACGCGCAGGTCGGTGCGGGTGAGGTGCCCCCGTCTGTCCCGGTGGCCCCGCACTTGGGTCGGTCACCTGGATTCGCTAGTGTCTCGGGCCATGGCTAACACCCAGGGCCCCCAGGGCAATTACGACCCCGCCGGCAGCACCCAGATGTTCCGCGCGTTCGTCGACGAGGCCCCGCAGGGGCGCCAGCAGCAGCCGGCCGCCTCCTCCGGCCCCCGCATCGGCCTGATCATCGGCGTCGTCGTGGCCATCGCCGTGGTGGCCGGCGTCGCCTGGCTGGCGATGAAGTAACCACACACCGGGCAAGCGCGAGCCCCGACCGGAGACCGGCCGGGGCGATGTCGCGCTGAGCGCGTCCAGGTGCGAGGTGCCTACCGGCGGTGCGGCGGGAGGGCTCGTGACGCCCGGTGTGCCGGGTGCGCCCCGTGCACCTTCGGTGGGTCGAGGGCTTCCAGCCGCTGGGCATGGGGCGGAGACCCCGCCCAAATCGGCTGAGGACGGCCAGGTCACCCCCACCGCACGGACACGTCCCGCGTCTCGATGTGCATGCCGAGCGGTACGCGCCAGGCGTCGACGCACACCGTCCAGGTGGGGTCCTCGTGCGCGCCGGGTGCGATCGGCACCGGGAGGTCCGCCGTCGACGTGACCGTCCCCCAGTCGATGCCGAGCGCGCCGATGATGTGCGTCCCGAACGTCACCGAGCCCGAGCGCACCGCCGTACCACCGGAGTTGAGGAAGCCGACGGTCACCTTCTGGCACCAGCGCCGGTCCGTCGCCTCGGTCGACGGCCTTCCCCAGGAGAGGTCGGCGGGCGCGGGTGCCGTGCTGCGGCTGGGAGCCGGGGTGGGTGAGGCGGGCGAGGGTGTCGTGCGACCGGGTGTGCTGCCGGGGTCGCCGCCCGTGCTGCCGGAAGGGCTCGGGGTGCCCGGCGATGGCGTGGGCCGCTCCGGGCTGCCGGGGGCGGTTGATCCGCTGCTCGGTCGGGGTGAACCGGGCGCTCCCGTCGGCGAGTTGCCGGCCGTCGTGTCCCCGCTGCCGTCCAGCGGGACCAGCGACACCGCGCCCGTCGGGGTGGCCGCCGCCGTGCTCCCCCTGTCCGGGCCGCCCGCCGAGCCGACCGCGACGTACCCGCCGCCCGGCCCGTGGCCCCCGCACGCGGCCACCACCGCGCCCAGGACGACGACGGCCGCCGACGCTGCCGTAACGGCGCCTCGGCGGCCATGCGTCCATGTCGCACGTGTCGTTCGCGCGGTGTCGTCCGGCCCTGTCGCTCGCAGCATCGGGCCAGTGTCACTGACGAACCGTCAGAACTGAACCCTCAGTCCGAGATCAGCCCCTCCCGCAGCTGAGCCAGGGTCCGGGTGAGGAGGCGGGAGACGTGCATCTGGGAGATGCCGACCTCGTCGCCGATCTGGGACTGGGTCATGTTGGCGAAGAAGCGCAGCATGATGATCCGGCGCTCCCGGGGCGGGAGTTTCGCCAGCAGGGGCTTGAGCGACTCGCGGTACTCCACGCCCTCCAGGGCCGTGTCCTCGTAGCCGAGCCGGTCGGCGAGCGAGCCCTCGCCGCCGTCGTCCTCGGGGGCCGGGGAGTCGAGGGAGGAGGCGGTGTAGGCGTTGCCGACGGCGAGCCCGTCGACCACGTCCTCCTCGGAGACGCCGAGCACCGCGGCCAGCTCCGTGACCGTCGGGGAGCGGTCCAGCTTCTGGGAGAGCTCGTCGCTGGCCTTGGTGAGGGCCAGGCGGAGTTCCTGGAGGCGGCGCGGGACGCGCACCGACCAGGACGTGTCCCGGAAGAAGCGCTTGATCTCGCCGACCACCGTCGGCATCGCGAACGTGGGGAATTCCACGCCCCGTTCGCAGTCGAAGCGGTCGATCGCCTTGATCAGGCCGATCGTGCCGACCTGGACGATGTCCTCCATCGGCTCGTTGCGGGAGCGGAAGCGCGCGGCCGCGTAGCGGACCAGCGGCAGGTTGAGCTCGATCAGGGTGTCCCGGACGTAGGCCCGCTCGGGGCTGTCCTCGTCGAGTGCGGCGAGCCGCAGGAAGAGGGAGCGGGACAGGGTGCGGGTGTCGATGTCCCCCGAGGCCGGCGGAGCCGGGATGTCGGCGGCCGCCGGGGCGGGCGGGGCCGGCACGGCGTCGAGGGCCGTGACGCCCTCGATGCCGTCGAGGACGTCGAGAGCGTCGAGCTCCTTGGGCGCTGCCTCGCTCTTCGCGGGCGTCAGCACCTTCGAGCTGCCCTGGTCTGCGGACATGCCACCCCCTTTGGGTCGCGGGACGGTCGTGGCGGCGTCGCCTTTCGAGCAACGCAGCCTTCACCTGAATACCGGAGCCGAAGGCCCGGCAAACGCGTCTCCGGCAGAATGTCACATGTCGGCAACACGCTGTAGTGACATGTCGACATGCGAGATGCGAATCCGCCCTGGAAACAACGGGTCTGACGCTATTTCGGAACCCGACTGTCGGCATCTGCCCTGGTGAGCGAATCGCTCGCGGTGGTGAGGGATCGATCGGGTTTGCGATGCAGGGTGTGTTCGCGGTTGTGCTCCCGTGCGCCCGCTATGCACCGGGCGAACGCCCGCTGTGCACCGGGTCGGGAGTCGCTATGCGTCGATGCGATTCGCCGAACGCAGCCGCTGGAAGCTGCGGGCGAGGAGCCGGGAGACGTGCATCTGGGAGACGCCGAGTTCCGCGCTGATCTGTGACTGGGTGAGATTGCTGTAGTAGCGCAGGAGAAGGATTCTCTGTTCGCGCTCGGGGAGTTGGACGAGCAGGTGCCGGATCAGGTCGCGGTGTTCCACGCCGTCCAGGGCCGGGTCCTCGTAGCCGATGCGGTCCAGCAGGCCGGGCAGCCCGTCGCCCTCCTGCGCGGCCTCCAGTGAGGTGGCGTGGTACGACCGGCCCGCCTCGATGCAGCTCAGCACCTCTTCCTCGCTGATCCGCAGCCGCTCGGCGATCTCGGTGGTGGACGGGGAGCGGCCGTAGAGCGTGGTGAGGTCCTCGGTCGCGCTGTTGACCTGCACCCACAGCTCGTGCAGCCGGCGCGGTACGTGGACCGTGCGGACGTTGTCCCGGAAGTACCGCTTGATCTCGCCGACCACGGTGGGCATCGCGAAGGTCGGGAACTGCACGCCCCGGTCCGGGTCGAACCGGTCGATGGCGTTGATCAGGCCGATGGTGCCGACCTGGACCACGTCCTCCATCGGCTCGTTGCGGGAGCGGAAGCGGGCGGCCGCGTAGCGCACGAGCGGGAGGTTCGCCTCGATCAGCGCTCCCCGCACCCGGTTGTGCTCCGGCGTGCCCGGCGTCAGCTGCTGCAGTTCGCCGAAGAGCACCTGGGTGAGGGCTCGGGTGTCGGCGCCGCGCCGCTTCTCGGGGGGCGCGGGAGCGGGGGCGGGAGCGGGGGCGGCCGCCTCGTCCTGGGGCGGCGCAGTACTGGCCGACACGGTCAACGCCACCTCTTCATCGGTCAATCATCCGTCAAAAGCGGTCATAGCATCACAAGAGATGTGCACTATGTGCAAGCACCCCATAACGCCGTGTTGTGTTCAAATTCTGACAAGTTGGGGCGACGAGTTGGGGTATAAGACGCACGAAAGCCCTCCGCCGTTCCAGCGGAGGGCTGTATCCCGAAAACCGGGAAAAGGGTGAAAAGGGTGAAGCGGGGGCTCAGAACTCGTAGTCGGCGATCACCCATGTGGCGAACTCGCGCCACAGCGTGACACCCGCCTGATGCGCCGGGTGCTCCAGATAGCGCTTGAGCGCGTCGGTGTCCTCGACGGCCGAGTTGATCGCGAAGTCGTAGGCGATCGGCCGGTCGCTGATGTTCCAGGCGCACTCCCAGAAGCGCAGCTCCTCGATCTGGCCGCCGAGGGCCCTGAAGGCCTCCACGCCCGCCACGACCCGCGGATCGTCGCGCTCGACGCCCTCGTTGAGCTTGAAGAGGACCAGGTGGCGGATCATGGGATGTACCTCAGCTCTTTCCTCCGTTGGCGACCCACGTCATGAAGTCGCCCACGGCCTTGGCCGCGTCCGATATGCCCTCGAAGACTATCTGGACGTAGTGGGCGGCCTTGGGCGGGTCCGTGATGATCACGTACAGCGCGAAGACCACGAGCACGTATACGGCGATCTTCTTGGCATTCACCGCCACCGCGGCCTCCCCTGTCCGTATGCCCTCGTGCGGAATGCCTTCGGGCGCCCCTGTTGCCGGCGGCGAGTGTAACCTTCACGCCCCTTTTGGGGACCAACGGCCCGCCGCCCGAGGACTTTTGCCGGGCCGGACCCCGACTGCGGGGTGCGGGCCACGGCATCCCGCCGAAGGCGGCGCGCACTTGAGGGCCCGGTCGAGGGTCCGGTCCGTATGCGTCCCATTCTCAGGACGCACGAAGGGCCCTGTCTTTCGACGGGGCCCTTCTCAGAGCGGTAGCGGAGGGATTTGAACCCTCGGTGACTTGCGCCACACTCGCTTTCGAGGCGAGCTCCTTCGGCCGCTCGGACACGCTACCGAGGGAGACCTTACAGCAAGGTGGGGCAAGGTTTGAAATCGGATTCACCGGTGCCGGAAAAACTCGGTGAGAAGCGCCGCGCACTCCGCCGCGAGAACGCCCTCGACGACCTCCGGACGGTGATTGAGCCGGCGGTCCCTGATCACGTCCCACAGCGAGCCCGCCGCGCCCGCCTTGTCGTCCCGGGCGCCGTAGACGACCCGGTCGAGGCGGGACTGGACGATCGCACCCGCGCACATCGTGCAGGGCTCCAGGGTGACCACGAGCGTGCAGCCGGTCAGCCGCCACTCCCCGAGCAGGGCGGCGGCCCGCCGGATCGCGAGGACCTCCGCGTGGGCCGTGGGATCACCGGTGGCCTCCCGCTCGTTGTGGCCGGTGGCGAGCACCGTCGTACCGTCCGGGGACAGCACGACGGCTCCGACGGGGACGTCCCCGCCGGGGACGGCCCGTTCGGCCTCGGCCAGGGCGAGCCGTATCGCGGCCCGCCAGCGGTCGCGTACCGGGTCCGGTGCGGCTGCCGGGTTCTCCACGGTCAGCGGACGGTCTCCAGCACCTCCGAGGCACCCAGGGCCTCGGCGATCGAGCTCAGCGCCTCGTCGGCGTCCAGGGCGCGCAGCTCCTTCTCGCTGATGCCCAGGTCGTCGAGGATCTGGCTGTCACCGACCGGGCTGTGCGGAACCGAGTCGGCGGAGCCCTCCTCGTCGTCCTCGTCGGACCCGGACTCGCCGTCCTCGGTGCCGTCGAGGTCCAGGGAGTCCAGGTCGTCGACATCGTCGGCGCCCGGCTCCCGGCCGAGCAGCTCGTCGGTGAGCAGCAGCTCGCCGTAGGCGCTGCGCTGGGCGGCGGCCGCGTCCGAGACGTAGATGCGAGGGTCCTCCTCGCCGTCCACGCGGACGACACCGAACCAGGATTCCTCCTGTTCGATCAGCACGAGCACCGTGTCATCGTCGGGAGAGGCTTCCCGGGCCAGGTCGGCCAGATCCGACAGGGTCTCCACATCGTCGAGCTCTGTGTCGCTCGCTTCCCACCCGTCTTCGGTGCGCGCGAGCAGTGCGGCGAAGTACACCGTGACTCTCCCACTGGTCAGAGGCGTGCCGGTTGGGGGTCCCCCCGGCGGAGGTACGTGGGCGGGAAGAGCTTGGGCTCCGAGCCCCACCCACTCGGAATCGTGGCAGAAACATGGCTGTCAGGGGACGTCTTCGGCTCCCTGTGTCTTACGCGTTCGTTGCCGCCACCTGCGGATCGTACGCGGCTTTGCCAGGCACTCACGCACGCCCACCTCGCAAACGCCGGTGCGGGCGTGGATCTTCCTAGCCCAGAGCCTTCTCGCAGAACTTTCTTACCGGGCCTTGCTCAAGAGGGTTTCCCCCTTCGGACGGCCTACCAGCGGAACGTCCGCATGCGCATCTCGTGGCGCAATCGGGCGGCCTTGGCGCGCCGCGGCTGGACCCGGGCGCGCAGCTCCCGGGCCTCGGCGAGGTCACGCAGGAACTGGGCGCGGCGCCGCCTGCGCTCCGCGGCCGTCTCGGGTGCGCCGGCACCGCGTATCGCGGGCTCGCCGGTGTCCGCGCGGTCCTCGGCGTCCCCGGGCGCGTTCTCAGGAGGGTCAGGCAGGTCAGGCACGTCACACCACCCCAGTCCGTCCCTCCCACTTTCCCTCGGACGGCCGCTTCGACGCCAGCACCCGCGGGGTCTCGGCCGCGGTGACGCCGCAGGTACCGTTATGGGCATGCGTCTCCACGTCGTCGACCACCCCCTGGTCGCCCACAAGCTCACCACGCTGCGCGACCAGCGCACCGACTCCGCGACCTTCCGCCGGCTCGCCGACGAACTGGTCACCCTGCTCGCCTACGAGGCCACGCGGGACGTGCGCACCGAGGCCGTCGACATCCAGACCCCGGTCGAGCGGACCACCGGCGTCAAGCTCGCCCGGCCGCGCCCGCTGGTCGTGCCGATCCTGCGCGCGGGCCTCGGCATGCTGGACGGCATGGTCCGGCTGCTGCCGACCGCCGAGGTGGGCTTCCTGGGCATGATCCGCAACGAGGAGACGCTGCAGGCGTCCACGTACGCCTCGCGCATGCCGGAGGATCTCTCCGGGCGCCAGGTGTACGTCCTGGACCCGATGCTGGCGACGGGCGGGACGCTGGTCGCGGCCATCCAGGAACTGATCAAGCGGGGCGCGGACGACGTCACCGCCGTGGTCCTTCTCGCCGCTCCCGAGGGTGTCGCGGTGATGGAGCGGGAGCTGGCGGGGACGCCGGTGACCGTGGTGACGGCGGCCGTGGACGACCACCTCAATGAGCACGGGTACATCGTGCCGGGGCTGGGGGACGCGGGCGATCGCCTCTACGGGGCGGCCGAGTAGTCCTTCGGGGCGCTTGTCAGCAGCTTCAGCAGCTCTTTTTCGTAGGTGCCGGCGGTGCGGGCGCGGTCAGTTCGGACAGCGCCTGATCCGCTGCCGCCTGGTTGGCCAGGCCCTTGAAGGCGTCCCCGATGATCAGGTCGAGGTCGGTGCCCTTGCGGGTGTCCGTGCGGCGTTCGGCGGCGGCCAGTTGGGTGGCCAGCACCGGCAGCGAGGAGTTCTGTGCCGAGGCGGGCCCGAGGAGTATCCCCGCGCTCTTGACCTTCTTGTCGAACTGCCCGCTCGCGTTGCCGACGTTGCCGATCTTGAAGCCGCGCTTCTTGAGCGCGTCCGCGGTGTCCTTGGCGAGCCCGGTGCGCGCGGTGGCGTTGTAGACGTTGACGGTGATCTCGCCGGGCTTGGGCAGCGTGCTGACCTGGGCCGCGGGCGAGGCCTTGGTGCGGCACCCGGCCTTGGTGCCGGTCGCCGTGGTCTTCTTTGCGCCGCCGGTGAAGACGTCGATGAGCTGCAGGGTGCCCCAGCCGATGAGGCCGAGCGCGCAGACGGAAGCCACCACGGCGGCCGCGAGCCTGGCGCGTCGGCGCGGCGGACGCATCCGAGGGTACTTGTCCCCCGTGATCCGGTACTGGCCGCCCATGCCCGGGGGAGTCAGCATGCTCATGGGCGCAGCGTAGTGCGCCCGAGCGGCGCTGCCTATTAGATGATCAGTCGATGCCGCTCAGCGAAACCCGAAAGGGTCAAGGGCCAAAAGCCGTGTCGCGCCGGTCAGTCGAGTTCGAGCACGCGCGCGTGCAGCACCTGGCGCTGCTGGAGGGCGGCGCGGACCGCGCGGTGCAGCCCGTCCTCGAGATAGAGGTCGCCCTGCCACTTCACGACGTGTGCGAAGAGGTCGCCGTAGAACGTCGAGTCCTCCGCCAGCAGGGTCTCGAGGTCGAGCTGCTGCTTGGTGGTCACGAGCTGATCGAGGCGGACCGGGCGCGGCGCGACGTCCGCCCACTGCCGGGTGCTTTCCCGGCCGTGGTCGGGGTACGGCCGGCCGTTTCCGATGCGCTTGAAGATCACACGGAAAGCCTACCGGTCAAGACGTTCCGGGCGCAGCCATGGCGGCGGAGTGCGGCGCTGGAAAAGATGCCGCAAAGGGTGCATTTATACCGCTAACGGGAGTAGAGGGCCGAGACGAGGGACGGCGAGACCGCGCCGGAGTGATCCGCGTTCCCTGACGGCCTTCGAGGCACGGGGCACCGGCGGGCTCCTTCGGCGAGCCGGAGTCCGACACGCCGGATTTCCTCCGTTCGGCGGAGGGCCGCCCGGTGGAGGACGGCCCGGCGGAGGCGGTGGCCCGCCCCCGCCGGTACCGGTTCAGCGGTCAGCGTTGCTCGGGCCGCCGCTGCGGTTCTCCCTTCTGGTCCGGCTTCTGCTCCGGCCTGGGTGCCGTCGCACGTCTGGCCTCCGCGCGCACCAGGGCGCGCAGGACGGCATAGTGATCCATGGGCATGACGGTGCTGCTCCTTGCGTCTGACTGACCTGTGACCGACCGTTCGCGGGAACGCGGGTCTGTCAGCAGCGCAGGACCACCGTGCGCAGCAGGGACGGGGCGTACGGCGCCCACGGCGGGGCGTGGCACGGGCGGGCCGCCGGTGGGGCGGGCGCCGGGCCGGGGAGGGGTGCGGGACGCTCGGGTACGTCGGCCCGGTGGATGGTGCGGGAGGACGGTCGTACGAGGGTGTCGAGGACGTCCAGGACGTCGTGCTCGAAGGTCTCGGCGGACGCGCCCAGTGCGGGGGCCGCCTGGGCCTGCAGATGGGCGCCGGGCACCCACAGGGCGAGGAGCAGCACGAGCACCCGCAGCCGGATACGGCTGCGGGGGAGGCTCGCGGTCCTGCTCACGGCTGGTGTATCCCCAGGGCGGGCCGGGTGTGCAGCACGCCGGGGGCGAGATCCGCTCGCGCGGCGTACGAGCGGGGCGTGCGGTTGACGCCGGTATTCACAGCGACCTCGGGACCGCCTTGGCCCGGCTCCTGATGCTGAACGCGGTGACGATCTCGGTGATCCCCACGACGACCAGCCAGATGCCTGCGACGAGGGTCAGCACCGCGACCGAGTCGAACGGCGAGTCGATGAGCACGATCCCGGCGATGAAGGTGAGGACCCCGAGGAAGATCTGCCAGCCCCGGCCGGGCATCCGGGAGTCGTGCAGGGCGGCCAGGGACTGGGTGATCCCGCGGATCAGCCAGCCGATGCCGATCCACAGGGCGAGCAGCAGGATCGACTGCATGGGCCCGCGGAAGCAGAACAGGCCGAGCAGGATCGACAGGGCGCCGCTGATGAAGGCCAGCACACGCAGCGAGGTCGTCATGTGCGTGCCGAAGGCGGAGGCCAGCTGGAAGATGCCGCTGATCACGAGGTAGAGGCCGAAGAGGACGCCGGCGGCGAGCAGGGAGGCGCCGGGCCACACCAGCACCAGCACCCCGAGGATCAGCGAGGCGATCCCGGTGACCAGGACCACCTGCCAGGCGGCTCTGGACAGCGCGTGCAGGGGACCCTCGAACGGCGGCTCGGGCTCGTGCCGGCCGCCCGGCGGAGGTGTCGCATGAACGTTCCGGTCGTCGTACTCACGGTCCCGGCCGGGACCACCGCTCGTTGCCTCGGTCATGGTTCATGCTGAGATCGGCGCGGCGGGGTCTGCCATTCGGGCGGGGCCGGTCGGGTGAAGCGCCCCAAGGGGCGCGGGGCCGCCTCTACTTGCTGCGGCCCCTGCTTGCTGCGGCCCTTGCTTGCTGCGGCCCTTGCTTGCTGCCGCCCCTACTTGCCGGAGGCCTTCGCCTTGGCCGCCGCCTTCATCTCCTGCTTGTGGGCGCGGACCTTCGCCAGCGACTCCGGCCCCGTGATGTCGGCCACCGACCGGAAGGACTCCCGCTCGCCGTACGCCCCCGCGGCCTCCCGCCACCCCGTGGGCGCGACCCCGAGCTGCTTGCCGAGCAGCGCGAGGAAGATCTGTGCCTTCTGCTTGCCGAAACCGGGCAGGTCCTCGAGCCGTTTCAGCAGCTCGGCACCGGTCTGCACACCCCGCCAGACCGCCTCCGCGTCCCCGTCGTAGTGCTCGACGAGGTACTGGCACAGCTGCTGGATGCGCTTGGCCATCGAGCCCGGGTAGCGGTGCACGGCCGGCTTCTCGGCGAGCAGCGCGGCGAAGGCCTCCGGGTCCATCGCGGCGATGTCGTGCGCGTCGAGGTCTCCGGCGGCCCCGACGCCGAGCCGGTCGGCGATGGTCCGGGGCCCCTTGAACGCCCACTCCATCGGGACCTGCTGGTCGAGCAGCATCCCGGTGAGGGCGGCGAGCGGGGACCGCCCGAGCAGCGCGTCGGCGTCGCGGTCCTGGGCGAGGTGCAGGGTGACGTCCATGCGTCGATGATCGCCCGCCGGTGCGCCCGCCGCAGCCGGGGGAATGCCGGTCGCCGTAGGTCGCGTACGATTCCCTCACCAGCAAGCAATTTAGGCAAGGCTAACCTAAGGTAAAGGGGCTGCCGGGTGACCATCGAGACGTACCGCGACGCCTGGGGCATCCCCCACCTACGGGCCTCCAGCGCCCTCGAACTGGCCCGCGCCCAGGGCCGGGTGACCGCCCTGGACCGCGCCTGGCAGCTGGAGGTCGAACGCCACCGCTCCCAGGGCACCTCGGCCTCCTTCCTCGGCGCCGGCGCCCTCTCCTGGGACGTCCTCGCCCGCCGGGCCCGCCTCGACGACACGGCCCGCCGCTGCTTCGCCGAGCTGGAACGCCGGGACGCCGAAACGGCCGACTGGGTCCGCGCGTACGTCGACGGCGTCAACGAGGGCCTGCCGGCCGGTGCCCGCCGGGCGCCCGAGTTCGCCCGCACCGCTCTCACCCCCGCCCCCTGGCAGCCCTGGACCCCGCTCGGCATCTGGCTCGCCGCGCACATCCTGTTCGCCGGCTTCCCGGCCAAGCTCTGGCGCGAGCAGGCGATACGGCACCTGGGCGCCGAGGCGGTCGGCCTGTTCGCCGCCGACGGTCCCGGCACGGCGGGCAGCAACGGCTGGCTGGTCTCCGGCGCCCGTACGGCCACCGGCCAGGCCCTGATCGCCGGTGACCCGCACCGCTTCATCGAGGACCCCGGCGTCTACCAGCAGGTCCGCCTCTTCTGCCCCGAGTTCGACGTCGTCGGCCTCGCCGTGCCCGGCGTCCCCGGCATCGCCCACTTCGGGCACACCGGCACGGTCGCCTGGGCCATCACCAACGCCATGGCCGACTACCAGGACCTCTACCGCGAACGCCTGCGGCGCACCGGAGCGGGCGTCGAGGCCCTCGGCCCGGACGGGGTCTGGCACCGCGCGACACGGCACACGGAGACGGTGGAGATCGCGGGTGAGCCCCCGGCCGGGATCGAGGTGATCGAGACGGCGAGGGGGCCGGTGATCGCGGGCGGGCCGGAGGGGCTGGAAGCGGGGGTCTTCGGACGGGAAAGGGGCCCGGCGCCGGAAGCCGAGTCCGCCCACGACCCGCAAACCGCCGAAGGCGAAGCCGAGGCGCTTGCCCTGCGCTACCCACCCCGCGTCACAGCGGACCTCGGCTTCAGCGCCCTCCTCCCCCTCCTGAGGGCCCGCACGGTCCAGGACGTCGACCGTGCCCTGGACGCCTGGGCCGAGCCCGTCAACGTCGTACAGGCCGCGGACACCCGGGGCGGCACCCTCCACCGCGTCGCCGGCCGCGTCCCCCTGCGCGCGGAGGCCAACCGCCGCCACCCGGTCCCCGCCTGGCGGCCCGGCCACGACTGGCACGGCTGGCACACGATGCCGTACGCCTCCCTGGCGGACGGCATCGCGGTGATGGCCAACCAGCGCGGCCTCGCCACCCCCCTCGGCGTCGAGTTCGCCCCACCGCACCGCGCCGACCGCATCCGCGCCCTCCTCGACGCGCGCCCCGCCTGGACCGCCGAGGGCATGCCCGCGATCCACACCGACACCCACCTCGCCTCGGCCGCCCCGCTTCTCGACCGCCTCGCCGCCCTCGACGGCCTCACCCCCGAGGCGGCCCGGCTGCGCGACCGCCTGCTCGCCTGGAACCGCCGTATGGACGCCGACAGCGGCGACGCGGCCGCCTACGCGGCGGTGCGCGGCGCGGTCGTACGCCGTCTCGCCGCCCACCCGGTGTTCGCCCCGCTCACCGAGCCCCCGGCCTACCCGGAGGTCCTGCAGCCCTGGCTGGCGCTCGTCCCGCGCATCGGCCACGCCCTCGAACACCTGCTGCGTGCCGAGGAGTTGTACGGCGTCGACCGCCCGGCCACCGTACGCGCGGCCCTGGAGGAGGTGGCCGCCGGACCCCCGGCCGGCACCTGGTCCGACACCCACCGCCTCGCCCCCTGGCGCGCACTGCCGGGGCCGGAGGGGGACCAGGAACCCGGCCTCGCCGGGGACCACGACTGCGTGCTGTGCACCTCCGCCGTCCCCGGCCTCACCGACCGTGCGGCCCGCGGCCCGGCCGCCCGCTACGTCTGGGATCTGGCCGACCGGGAGGGCAGCCGCTGGGTGGTCCCCCTCGGCGCCGACGGCGTCCCCGGCACCCCGCACCACCGCGACCAACTCCCCTTGTGGCTCAAGGGAGAACTGGCCCCGATCGTCACCGACTGGACCCTGCTGACCCGCGAGCACCCCGAGCACCCCGAGCACCCCCGAGGGAACCCCGTGACCGCTGACCGCTACGAACAGCACATCGCCGGATTCGGCACCGTCCGCATCCGCCCCCTCGACCCGGCGTCCGACGCCGACGTCGTCCACGGGTGGGTGAGCGAGGAACGCGCCGTCTTCTGGGGCATGAACGGCCTCACCCGGGACCAGGTCGCCGAGATCTACACCCACATGGCCGGCCTCGACACCCACCACGCCCACCTCGTCACCAAGGACGGCACACCGGCCGCCCTGCTCCAGACGTACGAACCGGCCGCGGACCGGGTCGGCGAGTGCTACGACGTCCTCCCCGGCGACCTCGGCGTCCACGTCCTGCTCGGCCCGGCCGGCCCCGACGGCCCGCGCCCCGGCTGGACTTCGGCGCTGCTGAGGGCGATGACGACGTACGCGCTGCGGGCCCTGGACCGGCGCCGGCTCGTGGTCGACCCGGACGTACGCAACGCCAGGGCGATCGCCCGCTTCGAACGCCAGGGCTTCGTGCGCGGCCCGGCCGTCGTCCTGCCCGAGGTGGACATCCCGGACGTGTACCTGCCTCGGAAGCACGCCCAACTCGCCTTCCTGGAGCGCGCGGTAGCCTTCCCCGGGTGACGACGACGCCGGACGATCTGATCGCCCTCCCCCACGCTCGGCTTCGCTCGCGCGGGGGGACCCCCATCGGCCTCGAACCCATCCCCCGCGAGGGTGGCCTGTTCCGGCCTACCTGGGAGGGGCCGCAGCAGGCCGACGGCCGGCCGGCGGGCTCCGCCATCGTCGCCCTGCTCACCGCGGACGACTTCTCGGCCCTGCACCGCCTGCCCACCGACGAGATCTGGCACTTCTACCTCGGCGACCCGCTCCAGCTCCTGCTGCTCGCCCCCGACGGCACCACCCGCACCGCCGTCCTCGGCCCCGCCCCGCTGACCGGCCAGCACCTCCAGCTGACCGTGCCCGCCCGCACCTGGATGGGCGCGCGGGTGGCACCGGGCGGCGCGTGGACGTTCTTCGGCTGCACCATGGCACCCGGATTCACCTACGCGGACTACGAACACGGGAACGCGGCCGACCTCACGGCGCGTTACCCGTCCGAGGCCGCCCGCATCACGGAACTGTGCCGCCCATGAACAGGAGCCCGCTGAACCTGCTCGACGGCCAGACCGCCCTCGTGACCGGCGCGGGCGGCGGCATCGGCCGCGCCATCGCCCTGCGGTTCGCCGCGCAGGGCGCGGCGGTTGCCGTGCACTGCCGTACGGCGGTGGAGGCGGCGGCCGACGTGGCGGCCCGGATCCGGGAGTCGGGCGGCGAGGCCGTCGTACTCCAGGCGGACCTGACGGACGAGGACGCCTGCCACCGCCTGGTCCGGGAGGTGACGGAGTGGTCCGGCGGCCGGCTCACCGCCCTCGTCAACAACGCGGCCGTCCAGCCCGTCCTGCCCCTGCCCGGCATGACGGCGGCCGAGTGGCGCACGGTCGTCGACACCGACCTCACCAGCGTCTTCGCCTGTACCCAGGCCGCCGCCGCCCATATGCGGGCGCACGGCGGCGGCACCGTCACCCACATCGCCTCCATCGAGGCCGCCCACCCCGCACCCGGCCACGCCCACTACAGCGCGGCCAAGGCGGCGGTGGTCATGCACGCCCGTGCGGCGGCCCTGGAGTACGGGCCGGACGGCATCCGCGTCAACACCGTCTCGCCCGGCCTGATCGACCGGGAAGGCCTGGCGGAGGCCTGGCCGGACGGCGTACGCCGCTGGCTGGCCGCCGCCCCCACCGGCCGCCTCGGCCGCCCCGAGGACGTGGCCGGCGCCTGCGTGTTCCTCGCCTCGCCGCTCGCGAGCTGGATCACCGGCCACGACCTGACCGTGGACGGCGGCATCTCGGCCCGCCCGACCTGGTGAGCAACGCGGCCGATCTCTGCGTACGTAAGGGGACGAGGGCAAGGGAGGGGACCAGGTGCTGCGCGACCGACACCGATGGCCACGGCGGCTGACCGCGCTCTGCGCGGGCCTCTTCCTCCTTCTGCTCGGCACGGCGGCCCCCGCCTCGGCCCACGCGGCCCTGCGCACGACCGACCCGCCCGACGCGGCCGTACTCCGCACGGCCCCGCGGCAGGTGACCCTGACCTTCACCGAATCGGTCGGCCTGCTCACCGACTCCTTCCGCGTCTACGACCCCCGCAACCACCGCCTGCGCACCGGCCCCGCCGACCACGCCCCGGGCCGCTCCGACACGGCCCGCGTCGCCCTCCCCACGGGGCTCGCCACCGGCACCTACACGGTCGCCTGGCGGGTGGTGTCGGCGGACAGCCACCCGGTGTCCGGCGCCCTCACGTTCTCGGTCGGAAAGCGCACGGCGACTACCGCGGCCCCCATCCCCGACAGCACGGAGAACCCCGTCACGGCGGCCCTGTACAACATCGCCCGCTACCTCGCCTACCTCTCCCTGGCCCTCCTGCTCGGCACGGCGGCGTTCGTGGCGTACTGCCGCCCGCCGACGGCGGCCCCGCTGCGCACCCCCGCCCTGGCCGCCGCCTGGACCCTCCTCGCCACGACCACCGCCCTGTACCTCCTGCGCACCCCCTACGAGGAGGGCACCTCACCCGCGATCTCCCTCGGCTCCCTCACCCACCCGGCCACCACCCGCCCCGGCGCGCTCCTCCTCGCCCGCCTGGCGCTGCTGGTGCTGTCCGGCGCCTGCGTGGCGCTCCTGCGGGCCCGCCGGAAGAGGCTCCCGCGCCGTGAGACCCTCACCGTGGTCGCGGCCCTCTCCCTCCCCATCGCCCTGACCTGGACGGCGGCCGAACACGCCTCCGCGGGCATCCAGGTCCCCCTGGCCGTCACCGCCGCCACCCTCCACCTGCTGGCCATGGCGGCCTGGCTGGGCGGCCTGGCCGCCCTCCTGCGCACACTCCGGCGCACCTCCCTCACCACCGTCGCCCGCTTCTCCCGCCTGGCCTTCGCCTCGGTCACGGTCCTGGTGCTGACCGGCGTCTACCAGTCCTGGCGGGGTCTCGGCTCCTGGCAGGCGCTCACGGACACGACGTACGGCCGCACCCTGCTGGCCAAACTGGCGGCGGTCACCGCGCTCCTACTGGCGGCGGCCTGCTCCCGCACCTGGACGACCCGCCTGACCGCACGGCCCCGGTCCGCCGTGGTTCACGTCCCCGAAGGAGCGCGCGTCTCCGAGGGCGTCCGTGTCCCCGAGGGCGTCCGTGTCCCCGAGGGTGCCCGTGTCTCCGAGGGTGCCCGTGTCTCCGAGGGCGTCCGCGTCTCCGAGGGTGCCCGTGTCCCCGAAGGCGCCCGTGTCCCCGAACCGGCCGGAGGCCCCCCGCTGCCGCCGCCCCCGGAACCCCCCGCCCCGCCCCCACAGGCGCCCTTCCACCTCCTGCGCCGCTCGGTGCTGGCGGAGACGGCCGTCGCCGCGGTGGTCCTGGCCCTGACGACCCTGCTGACCGGCACGGTGCCCGGCCGCACGGCCACCGAGGCGGCGTCGGCCGAGGTGCCGGCGGCCGGCATCCCGACGGCCTCCGTCACCACGATCCCCTTCGACATCGGCGCCCCCGGCGCCCAAGGCAAGGTCCAGATCACCCTGGACCCGGGCCGCGTGGGCCGCACCTCCGTCCAGGCGGTGGTCTACGGCCCCGACGGCGGCCTGTCCACGGTCCCCGAACTGCACGTCACCCTGACCCTGGGAGCCCGGAAGATCGGCCCCCTGGACACCAGGCTCACCGACCGCGGCGGCTACTGGGGCAACGACTCCTTCGACCTCCCCCTCCCGGGGACCTGGACGATGAAGGTGACGGTCCGGGTGTCGGAACTGGACCAGACGACTGTGTCGGCGCCGGTGCGGGTGACGCGGTAGGGCTTCACCGGGTCCCCGCACCCGGTGCGCCCGTGATCACCAGTACCTGGCGTTGCGGCGCCTGGGGCGGAGTGGGGCGCAGGGTCATACCTTTTTGAGAGCACGGCATCGATCGCGTACTTGTGGCCGTGCAGCTTGGCGTCAGCCAGGAGGCGACGGGCCTGTCGGGCCTCGCCCTTTCCGATATCGGCGGCCCTCCGCCCACGGGGGTCGCCGTCCCAGCGTGCGGGTGGTCAAGTGATCGGGAGCTGGCGCGGGTGGCGACTTTCCTCTGCATGCGCCGAGACGGAAATTGGGAGGGACAACGTCGAAGGGCCCCACTGCGAACAGTGGGGCCCTTCGACATCGTGCCCGGTGAGGCACTGGCGGAGGATACGAGATTCGAACTCGTGAGGGGTTGCCCCCAACACGCTTTCCAAGCGTGCGCCCTAGGCCTCTAGGCGAATCCTCCGCCGGAAACATTACATGACCGAGGGGAGTGCTCGCGAACTCGTTCCCGCAGGCCCGGATCGGGTGCGGCCGCGGCCGCTGATCGGGTACTGACCGGGGGCCGCGATCGGGTACTGTGGGGCACAGCCCCTCACGCGGCGCTATCTGACTGAACTCCCCCAGGGCCGGAAGGCAGCAAGGGTAGGTCGGCTCTGGCGGGTGCGTGGGGGGCGCTTGCGTTCCCGGGGACGGGGCGGCTGGGAGCCAGGGGTCAGGGGCCAGGAGCCGGGGCCGGGGTCTGCGGGCGGAGCCTGTTGTCAGTGGGCCCCATTAACCTCGTATGCGTGTCGTCTCTCGCGCTGTACCGCCGCTATCGCCCGGAGACCTTTGCCGAGGTCATCGGGCAGGAGCATGTCACCGACCCGCTGCAGCAGGCGCTGCGGAACAACCGGGTCAATCACGCGTACCTGTTCAGCGGTCCGCGCGGCTGCGGCAAGACGACCAGCGCGCGCATCCTCGCCCGCTGTCTGAACTGTGAGCAAGGTCCCACTCCGACCCCGTGTGGTGAGTGCCAGTCCTGCCGTGATCTCGCGCGGAACGGCCCAGGGTCCATCGACGTCATCGAGATCGACGCGGCTTCGCACGGTGGTGTGGACGACGCCCGTGAGCTGCGCGAGAAGGCCTTCTTCGGCCCCGCCGGCAGCCGGTACAAGATCTACATCATCGACGAGGCCCACATGGTCACGTCGGCCGGCTTCAACGCGCTGCTGAAGGTCGTCGAGGAGCCGCCGGAGCATCTGAAGTTCATCTTCGCCACGACCGAGCCCGAGAAGGTCATCGGGACGATCCGGTCCCGGACCCATCACTACCCCTTCCGCCTCGTGCCGCCCGGCACCCTGCGGGAGTACCTCGCCGAGGTGTGCCAGAAGGAGGACATCCCGGTCGAGGACGGCGTGCTCCCGCTCGTCGTGCGCGCCGGCGCCGGCTCCGTGCGTGACTCCATGTCCGTCATGGACCAGCTCCTCGCCGGTGCCGGAGCGGAGGGTGTGACGTATGCCATGGCCACCTCCCTGCTCGGCTACACCGACGGCTCTCTTCTCGACTCCGTCGTCGAGTCCTTCGCCACCGGCGACGGCGCCGCCGCCTTCGAGGTCGTGGACCGCATCATCGAGGGCGGCAACGACCCGCGCCGCTTCGTCGCCGACCTGCTGGAGCGGCTGCGGGACCTGGTGATCCTCGCCGCCGTGCCGGACGCCGTGGACAAGGGGCTCATCGACGCCCCGGCCGACGTCCTGGAACGCATGCAGGCCCAGGCCTCCACCTTCGGCGCCGCCGAGCTGAGCCGCGCCGCCGACCTCGTCAACGAGGGTCTGACGGAGATGCGCGGCGCCACCTCGCCCCGCCTCCAGCTGGAACTGATCTGCGCGCGCGTGCTGCTCCCCGCCGCCTACGGCGACGAGCGGTCGGTGATGGCCCGCCTCGACCGCCTCGAGCGCGGCGTCAACTTCTCGGCCGGCGGCGGCGCACCCGCCATGGGGTACGTCCCCGGCCCCGAGGCCCATGGCGCCCCCATGCCGCCTGCCGCCACCTCCGTACCGCCCGGCGGCGGCCCGGCGGCGGCCCGCGCGGCTGTACGGGCGTCCAACGGCCCGGGCGTGGGCGGCCCCGGTGCGAGTGCGGACGGTGCCGGTGCAGCTGGTCCCGGCGCTGGTGGTTCCGGTGCGGGTGGAGCTGGTGCCGGCGTCGGTGGTGCCGGCGTCGGCGGTCCGGCTCCGGCCGTCCCCGCCCCCACGACTCCACCGGCACCCGCAGCAGCTCCGGCCCCGCACGCCCCGGCCACGCCGGCGGCCTCCGCCCCCGCCGCCCAGGCAGCCGCCCCGGCGCCGCCTGCCGCGCCCCCCGCCGGTCCCTCCACCTCTGCCCCGGCTTCCGCCGCTCCCGGTGCCTGGCCCACCGCCGCTGCCGCCGGAAGCGGGCGGCGTCCCGGTGGCTGGCCCACGTCCGCCGCACCGGCGGGCGACGCACCGCAGGGCCAGGCTCCGGGCGGCCGCCCCCCGGCCACCCAGCAGCAGCCCCCGGCATCCCCGTCGGCCGCGGTAACCCCCGCGGCCCCGGTACCGCCCGCGGCCGCCCCGTCCGGCGGACTCGACCCCCGCATGCTCTGGCCGAACATCCTGGAGGCCGTCAAGAACCGCCGCCGTTTCACCTGGATCCTGCTCAGCCAGAACGCCCAGGTGGCGGGCTTCGACGGCACCACCCTCCAGCTCGGCTTCGTCAACGCCGGCGCCCGCGACAACTTCGCCGGCAGTGGTAGCGAGGACGTCCTGCGGGCGGCGCTGGCCGAGCAGTTCAACGTGCAGTGGAAGATCGAGGCGGTCGTCGACCCGTCCGGCGGCGGTTCCACACCCCCGCCCGCCGGAGGCGGTTACGGCGCCCCCGCCGCACCCCGCCCCGCGGCACCCCAGCCAACCGCGCACGCACCCGCAACCCCGCAGCCCGGCCCTACGACCGCCCCTGCGGCACCCACCCCTGCCCCCCGGCCGACCCCCGCGCCCGAGCCACCCCCCGTCGCCCCCGAGGACGACATCCCGGAGGACGACGACCCGGACCTGGACGAGTCGGCCCTCTCCGGCCACGAGCTGATCGTGCGTGAGCTGGGGGCGACGGTGGTGGAGGAGTTCTCGAACGAGTAACCCACCCGACCCACTCTCCCCACCCAACCCGCCCCCTACACAGCGCTGGACGCCCCACCCCGACGGCAGCCTCCCGGCCAACCGAGCCGGGCAGTCGGGTGGGTGATCCCGCCCCGCACGGCTCCGGACGCCCCACCCCACCCCCCCCGATGGCACCCGGTCGGCCAACCGAGTCGGGCAGCCGGGTGGGTGGGCAGTCCCGCACCACACGGCGCCGGACCGTTCACTCCACCCCCGACGGCACCTCCCGGCTAACTGAGTCGTGCAGGCGCGTGGGCAATCCCACACAGCAGGGCTCCGGACACCCCACCCCACCCCCCGACGGCATCGGGTCGGCTAACCGAGTCGTGGAGGTGCGTAGTCGATCCCGCACAGCACGGCTCCGGACGTCCCACCCCACCCCCCGACGGCATCGGGTCGGCAACCGAGTCGTGCAGTCAGGCGGCGGATCCCGCCCCGCATGGGTCCGGACGCCCCACCCCGACAGCACCCAGTCAACCAACCGAGTCGTGCAGTCAGGCGGGTGGGCAACCCCGCCCCGCATGGCGCCGGACCACTCACCCCACCCCCGACGGCGCCCTCCCAGCCAACCGAGTCGGGAGGGTGGGTGGGCGAAGGTTCGGGGGCTGGGGGCGGAGCCCCCAGGGGTGCGGTTGCACCAGTTACCGGCACCCTTGGAGGAAAGCCCAACAAACCCGGCCCCCGACCTTCGGCAACCTTGCCATTAGGCTGACCCCCGTGAAGGTCCTCGTCATCGGCAGCGGCGCCCGCGAACACGCCCTGTGCCGCTCCCTGTCCCTCGACCCCGACGTCACCGCGCTGCACTGCGCCCCCGGCAACGCCGGCATCGCCGAGGTCGCCGAGCTGCACCCGGTCGACGCGCTCGACGGCAAGGCGGTCGCCGAGCTGGCCGCCGGCCTGGGTGCCGACCTGGTCGTCGTCGGCCCGGAGGCCCCGCTGGTCGCCGGTGTGGCCGACGCCGTCCGCGCCGCGGGCATCCCGGTGTTCGGCCCGTCGCGGGAAGCCGCGCAGCTGGAGGGCTCCAAGGCCTTCGCCAAGGACGTCATGGCGGCGGCCGGGGTGCCCACCGCCCGCTCCTACGTGTGCACCACGGCCGAGGAGGTCGCCGAGGCCCTGGACGCCTTCGGTGCCCCCTATGTCGTCAAGGACGACGGCCTCGCCGCCGGCAAGGGTGTGGTCGTCACCACCGACCTCGCGGCCGCCAAGGCGCACGCCGCCGAATGCGAGCGGGTCGTCATCGAGGAGTTCCTCGACGGCCCCGAGGTGTCCCTCTTCGCGATCACCGACGGGGAGACGGTCGTACCGCTCCAGCCCGCCCAGGACTTCAAGCGCGCGCTGGACGGCGACGAGGGTCCGAACACGGGCGGCATGGGCGCGTACTCGCCGCTGCCGTGGGCCGAGCCGAAGCTGGTCGACGAGGTGCTGGAGACGGTCCTGCAGCCGACCGTCGACGAACTGCACCGCCGCGGCACCCCGTTCTCCGGTCTGCTCTACGCGGGCCTGGCGATCACCAGCCGCGGGGTCCGGGTGATCGAGTTCAACGCCCGCTTCGGCGACCCCGAGACCCAGGTCGTGCTGGCCCGGATGAAGACCCCGCTGGCCGCAGTCCTGTTCGCCGCCGCGAACGGCGCCCTCGCCGATCTGCCGCCCCTGCGCTGGAGCGAGGACGCGGCCGTCACCGTCGTCGTCGCCTCGCACAACTACCCCGGCACCCCCCGCACCGGCGACCCGATCACCGGCCTGGACGAGGTGGCCGCCGAGGACGCCCCGCACGCGTACGTCCTGCACGCCGGGACCAGGCGGGACGGCGACCGCGTCGTCAGTGCGGGCGGACGCGTGCTGTCCGTCACCGCCACCGGCAAGGACCTGACCGAGGCGCGCGAGCGGGCGTACCGGGCGGTGGGCCGGATCCGCCTGGACGGCTCCCAGCACCGCACCGACATCGCCGCGAAGGCGGCCCAGGACGCGCAGGCGGCAACCGCCTGACCTGCCCCCTCCCGATCCAGGCCCCGGACCCACAATCCGGGGCCTGATCTTTGCTTTCTGTCACGCACCTCTGACCAAAGCCATTCCATCGAGTGACCAATCGTCCATACGGCTGACGGGGGCCGGGGCCCCAACTAGGGTGCCGCGCATGCGTTCCGGCACTTGGCCCACCGGCATTGCGATGTCAGTGGCGGGTGCCACAGTGGGGGAGTGACCACCACCAGGACAGCACGGCATCGGCGGCGAGGGGGTGAGGGCGGGACGTGACCGGAATCGGTGCGGAGGTGGGCGCGCAGGCCGCGCGCTCCCGGGCCCTCGCGGTACTGCGGGTCCGGGGCCGGGCGCTGGCCGTGGCCCTGTTGCCCGCGGCTGCCGCGGTGATCCTGCTGACCGGCGGTTCCACCGGCCACTTCGTCGGCCGGGGCTGGGACGCCGCCCGCTGGACCGTGGGCCTGCTCGCCGTGCTGGTGCTGCTGGCCACCGCCGGTATCGCCCTGGTCGTGGCCCGGGCCCGCCCGGCCGTCAGCCCGACGGTGCCGATCCCCGAGGAGTCCGCCCCGGATCTGTACCGGATGGTGCGTGACCTCGCCGACCGGCTGGAGGTGCCGGCCCCCTCGGCCATCGCGCTCACCCCGGACTGCGACAGCTGGCTGGAGGACCGCACGCACACGGCCCACGGCCCGCCCCCGCGCCCCGCGCCCGACGAGATAGCGGGCCCGGGCCGCCGCCGCGCCCCGGTCGCCCCGGTGCTCGTCATCGGCTCCCCGTTCCTGTGGTGGATGCGGGTCGGCGAGCTGCGCGCGGTCCTCGCCCCGGTCATCGCCGGTACGGGCCCTTCGGCGCACCCGGACATAGCCGCCGCCCGGCGCTTCGTGCGCGGCCTGGACGCGGCGGTGGCGGTGGCCTCGACACCGGGCCGCTGTCCGCTGACCCGCGGAGCCTGTGCGGCCCTCGGCTGGGTGGCCCGGCTGCTGCTGCGCGGCTGCCGGGAGCATGCCACGCAGATGGAGCGGGGAGTCGCGGCAGCGGCGGCCGAGCGGGCCCAGGCGGTGGACTACGGCCTGCGGATCGTCGCCCAGGAACAGGTCGGCCTCGCCTACGCCGGCTGGGACCGGCTGTTGACCCGGGTCGCGCTGCCCGCCTGGCGCATGGGCCGCTGGCCCTCCCGGCTGGACGCGGGCGTGGTGGCGGCGCTCACCGAGCTGTCCCGGCGCGACCGCCTGGCCGAGGGCTTCACCTCCCGGCTCGGCGAGCGCCCCGCGTGCGACCTGCTGGAGGAGCCGGGCACCGTGGACGAGGCCGCGTCCCTCCTCGCCGCCCGCCTCTTCCACGGCGGCCCGGCGGAGCCCGGTCCCGACTGGGCACCGGTGGACTGGCAGGCGTATCCGGAGGAGGTCGTGGACCGCACCTGGCGCGCCGACGCGGCCCGCCTGCACCGCGTCCTGGACTCCCTGGGCGTCCGCCCCTCCGCCGATCCCGAGGTCCCCCACCCCGGCGGCCCCACCCTGGCCCGCGTCCTGGACCACCTGCAGGCCGCCGACGGCGAGAACGCCCCACAGGGGCCACCCGCACCCGACGCCGACGGAAGCGTTACGGGTGTTATGGGTGGTATAGGTGGTGCGGGTGGGAGCCGAATGCCCGTCGAAGGCGAAGCCGAGGCGGAACCGGCCGACGACTACCCCCGCACCGAGCGCAGCGCCACCCTCGCCGCCGGCCTGACCGCCGAGCTGGCCCGCGAGGAGGCCGGCACGCCGAGGAGCGGTGCCACCGCCGCCGGTCAGAGCCCCGGCAGCGCCCTGTGGGACGACGGCGGGCTGCCACTCTTCCCGCTGCAGCCCCCGCGCACCGCCCGCGACCTCCTCACCGAGCACGTCACGGCGATGGTGTGCTGCGCCGCCGTCGACACCGCCGGCGCGGTCCCCGCCCTGGACTGGCTGGACGGCCCCTCCCTGCTGCTGGGCGGCGAACGCGCCGCCGACCTCGCGCCCAAGGTGCTCAGCCTGATCGAGGAGGGAGACCCGGGCCCGCTGCGCGACTGGCTGGCCGCGTCCGGGATACGCGCCGAGAAACCGGTACGGCTGGTTTGAGCTCGGTTTAAGCGGGAGCTCGTCTTCGACTTCAGGTCAATTCGCAACGACTAGTGACCGAGCCCGTGCGTTATGTGATGTGCTGGGAGCGAACACGCACCTGGCAAGGGCGTGCGACATACGACAGCACGGCCGAGCCCGGTGGGCACCGCGAGCACTACCGAGCACCGCGAGCACCACCGAGAAGGACGACACGGGGGCATGAGGGAGGGGAGCGACCATGGCCTCGGACCACATCCGCCGCTGGGAGTCCGGAGCGCTCGCGCACGCCGTCACGGACCCCTTCGGTCAGGGCCCGGTGCCCTGGCTGCGCGGCAGTGAGACCTACTTCGACGACACCGGTCATGTCGTGCCCTGGTACGTCGACCCGAGCCCGCAGCCGCTCGCCGACGCCGACAGGCGCCGGGTGCCCGCGCCGCGTTCGGCCGGGTCGGGGCCCCGCGCGGCCGACGACGTGCACCGCCAGATCAAGGGCTTCACCGCCACCGGCGCCGTCACGCCCGGCGAGGCGATCGACTTCCACATCACGGTCGACCCGCCCCAGGAGTTCAGCGTCGACATCTACCGGATCGGCCACTACGGCGGCGACGGCGCCGCCAAGATCACCACCAGCCCGCGCCTGTCCGGCATCGTCCAGCCCCCGCCGCTGGCCGCCGACCGCACGGTCTCCTGCCACCACTGGTGGCTCTCCTGGCGCCTCCAGGTGCCCGTCCACTGGCAGATCGGCGCCTATGTGGCCGTCCTGACCACCGCCGACGGCTTCCGCTCCCACGTGCCGTTCACGGTCCGCGACGACCACCCCGCCGACCTGCTCCTGCTGCTGCCGGACATCACCTGGCAGGCGTACAACCTGTATCCGGAGGACGGCCGCACCGGCGCCAGCCTCTACCACGCCTGGGACGAGAAGGGCCGGCTGCTCGGCGAGGCCGACGCGGCGACCACGGTCTCCTTCGACCGCCCCTACGCGGGCGCCGGCCTCCCCCTGCATGTCGGCCACGCCTACGACTTCATCCGCTGGGCCGAGCGCTACGGCTACGACCTCGCCTACGCCGACGCCCGCGACCTGCACGCCGGCCGTATCGACCCCACCCGGTACCGGGGCCTGGTCTTCCCCGGCCACGACGAGTACTGGTCGGTGTCGATGCGCCGGGCCGTCGAGGACGCCCGCGACCGTGGCACCTCGCTGGTCTTCCTCTCCGCCAACACCATGTACTGGCAGGTGGAGTTGGGGCCGTCCCCGTCCGGCGTCCCGGACCGGCTGCTGACCTGCCGCAAGCGCAAGGGGCCGGGCAAACCGGTGCTGTGGCGCGAGATCGACCGGCCCGAGCAGCAACTGGTCGGCATCCAGTACGCGGGCCGCGTGCCCGAGCCGCACCCGCTGGTCGTCCGCAACGCCGGCCACTGGCTGTGGGAGGCGACCGGGGCGCACGAGGGCGACGAGATCGAGGGCCTGGTCGCCGGAGAGGCCGACCGGTACTTCCCGCGCACCCCGCTGCCCGCGCACGAGGAGCGCATCCTGCTCGCCCACTCCCCCTACACCGACAGTGAGGGCGCCCTGCGCCACCAGGAGACCTCGCTCTACCGCGCCCCCTCCGGTGCCTGGGTCTTCGCCGCCGGCACCTTCGCCTGGTCCCCGGCTCTGGACCGCCCCGGCCATGTGGACCCCCGCATCCAGCGCGCCACGGCGAACCTGCTGGACCGCATCTGCAAAAGCGACTGAGCCCCAGACCCCGCCGAGCCCCCCAGACCCCCCTCGCAAACGTCACCGCCCCCCTGGCCGAAACCCATCACCCGCATAAGGGAGAATCGAGGCACTTGGACAGAGCCACGGGGAGGAACCGTGTCCGGATTCGTAGAAAAGCCCGAACCGATTCAGGTTCCGGGCCTGGTGCACCTGCACACCGGAAAGGTGCGCGAGCTGTACCAGAACGAGGCGGGCGACCTCGTGATGGTCGCCAGTGACCGTATGTCCGCCTACGACTGGGTGCTGCCCACGGAGATCCCCGACAAGGGCCGTGTCCTCACCCAGCTCTCCCTGTGGTGGTTCGACCAGCTGCGCGACCTGGCCCCCAACCACGTGATCAGCACCGAGGTGCCCGAGGGCGCCCCGGCCGACTGGGCGGGCCGCACGCTGGTCTGCAAGTCCCTGCGGATGGTCCCGGTCGAGTGCGTGGCCCGCGGCTACCTCACCGGCTCCGGCCTGCTGGAGTACAAGGAGTCCCGCACGGTCTGCGGCCTCGCCCTCCCCGAGGGCCTCGTCGACGGCTCGGAGCTGCCCGCCCCGATCTTCACCCCGGCCACCAAGGCCGAGGTCGGCGAGCACGACGAGAACGTCTCCTACGAGGAGGTCGCCCGCCAGGTCGGCGCCGAGACCGCCGCCCAGCTGCGCCAGGCCACCCTCGCCGTGTACTCGCGGGCCCGGGACATCGCCCGCGACCGGGGGGTCATCCTGGCGGACACCAAGTTCGAGTTCGGCTTCGAGGGGGACACGCTCGTCCTCGCCGACGAGGTCCTCACCCCGGACTCCTCCCGCTTCTGGCCGGCCGACCGGTGGCAGCCGGGCCGCGCCCAGCCGTCGTACGACAAGCAGTTCGTCCGGGACTGGCTGACCTCCGCCGCCTCCGGCTGGGACAGGAAGAGCGAGCAGCCCCCGCCGCCGCTGCCCGAGGAGGTCGTAGCGGCGACCCGGGCGAAGTACGTGGAGGCGTACGAGCGCCTGACGGGCATGAGCTGGGGGTAATGCAAAAGGCCCCCGGGGAACCGGGGGCCTTGCTGGAGCGGACGACGAGGCTCGAACTCGCGACCTCAACCTTGGCAAGGTTGCGCTCTACCAACTGAGCTACGTCCGCGTTGCGCCGTGGCGCGAGAGCAACTATACCCAACCTCGCTCGCGTGCGAGACGCACCGCGGCATGACGGTTCTCGGCGCCGAGTTTCGTGACGGCCGAGGAGAGGTAGTTCCGCACGGTTCCCGGCGACAGCGCGGCCCGCTCGGCGATCTCCGCGACCGGCGCCCCGTCGGCCGCCAGCTCCAGCACCTCGGCCTCCCGCGCGGTCAGCGGCGAGTCCCCGGCGGAGATCGCGTCGGCGGCCAACTCCGGGTCGATGTAACGGTTTCCGGCGTGCACGGTGCGGATGATCTCGGCGAGCCGCTGGGCGCTGACCGTCTTCGGGACGAATCCGCGCACACCGGCCGCGAGCGCCCGTTTCAGGTGGCCGGGCCGCCCGTGCCCGGTGACGATCAGCACCTGGCAGCCGGGCAGTTCGGCGCGCAGGGATGTGGCGACCCTCACACCGTCGGCGCCCGGCATCTGGAGATCGAGCACGGCCACATCGGGTCGGTGTGCCCGTGCCATGGCCAGCGCCTCGGGCCCGCTCGCCGCCTCCGCGACGACCAGCAGGTCGTCCTCCAGCGACAGCAGGGCGGCCAGCGCGCCCCGGATCAGGTGTTCGTCGTCGGCGAGCAACAGCCGTACCGGACTGCTCATGAGATGACTTCACTCACTTCCTGCCCGAGAGGCATCAGCGGCACCTCGGCCACCACCCGGAACCGGCCCCCGTCGACCACCCCGGCCGCCAAGGTCCCGCCGACGGCCGCCAGCCGCTCCCGCAGCCCGGCGAGCCCGGAACCCCCACCCCCGTGGGGGGTTCCGCCCACTCCGTCGTTCTCCACCGTCAGCACCACACACCCCTCCCGTACCCGCAGCCCCACCTCGCAGCGGCCGGCGTCCCCGTGCCGCAGCACGTTGGTCGTCGCCTCGCGCACCACCCAGCCCAGCGCGGACTGCACCTCGGCCGGCAGCCCCGTCGTCTCCGCACTGACCTCGCAGTCGATCCCGGCGGCCGCCAACACGCCCTGTGCGCCCGCGAGTTCGGCCCCGAGGTCGGCCTCCCGGTAGCCGCGTACGACGGCCCGTACCTCGCGCTGGGACTCCTGCGCGATGCGCTGCACCTCGATCATCTGTTCCACGGCCTCCGGCCGGCCGCGCCGGGCCAGTTGGACGGCCAGCTCGCTCTTGAGCGAGATCACCGACAGGTTCCGCCCCAGCACGTCGTGCAGATCCCGCCCGAACCGCAGCCGTTCCTCGGCGACGGCGAGCCGGGCCTCCGCCTCGCGGGCCCGCTCCGCCTCCCACATCACGGCCAGGGTCCAGGCGCCGCAGCGGCCGGCGAGCAGCGCGAAGAGGGCCTGGAAGACGGACATCAGGGCGGTCGCCACCAGCCCGAGGCCGTCGTGGTCGGCGAGCCCGACGGCCGCGGTGAGCAGGACCGTGAACACCGCCGAGCGGCGCAGGAACACCCCGACCGGGACCGTGAGCCCGTAGACCAGTCCGAACGGTAGGACCAGGCCACCGATCGCGAACCGGATCGCCGCCGGGGTGGCCACGTCCAGCCCGGCGAGCGCCACGAGCAGGGCCACTCCCAGCCCCAGCAGGACGATCGGTGCGAGGTGCGCGCGGGCCGGCAGCTCGGCGCGCCCGAGGTAGTGGTCGAGCGCGGGCCGGGTGAGCCGGTTCGAGACGGCGCACTGCAGGAGCCCCACGAGGATGAGGAGGGCCCCGAGGACGATCGCCACGGGCCGGTGGGCGAGGCCGCCGCCCAACAGCGGCAACAGCAGCCAGCAGAACTCGATGAACCAGGTCGTGCAGTACCAGGTGACGAGGCTGAACAGCTCGACCCGTTCGGTCTTGCTGCGGTCCCCCCAGTGCCGCTTCTGCCACCGCCGTATCCGGCCCACCATGTGCTCCCCCGTACCTCAGCGCCGCGGTTCCCAGCGGAACCACCGTCGTACAGCAAACACGGCGAGGATCGTCCAGGCCAACGCGGTCGCCAGGGCGCCCAGTGCCTCGTACGCGCTCATCTGGCCGGTCCAGCCGGCGCGGACGAGCCGGATCGCCGGGGACAGCGGAAGCAGCTCGCAGACCGAGCGGAGCGTGTCGGGCAGGACCTCGGTCGGGAACACGATCCCGGAGCCGATCATCGACACGAACATCAGCGGCAGCGCGGTGACCTGACCGCTCTCCACGGTCCTGGTGAAGGACGCGGTGAGCGCGGCCAGCCCGGCGCTGACCACGAGCCCGGCCAGCAGACCCGGCAGGAGCAGGTACGGCGCCCGGGGCGCCCCCGTGTGCAGCAGTGCCGCGCACCCGGCGCACAGCAGCAGTGCCTGGGCGAGTCCGATGCCGACCGCGGGCAGCCCGGTGCCGGTGAGGATCTCGGCGTCGGAGAGTTCGCCGGTGCGCAGCCGTTTGAGGACGAGTTCCTCGCGGCGGGCGACGTAGGCGTTCACGAGGGAGGTGTACACGGCGAAGAGGAAGGAGTAGCCGATCGCGCCCGTCACCACGGTCGTGCCGAGGGTCAGCCCCTGCTTCCTCAGATCGACGTGGTCGAGCGCCGGCCGCAGGGTGAACGGCATCACCAGAGGTACCACCAGCGCGGTGAACACGACACCCCGGTTGCGGCCGAGCAGGGCCAGCTCGGCCCGCCCCAGCGCCCGCAGCCGCCGTACGGCCGCCGCCGGGGCGATCCTGCCGCTCATACCGACGCGTCCCGCCGTTGCCTGCGATGCGACCCCGCTCATGCCGCCACCTCCTGTGCCTGGTCCCGGGCGATTCCCAGGAACGCCTCCTCCAGCGAGGCCGACCGCACATCCAGCCCGCGCAGTTCCACCCCGGTCCGCTCGGCCCAGGTCAGCACCCCGGTCGCGGTCCGCTGCAGCTGCGTCGTGCGCAGCCGTACGACGCTGCCGTCGCTCTCGTGGCCGCAGACGCCCAGGTCGGCCAGGGGTGGCAGATCGCCGAGGAAATAGCCCTCGGGAAGTTCGAAGGACATCCGGGAGGGCCGGCCCGCGGTGACCTCGGCCGGGGTTCCGGAGACCGCGATGCGGCCCTCGTGCAGGATGGCGAGCCGGTCGGCGAGGCCCTCGGCCTCCTCCAGGTAGTGCGTGGTGAGCAGCACGGTCGTGCCCGCGTCGCGCAGGGCACGCACCAACTCCCAGGTGTCCCGGCGGCCTTCCGCGTCGAGCCCGGCCGTCGGCTCGTCGAGGAAGAGCACCTCGGGATCGCCGAGCAGGGCGAGGGCGAGGTCCAGCCGTCGCCGCTCACCGCCGGACAGCTGCTTGACCCGCACCCCGTGCTTGTCCGCCAACCCCACCAGCCCCAGCACGTCACCCTCCGGCCGCGCCCCGCTCGTGCACCCCGCCCACATCCGGGCGGTCTCGGCGACGGTCAGCTCGGGCGGGAAACCGCCCTCCTGGAGCATCACCCCGGTGCGGGGCCGTACGGCGGCCCGCTCGCGGTAGGGGTCGTGGCCGAGGATCCGGATCCGGCCGCCGGCGGGTGCGGCGAGCCCCTCCAGCAGTTCGACCGTCGACGTCTTGCCCGCACCGTTGGTGCCGAGCAGGGCGAAGATCTCCCCGCGCGCCACGGAGAAGGTGATTCCGCGTACGGCCTCGAACCCGCCCCCGTAGACACGCCTGAGATCGCTGACCTCAATCACGTGTTCGTCGGTAACCATGCAGCCAGCGTCCCGGCGGCCGGGCCCGCTCGTCAGTGCGCGGTGTCATCGCTCGCCATGACAAATGTCAGCAGGGCGGCGGGCGGACAACGAAAAGACCCCGGTCCAGTGGACCGGGGTCTCTTACCCGAGCGGACGACGAGGCTCGAACTCGCGACCTCAACCTTGGCAAGGTTGCGCTCTACCAACTGAGCTACGTCCGCACTGCTCCCGACCGGCTCCCACCGATCGGTGCGAGCACCAGCCTACCTGATCCACAAGAGTGGTCGTGTCGACCGGTGCCAGAGCGGGTGACAGGAATCGCACACTGCGCCTTCCCCCTGGAAGGGGGATGTTCTGCTACTGAACTACACCCGCACGGTCCTCGGGGTTTTCGCCTTCCGGCCTCGCCCCTCGGCGTGTCTCAGACATTAGCTGATCAACAGGGGGGTCGCGCAAGTCGGCTGTCCCTGGTGCCCGGTATGCCCAAGTGCACAGCCCTCAGGGTCCGCTGACGGACCCTGAGGGCTGCCCCTTCGCGGGCTCACTGCGCGGCGCTGAACGCCTCGTAGACCTTCTTGGGGATCCGGCCACGGGCCGGGACGTCCATCTTGTTGGCCTGGGCCCAGGCGCGGACGGCCGCCGGGTCGGGAGCGACCTCCGTCTGCTTGTACGCCTTGCCGGACCGCGACCGCTTGCGGCCGGCCTCGACGTAGGGCGCGAGCGCCTTGCGCAGTTTCTTGGCGTTGGTTTCGTTCAGGTCGATCTCGTACGACTTGCCGTCGAGTCCGAAGGCGATCGTTTCCGCCGCTTCCGAGCCGTCGATGTCGTCAAAGAGAGTGACCACGACCTTTTGCGCCACGAATATCGGTCCCTTCGTGCGGCACGTCGATACAGCTCATCGGCGATGACGTGCCGAGTATCGGCTATTGCCAATTCATTTGTACAGTGCCCGGCAATGCAAAGTGAAGCCCGACTAAATCCGCCCGCGTGTCCGAAGACAATAGGCGAGCGGGACGGACCGTCGAACTTTCCCAGAATTTTTCATGGCGGCACGGCTTCGACACCCGATCGTGATCCGTCTCACGTAGTTTCCTACAACTCTACTCGCGTAGAAATTTTGTGCGGGTAGTCTGAAGGAACCTGCTCAGCACCACACATCGGGAGTGCCAGTGGCACGCGTCGTAGTCGACGTCATGCTCAAGCCGGAGATCCTCGACCCCCAGGGCCAGGCGGTCCAGCGTGCGCTGCCGCGCCTGGGTTTCGCGGGGATCTCGGACGTCCGTCAGGGAAAGCGTTTCGAACTGGAAGTTGACGGGCCGGTCGACGAGGCCGCGCTCGCCCGCATCCACGATCTTGCGGAATCCTTCCTCGCCAACACCGTGATCGAGGACTTCACCGTCAAGGTGGAGGAAGTCGCGGAGGCCGCGAAGTGACCGCTCGTATTGGCGTCGTCACTTTCCCCGGCAGCCTCGATGACCGGGACACACAGCGCGCCATCCGCCTCGCGGGCGCCGAGCCGGTCGCCCTGTGGCACAAGGACAAGGACCTCCACCAGGTGGACGCGGTCGTCCTCCCCGGCGGTTTCTCCTACGGCGACTATCTGCGGGCCGGCGCCATCTCCCGCTTCTCGCCGGTTATGGAGACGGTCATCGAGCAGGCGAAGGCCGGACTCCCGGTCCTCGGCATCTGCAACGGCTTCCAGATCCTCACCGAGGCCCACCTCCTCCCGGGCGGGATGCTCGGCAACGACCACCTCCACTTCATCTGCCGCGACCAGAAGCTGCGGGTGGAGAACGCGGAGACGGCCTGGACCAGCGACTACCGCGCGGGCCAGGAGATCCACATCCCGCTGAAGAACATGGACGGCCGGTACGTCGCCGACGAGTACACGCTCGACAAGCTGGAGGCGGAGGGCCGGGTCGTCTTCCGGTACGTCGACTTCAACCCGAACGGCTCGCTGCGGGACATCGCCGGCATCACCAACGAGGCGGGCAATGTCGTCGGCCTGATGCCGCACCCCGAGCACGCCGTCGAGCCCCTGGTCGGTACGGGCCGTACCGACGGCCTCCCCTTCTTCACCTCGATCCTCAAGAAGCTGGTCAACGCATGAGCCGGACGCCTCTGGACACGGTCGAGCACGCGGCCGCGACCCCCGACGTCGAGCTGCCCTGGGCCGAACTCGGCCTGAAGAAGGACGAGTACGAGCGGGTGGTGGAGATCCTCGGCCGCCGCCCGACCGGCGCCGAACTCGCCATGTACTCGGTCATGTGGTCCGAGCACTGCTCGTACAAGTCCTCCAAGGTCCACCTGCGCCAGTTCGGCGAGAAGGCGCCGCAGAGCGACGCGCTGCTCGTCGGCATCGGCGAGAACGCCGGCGTGGTGGACGTCGGCCAGGGCTACGCGGTCACCTTCAAGGTCGAGTCGCACAACCACCCGTCGTACGTCGAGCCCTACCAGGGCGCGGCCACGGGTGTCGGCGGCATCGTCCGCGACATCATCGCGATGGGCGCCCGCCCGGTCGCGGTGGTCGACCCCCTGCGCTTCGGCGCCGCGGACCACCCCGACACCAAGCGCGTCCTCCCGGGTGTCGTCGCCGGCATCGGTGGCTACGGCAACTGCCTGGGCCTGCCCAACATCGGCGGCGAGGTCGTCTTCGACGCCTGCTACCAGGGCAACCCGCTGGTCAACGCCGGTGCCATCGGTGTGATGCGGCACGAGGACATCCACCTGGCGAAGGCCTCGGGTGCGGGCAACAAGGTCATCCTGTACGGCGCCCGGACCGGCGGCGACGGCATCGGCGGCGCGTCGATCCTCGCGTCCGAGACCTTCGACGACGCCAAGCCGAGCAAGCGCCCCGCGGTCCAGGTCGGCGACCCCTTCCAGGAGAAGCTCCTCATCGAGTGCACCCTGGAGGCGTTCCGGGAGAAGCTGGTCGTCGGTATCCAGGACCTGGGTGCGGCGGGCCTGTCGTGCGCGACGAGCGAGCTGGCGTCGAACGGCTCCGGCGGCATGCGGGTGACTCTGGACGACGTACCCCTGCGTGACTCGACTCTATCTCCCGAGGAGATCCTCATGAGCGAGTCGCAGGAACGCATGTGCGCGGTGGTCGAGCCGGCGAAGGTCGACCGCTTCCTGGAGATCTGCGCCAAGTGGGACGTCATCGCCACGGTCATCGGCGAGGTGACCGACGGCGACCGCCTGGAGATCTACTGGCACGGCGGCAAGATCGTCGACGTCGACCCGCGCACCGTGGCCCACGAGGGCCCGGTCTACGAGCGCCCGTACGCCCGCCCGGACTGGCAGGACGCCCTCCAGGCCGACGACGCGAACAAGCTTCCCCGGCCGGCTTCCAGCGAGGAGCTGAAGGCCCAGGTCATGAGGCTGGTCGGCTCCCCCAACCAGGCCTCCAAGAAGTGGATCACCCAGCAGTACGACCACTTCGTACAGGGCAACACCGTCCTCGCCCAGCCGGAGGACTCCGGCATGATCCGCGTGGACGAGGAGACCGGTCTCGGCGTCGCGATCGCCACGGACGGCAACGGCCGCTACGCCAAGCTGGACCCGTACGCGGGCGCCCAGCTGGCGCTGGCCGAGGCGTACCGGAACGTGGCGACGACGGGTGCCAAGCCGCTCGCGGTGTCCGACTGCCTGAACTTCGGCTCGCCCGAGGACCCGGCGGTGATGTGGCAGTTCGCGGAGGCGGTGCGCGGTCTCGCCGACGCCTGCCAGCAGCTGGGCACGCCGGTGACCGGCGGCAACGTCTCGCTCTACAACCAGACGGGCGAGGCGGCGATCCACCCGACCCCGGTGGTCGCCGTCCTGGGCGTGATCGACGACGTCGCGCGCCGCACGCCGGTCGCCTTCCAGGAGGAGGGCCAGCTGATCTACCTCCTCGGCGACACGCGTGAGGAGTTCGGCGGCTCGGCCTGGTCCCAGGTCGTCCACGACCACTTGGGCGGTCTCCCGCCGCGGGTGGACCTGGAGCGCGAGCGCCTGCTGGCCGAGATCCTCATCTCCGCCTCCCGCGACGGCATGATCGACTCCGCGCACGACCTGTCCGACGGCGGTCTGATCCAGGCCGTGGTCGAGTCCGCGCTGCTGGGCGGCAAGGGCGCCCGTCTGGTCGTCCCGGACGGCCTGGACGCCTTCACCCTCCTGTTCTCCGAGTCGGCCGGCCGCGCGATCGTCGCGGTGCCGCGCTCGGAGGAGGTCCGTTTCAACGACATGTGCGGTGCGCGCGGCCTTCCGGCGGTTCGCCTCGGTGTCGTGGACGGTGACTCGGTGGAGATCCAGGGCGAGTTCGCGCTCACCCTTCAGGAGCTGCGGAAGGCGCACGAGGAGACCATTCCGGCGCTGCTGGCGTAGTCCCTCGTACGACCGTACGACGGTGAAGGCTCCGCCCGGAGGATCGGCTTCCGGGCGGGGCCTTCTCGGCTGGGCGGCTCAACGGACGTAGTTCTTGAGGATCTCCGTGTCCAGTCCGATGTCCCTCGGGCCGGGGGCGCGGAGCTGAGGAACCCTCGGGGCCGGATTTCGGCAGCCGCAGGGCCATCAGCACGGACAGGGCCATCACCGCGGCGCCGCACCAGAACACCACGCTCGTCGCATCGACGTAGGCGTGTACGCCGGCCGTGCGCGCGGCGCCGGTCAGACGGGCGAGGGCACTGACGTCGCCGCCGGGGCCGTCGGCCGTGTACAGGCGGGTCAGGACGGTGCCGAAGAGCGCGGTGCCGAGGGCGTTGCCGAGGGACTGGAAGTAGCGGATGGACGTGGTGGCGACGCCGAGCTGGGAGCGCGGGGCCGCCTCCTGCACGAGAAGGATCAGCTGGCCCACGAGCTGTCCGAACCCCGCGCCCGCCAGCAGGAGTTCGGCGCGGACGAGCCAGAGCGAGGTGCCGGGTGCGATGGTCGTCGCGAGCAGGACGAACGCCAGGGCGGTGGTGGCGGTGCCGCTGATCGTGAAGGTCCGTGCCGTCCAGCCACATGCGGTGAGCGGACCGGAGAGCAGGCCGGTCGCCGAGAGGCCGACGGCCAGGGGGATGAGGTAGAGGCCGGCGGAGGAGCTGCTGATGCCCCGGACGAGCTGCAGGTAGATCAGCACGTAGTAGATGGCGCCCATCATCGCGGCGCCCATGAGCGCCTGGATGGCGAAGCCCAGGCGCAGGACGCGGACGCGGAACAGGCTGAGCGGGAGGATCGGTTCCGCCGTCCGGAGCTGGCGCCACAGGAACAGGGCGAGTGTGACGCAGGCCGCCGCGATCAGTGCGAGGACGGCCGGGGACGACCAGGTGTACTTCTTGCCGCCCCAGTCGGTGACCAGCAGCAGCGAGCTGGAGAACGCGGCCGCGAGCGCGGCGCCGGCGTAGTCGAGGGGGCGGCGTGTGTGGTGGGCGGGGAGCTTCAGAGCCAGGGCGGAGGCGGCGAGGACCGCGAGGCCGACCGGCAGGTTGACGTAGAAGATCCAGCGCCAGCTCGCGTGATCGGCGAGCAGGCCGCCGATCCACGGGCCGACCGCCATGGCGCCGCCCGCGACGAGCCCGCCGATGTTGCCGCCCTTGCCGGCGCCCTTCTCCTGCGGGCCCTTGAGGTGGGCGATCACCACCATCGTCACGCTCATCAGCCCGCCGCCGCCCAGGCCCTGGACCGCCCGGGCCGCGATGAGCTGGGTCATCGACTGGGCGGCCCCGCACAGCGCCGAGCCCAGCAGGAACACCGCGATCGCGCCGGTGAAGACGCGCTTGGGACCGAGGACGTCGCAGAGCTTGCCGTACAGCGGCAGCATCGCGGCCGATGCCAGTGCGTACGCGCTGATCAGCCAGGGGATCTTGTCGATGCCGTGGCGGGGGTCGAGGTCCTTGACGATCGGGACGGTCGCCGCGGACACGATCTGCAGGTCCAGGATGGCCAGGACGATCGTGACGAGACAGACGAGGAAGCCGATTTTGCGCTGGGTCTCGGTCATGGGCATCACCATGCCCAGCATCCATATACCGAGTCAATGTTTTATCTGGGATTAGGTTTAGTCTGAGGCTAAAATTCGCCTTGGTAAGGTGCTTGCATGGCCGAAGCGATGGGACTGCGGGAGCGCAAGAAGCGCGACACCAAGTGGCGGATCTATCGCACCGCCATGGACCTCTTCGCCGAGCGTGGCTTCGACAAGGTGTCGGTGCAGGAGATCGCCGACGCCTCCGAGGTGTCGAAGATGACCGTCTTCAACTACTTCGGTTCCAAAGAGGACCTGGTCTTCGCCCCCATGGAAGAGCACTTCGGTGACGCGGCCCGCGCCGTGCGCGACCGACGCCCGGGAGAGTCCGCGGTGCACGCCGTACGCCGGCAGTTCCTGGAGATGGTCGAGGCCCGGGACCCCTCCGTCGGCCTGCACAGCGAGACGATCTTCGTCAAGGTGCGCAAGGTCGTCGAGGGGACGCCCGTGCTCATGGAACGCGCCTTCCTGGCCGCCCAGCGCGGCACCCGGGACATGGCCGGTCTCCTCACGGAGGAGACCGGCGACCCGCTGCTCGCCCTGATCGCCGCCGCCTCCCTCAGCGCCGCGCGCAACGCCCTCATCGAGGAGCACCACCGCCGGCTCGCCGCCGGTGAGAGCCCCGAGGCCGTCGCGGCCGACGCCGTCGAGCGCGCTCACCGCGCCTTCGGCCTGGTGGAAAACGGCCTGAAGGGCTACGCCGTGAAGGCATAGGCTCACCGCCATGCCCCCGGCCAAGAAGCGCGCCCGCAGCTACGACCCCGCCAGGACCCGTGCCGCGGTCCTCGCCCAGTTCGGACATGTCCGGGAGGCCGTTCGCGGCCTCGGCCAGGAGCAGCTCGCGCTGCCCACCCGGCTCGGCGAGTGGACCGTACGCGACCTGGTCGCGCACATCGGCATGGCGCTCACCGCGATCCCCCGGGCGCTCACCCTGCCCGAGCCGCCGAAGGCGGATGCCGTGCTGCTGGACTGGCCCTTCGCCACCGCGGCCAACGCCGCCGCCATCGACGAGTTCACCCGGAACATCGCCGCCGAACACCCCGACCCCGACACCTACCTTGCGGACGTCGAGCAGTCCCTGCGCGCCCGGCTCGCGGAGCACTCCGGCACCCGGATCCTGCGGACCAGCGTCGGCGCCATGCCCCTGGACGACTACCTGGTCACCCGGACCGCCGAGCTCGTCGTCCACACCGACGACCTCGTGGCCGCCGTACCGGGGCTGGAGATCCCGTACGACCGCCAGTGCCTGGCCGCCGCCACCCGGCTGCTCGCCGACGCGCTCGCCGTGAAGGCGCCCGGCGGCTCCACCGAGGTGCGCGTGCCGCCGTACGCCGTCGTGCAGTGCGTCGAGGGGCCCCGGCACACCCGCGGCACCCCGCCCAACGTCGTGGAGACCGACCCGCTGACCTGGATCCGGCTCGCCACCGGCCGCCTGAGCTGGAAGGACGCCGTCGAGGAGGCCAAGGTGAGCGCCAGTGGGGAGCGGGCGGACCTTGGGGGGCTGCTGCCGCTCATGTCGTAGTCGCAGGGAACTCGTAGCGGAACCGACAGGACCGGTCTACCGTCGAACCGCCATGAACCGGTACAAGCAACGCATGATCCCGACGCTGGCCGCAGCGCTCACCGCACTCACGGTGGCGTGCGGCAGCGGTAGGGCGGACAGTGGTGCGGTGACCGTCCAGCAGCCCGTGACCGGCGTCGACTGGCGGGTCGACAGCCTGACCGTCGGCGACACGACCCGGCAGGCGCCCGCCTCCGCCCGCCTGCGCATCGACGAGGACGGCAAGGCGGCCGGCAATCTCGGCTGCAACCAGTTCAGCGCCCGGGCCACGGTCCACGGCGACCGGATCACCTTCGGTGACCTGCGCACGACCCGGATGGCCTGCGCCCCGGACCGCATGGACTTCGAGCGCGCCCTCTCCCGCGCCCTCACCACCGGAACCCTCGTCGCCAAGACCGACGACGCGAAGCTGACGCTCACGGACGGCGACGGCGACCGCATCCATCTCTCCCGCGGTGCGCCCGAATGATGTGCGACACCTCACTCACCGGGCAGACGAAGAGACCCGCGATCGCCGCCCGCAGCGCCGCCGACGGCTTTCAGGGCGCCGGTAGCACCACGCTGACCTGCGCAAACAAGGAAACCGACAAGGTGATCGGCAAGCTCTGATCCGTCAAGGAGCCGTATCCCCAATTCGGACCAGTGGTCGACCTCGCCTACACTCGGAGCCGTGCCACGTGGTGACGGTCGACTCAATCACGATCTGCTTCCCGGCGAGAAAGGCCCCCAGGACGCTTGCGGCGTCTTCGGTGTCTGGGCTCCGGGTGAAGAGGTCGCAAAGCTCACGTACTTCGGGCTCTACGCCCTCCAGCACCGGGGTCAGGAATCCGCGGGAATCGCGGTCAGCAACGGCTCCCAGATCCTCGTCTTCAAGGACATGGGCCTGGTCTCCCAGGTCTTCGACGAGACCTCGCTCGGTTCGCTCCAGGGTCATATCGCGGTCGGACACGCCCGCTACTCGACCACCGGTGCCTCCGTGTGGGAGAACGCCCAGCCGACGTTCCGCGCCACCGCGCACGGCTCGATCGCGCTCGGCCACAACGGCAACCTGGTCAACACGGCCCAGCTCGCCGAGATGGTCGCCGAGCTGCCGAACGAGAACAACAGCCGCTCCACCCGGGTCGCGGCCACCAACGACACCGACCTGCTGACGGCCCTGCTCGCCGCCCAGGTCGACGCGGACGGCAAGCCGCTGACCATCGAGGAGGCCGCCCACACGGTCCTCCCGAAGGTGCGGGGCGCCTTCTCCCTCGTCTTCATGGACGAGCACACCCTGTACGCCGCCCGCGACCCGCAGGGCATCCGCCCGCTGGTCCTCGGGCGCCTGGAGCGCGGCTGGGTGGTCGCCTCCGAGTCCGCCGCCCTGGACATCTGCGGCGCCAGCTTCGTCCGCGAGATCGAGCCGGGCGAGTTCATCGCCGTCGACGAGAACGGCCTGCGCAGCTCCCGATTCGCAGAAGCGAAGCCCAAGGGCTGTGTCTTCGAGTATGTGTACCTGGCCCGCCCGGACACCGACATCGCCGGCCGGAACGTGTACCTCTCCCGGGTGGAGATGGGCCGCCGGCTCGCCAAGGAAGCCCCCGTCGAGGCCGACCTCGTCATAGCGACCCCGGAGTCCGGCACCCCGGCCGCCATCGGCTACGCGGAGGCCTCCGGCATCCCCTTCGGCGCGGGTCTCGTGAAGAACGCCTACGTCGGCCGGACCTTCATCCAGCCCTCGCAGACGATCCGCCAGCTCGGCATCCGCCTGAAGCTGAACCCGCTGAAGGAAGTCATCAAGGGCAAGCGCCTGGTCGTCGTCGACGACTCGATCGTGCGCGGCAACACCCAGCGGGCCCTGGTCCGCATGCTCCGCGAGGCGGGCGCCGCCGAGGTCCACATCCGGATCTCCTCCCCGCCCGTGAAGTGGCCCTGCTTCTTCGGCATCGACTTCGCCACGCGCGCGGAGCTGATCGCCAACGGCATGACCATCGAGGAGATCGGCACCAGCCTCGGCGCCGACTCGCTCGCCTACATCTCCATCGACGGCATGATCGAGGCGACCACGATCGCCAAGCCGAACCTGTGCCGCGCCTGCTTCGACGGCGAATACCCGATGGAGCTGCCGGACCCGGAGCTGCTCGGCAAGCAGCTCCTGGAGACCGAGCTGGCGGCCGGTCCCGCCGCCACGGCCGCGGCCGACGCGATCCGTCGCCCGTAACACCCTGCAGTACGACACGAAAGCTCTCACAGTCATGTCTGAGACAACTGGTGCCAGCTACGCAGCGGCGGGCGTCGACATCGAGGCGGGCGACCGCGCGGTCGAGCTGATGAAGGAGTGGGTGAAGAAGACCCAGCGCCCCGAGGTCCTCGGCGGCCTCGGCGGTTTCGCCGGCCTCTTCGACGCCTCCGCCCTCAAGCGCTACGAGCGTCCCCTGCTGGCCTCCGCCACGGACGGCGTCGGCACGAAGGTCGACATCGCGCGCCGCATGGGCGTCTACGACACCATCGGCCACGACCTGGTCGCCATGGTCATGGACGACATCGTGGTGTGCGGTGCCGAGCCGCTGTTCATGACGGACTACATCTGCGTCGGCAAGGTCCACCCCGAGCGCGTCGCGGCCATCGTGAAGGGCATCGCGGAGGGCTGTGTGCTCGCCGGGTGCGCCCTGGTGGGCGGCGAGACGGCCGAGCACCCGGGTCTGCTGGGCGAGGACGACTTCGACGTCGCCGGCGCCGGTACGGGCGTCGTGGAGGCCGACCGGCTGCTCGGCGCGGATCGCATCCGTACGGGTGACGCGGTGATCGCCATGGCGTCCTCCGGGCTTCACTCGAACGGGTACTCCCTGGTCCGGCACGTCCTGCTGGACCGCGCGGGCCTGGCCCTGGACGCGGAGATCGCGGAGCTCGGCCGCACCCTCGGCGAGGAGCTGCTGGAGCCCACGAAGATCTACTCGCTGGACTGCCTGGCGCTGCTGCGCACCACGGATGTGCACGCGTTCTCGCACATCACCGGCGGCGGTCTCGCGGCCAACCTGGCCCGCGTGATCCCCGACGAGCTGCACGCCGTGGTCGACCGGTCCACCTGGACCCCGGGCGCGATCTTCGATCTGGTCGGCAAGACCGGGAACGTCGAGCGCCTGGAGCTGGAGAAGACCCTCAACATGGGCGTCGGCATGATGGCGATCGTCCCTGCGGAATCCACCGAGGTGGCCCTCGCGACCCTGGCCGACCGCGGCGTCGACGCCTGGGTGGCCGGCGAGATCACCGAGCGGGGCGAGAAGGAGACCGGCGCCGAAATGGTCGGAGACTACGCCGGCTGAACCTGCGGGTAGCACAGAAGCCGGTCGGTGGCAGTGCCACCGACCGGACAAGTGCTCAGTGCAAGGTCAAGCGCCGCGACGATGTTGTGAGGGACCGTCGTCCTCATCCTCGTCGTCGTCCTCATAGAGGTCGGCGTAACGAGAGTAAAGATCGTCCTCTTCATTCTCATCGTCCTCGAACGGCTCGCTGTTCGGCGGCTGGCTCGAAGTCGATGCGCCCAGTTCACTGGCCAGCCGTGACAGGTCAGTCCCACCGCTGTTGTACTTCAGCTGGCGGGCGACCTTCGTCTGCTTGGCCTTGGCCCGGCCGCGCCCCATGGCTCGACCCCCTCGGTGACGGGGCTTGATGGCCCCAGAGTCTGACACGCGTTCATGATCTGGAACGGACCCTCCGCAGAGAGGCCGGTCCGTAGGGCTTCCACGGTACCTGAGCCCGCGCCCATACGGTACGTCGCCCGCAGCACGCGCGTGTGCCCAGGACCTTCGAGGCGCCCCGTCCTCGCTGGTCAGTGGCGATTTTAACCACTTATCGGGGAACGACCCGCCGATGGAAGTGAGAGTTCTCTCCAAGTCCCCACCGGCGGGTACCGCTCACGTGTGCAACCGGGTCAGTGTGCAGTGTGTCCCGCGCGGGCCTCGGCCATCCGCTGCTCGGCGATCCGGTCGGCCGCCGCGGCCGGCGGAATCCCGTCTTCCTTCGCACGTGCGAATATGGCCAGCGTGGTGTCGAAGATCTTCGCCGCCTTCGCCTTGCACCGGTCGAAGTCGAACCCGTGCAGCTCGTCGGCCACCTGGATGACACCGCCGGCGTTCACCACGTAGTCCGGCGCGTAGAGGATCCCGCGGTCGGCGAGGTCCTTCTCCACCCCCGGGTGCGCGAGCTGGTTGTTGGCCGCGCCGCACACCACCTTGGCGGTGAGCACCGGCACGCTGGCGTCGTTCAGGGCGCCGCCGAGCGCGCAGGGGGCGTAGATGTCCAGGCCCTCGACGCGGATCAGCGCCTCGGTGTCGGCGACCGCGGTCACGCCCACGGGGTACTGCTCGAGGATCCGCTGCACGGCGTCCGTGCGCACGTCCGTGACGACGACCTCGGCGCCCTCGTCGCGCAGGTGCTTCACCAGGTGGTGGCCGACCTTGCCGACACCGGCGATGCCGACCTTGCGGCCGCGCAGCGAGGGGTCGCCCCACAGGTGCTGGGCGGAGGCGCGCATGCCCTGGTAGACGCCGAAGGCGGTGAGCACGGAGGAGTCGCCGGCGCCGCCGTTCTCGGGGGAGCGGCCGGTGGTCCAGCGGCACTCGCGGGCCACGACGTCCATGTCGGCGACGTAGGTGCCGACGTCGCAGGCGGTCACGTAGCGCCCGCCGAGCGAGGCGACCATACGGCCGTAGGCGAGGAGCAGTTCCTCGGTCTTGTCGCGCTCCGGGTCGCCGATGATCACGGCCTTGCCGCCGCCGTGGTCGAGCCCGGCCATGGCGTTCTTGTACGACATCCCGCGCGCGAGGTTGAGGGCGTCGGCAACGGCCTCGGCCTCGGTCGCGTACGGGTAGAAGCGCGTGCCGCCGAGGGCGGGGCCCAGGGCGGTGGAGTGGATGGCGATCACGGCCTTGAGGCCGCTGGCGCGGTCCTGGCAGAGCACGACCTGTTCATGGCCTCCCTGGTCCGAGTGGAACAGGGTGTGCAGGACATCAGCAGGTGCGCCGGTTACGTCGGTCACTGTGGTGACTCCTGTGTAAAGAGCGGCGAGTGGGGTTGAACCCCGTACGGGTGGCGGGGTCGTGGCATGAGCGTAGAGCCTTGCCGCGACCACCATCCGTGCAGTGTTCAGGATCACCCTTGCGGGGCGTTCGCGCACGCATGACCGTGGCACGATTTGCAGTGTTTCGAGCCGGGCCCGATGGGGAGGGAGCAGGCGTGCCGAAGGTGTCCTCCGTGGTCGTCCCCTATGCCGCGTACCTGCGCGTGTACGAGCCGCTGGGTGCCTTCCCGGAGCCGGAGCGCAGCCACTGGGCGCGCTACGCCCGCCGCCCCGACCGCCCCTCGTACCAGGACGAACTGCGCCGCTCTCTCGCCGACTTGCTGCCCACCCCGCCGATCGCGGTGCCGGTGCACGAGAGCGGCGACGCCTTCGTGCTGGAGGTCGACGGCGTGGTCTGCGTGTGCCCCTGGCGGACCCGGCTGCGCGGCTGGCAGGCGCTCACCGAGCTCGCCGAGGAGCTCCCGGCGGCGGTCCTGGACGCGGTGCTGCCCGAGGTCGTACGGCGCCAGGCCGCCCAGGACTACGAGCGCTGGCTGGCCCGCAACCCCGACGCCCGCCCGTGGATCCGCACGGCGACCTGGCAGGTGCCGCTGAACTGGTTCGTGCTGGTCTCCGACGAGGAGCGACGCTACGACAAGGGCACCGCGGAGGTGCCGCCGCTGCTGCGCTACCGCACGCCCATGGTGCAGGCCCGGCGGCGGGTGGCGCGGGGCCTGCGCGCGCTGAAGGACGCCGTCGAGGAGGGCCCGCTGATCGACGGCCTGATGGACGTCGGCCGCTGGCTGGAGGAGTTCCACCCGCGCTCGCTGGTGGAGCTGGACTACGGCGGCCTGGTGCATGTGCTGCCGGCCGGCGAGCTGGAGGGCGATCACTCGGCGGCGGACGTGGCCGACGGGATCGAGGCGCTGCGCCGGGGCGACGGGGCGGCGGCCGGAGAGGCCTATGTGCGGCTCGTGGAGCGGTGGCGGGCGGTACGGGACCGGCGCTCGGCGAACTGAAGTTCCACAGACGCCGGAAGAGTGACGTACGTCACGGCCCGAAACGCGCCGAACGACGTACGGTCTAGGCCACTTGACCCTGTGCCGGGACGTTGGTCCCGATCTGGACTTTTGCCTCAAGGGTGATGGACGGCACTTACGCGGCCCTTGCGCCTCTTGCCGCCCCTCATGCCAAAATAGGACAAGGAGTCCGGGGAGGACTCCTTCCGTCCAACTATGCTCCACTGCGGGCGGAATCTCGGCATTGCGCGCTTTGGGGGGTCTCGTGGCTCCTGATCGTCCTGTGACTGATCGTCACAGTGGCGTGACTGTCCGCTATGGCATGGTCCATCGGCTTCCGTCGCTGATGAACACCTGGGAGGGCAATTCCATCGGTTTGGCCGACGTGGCTGGACAGATGGTGTAGTTGTAGTGCCGAGGACAAGCCGTTCGTCCTATAACCGACTCGGCCCGCGTCCGCCATTTCGGGCAACGTGGGTCAAGGTGCAGAATTTAGAGGAAAGAACCGAGAAGGTTCGGTTCTCCCGAGGAGGCCGCTCATGACCGCTCGCACCCCTGATGCCGAGCCGCTGCTGACCCCGGCTGAGGTCGCCACGATGTTCCGCGTGGACCCGAAGACGGTCACGCGGTGGGCGAAGGCCGGCAAGCTCACGTCCATTCGCACGCTCGGCGGGCACCGCCGCTACCGCGAGGCTGAGGTCCGCGCCCTGCTGGCGGGCATCCCGCAGCAGCGCAGCGAGGCCTGAACAACTGCATAACCGGGCAAAACGGCTGGTCCCCCAACCCGCCGAGGCGCCCGAACCCTAGCTCCAAGCGACGCGGGACCTGCCCCAACAGGGCCCACGCCCAAGCCGAAGAGAACGTTGTAGGCAGCGACACAGGGTGCGTCGTAGATCGCGCTGGACTCCGCCGGGTCCAGCGCGATCTTTTTTGTGCGCTGGTCGGAGCGGGGGTGCCCCACTTGTGAGCGGCCTTGTCGGAGTCTGGGCAGGGCTGTCGGAACGGCTGTGCATGCCCCCTGACCGAGGTGCAATTGCACATATTAAATTGACCAGTTGTAGGGCAGGGGTAAGATCCCCACTTTCAAAAACTCATGCGGTGACTCCCGTCACACGCCCCGGCGGTTGTTGACGACGGCATGTGTGCGCTAGTGGAGGGACCTGTTCCAGCGTCCCACGCCTGGTGGGCTGTTGGGGCCGGCGTTGGTCACGCGCTGCGGGGACTTTCGTCCTCGGCTTCCTCGTCGCTCGCTTCGGGGACCCCCGGACCGGCGTCCATCGCCAGCCGGAGGAGGTGGTGGCAGACGGGGCAGTGGCGGGTGAGATGCCGGTAGGACGAGGCGGCCGCCAGATGGGCCCGGAGCAGCGCTCGCGTCTCGTGCCTGGCCGATGCCGCCATACGCCACCTCCGCGGACCGCACAGGGGGGAACGGGCCCTGTCTTCTGGGTACCGATGGAATGTGACGTCGTCAAGGGCGCGGGGGGCTCCGCCGGTTCAGCCGGGTTCGTCGGGCGCCCGTACCGAGCCGCTGAGGTCGGCTGGGGCCACCCCTGGGGGCTGCCGCCCCCAGATCCCCCGCTACGGCCCTGAAGGGGCCTTGTCCTCAAACGCCGGACGGGCTGAATGTGCGAGCCGGCGCGGAGAGCCTGACGGGATGTGGCCGGGCGATCGTTGGTGTGATGGCGTGTGGTGGCATGCGGAAAGGCCCCGCTCCGTTGCCGGATGCGGGGCCCTTCTTTGCTGCGGTCCTGACGGGATTTGCTGTGTCTGATTGCGGCTCCGCCGCGGGCGCGGCCTCTGGCCTGCTTGGCGGGGTGGCCGGGTGATGGTTGGTGTGATGGCGTGTGGTGGCATGCGGAAAGGCCCCGCTCCGTTGCCGGATGCGGGGCCTTTCTTCACTGCGGTCCTGACGGGATTTGAACCCGCGGCCTCCACCTTGACAGGGTGGCGAGCACTCCAAACTGCTCCACAGGACCAGGTTTCGCGGCGCTTGGCTTGCTGCGTTGCGCTGCGAGAAGAGACTGTACAGGAGGTGGGGCCGCCTGGTCGAACTCACCCCCTGTACACGGTCGGTTACGGGACGGCCGCGTCGATCGCCTTCACGATCCGCTTGTCGGAGACGGGGTACGCGGTGCCGAGGGCGTGGGCGAAATAGCTGACCCTCAGCTCCTCGATCATCCAGCGGATGTCCAGGACGGAGGAGGGCACCGGGCGGCCCTTCGGGAGCTGCTCCAGGAGCCAGGCGTACTCGTCCTGCATCTCGTGGACCTTCTCCATGCGCGTGGTGTCCCGCTGGACGTTCGTCGGCATCTGCTGCAGGCGCCGGTCCGCGGCCACCAGGTAGCGCATCAGGTCGGGCAGGCGGCGTATGCCCGCCCAGGTCACGAAGCCGGGCTTCACGAGGGCGTCCAGCTGCTTGCGCACGTCCGTCAGGTTCGCCAGCAGCGTGGGGCTGCCCACGGCCTTCAGCCGGCGCTCACAGGCCTGCCAGGCCGCGAGGACCTGCTGGACCTGGGTGACCGTGCGGACCGTCGTGTCGACGATCTCCGCGCGCACCTTGTCGTACAGCTTCCGGTACGACTCCTCGTCCCACACCGGCCCGCCGAAGTCCGCGATCAGCTTGTCCGCCGCCGCCATCGCGCAGTCGTCGAACAGGGCCTGGATCGAGCCGTGCGGGTTGGCGGAGAGGGCGAGCTTCTGGGCGTTCGTCAGCTTCTCGGACGCGAACTTCGCCGGGTTCACCGGGATGTTGCGCAGGATCAGCCGCCGGGTGCCCTTCCACATGGCCTCCGCCTGCTCGGCCTCCGTGTCGAAGAGGCGGACCGAGACCGTGTCGCCGTCGTCCACCAGCGCGGGGTACGCCTTGACCGGCTGGCCGGCCCGGCGGGTCTCGAAGACACGGGTCAGCGTGCCGATCGTCCAGTCGGTCAGGCCCTTGCGCTCCAGGGACTCGCCGCCCTCGCGGGAGGCGGTCGCCGCGGCCGCCTGGGACAGGGCCTTGCGCGCCTTCGGCTTCAGCTGGAGCTTCAGTGCCTCCAGGTCCTTGTCCTCGGCCAGCTTCCGGCGCCGCTCGTCGACGATGCGGAAGGTGATCTTGAGGTGGTCGGGGATCTTGGACCAGTCGAAGTCGTCGGCCTCGAAGGGCACGCCGACCGCGCGCTTGAGCTCGCGGGCCATCGTCACCGTCAGCGGCTCCTGCAGCGGGACCGCCTTCTCCAGGAAGGCCTTCGCGTAGTTCGGCGCCGGTACGTAGTGACGGCGGATGGGCTTGGGGAGTGAGCGGATCAGCTCCGTCACGACCTCCTCGCGCAGGCCCGGGATCTGCCAGTCGAAGCCCTCGTCCGTGACCTGGTTGAGGACCTGGAGCGGGATGTGGACCGTGACGCCGTCGGCGTCCGCGCCCGGCTCGAACTGGTACGTCACCCGGAACTTCAGCTGGCCCTGCCGCCAGGAGTCCGGATAGTCGGCCTTGGTGACCGCCTCCGCCGACTCCCGGATGAGCATCTCCCGCTCGAAGTCCAGGAAGTCCGGCTGCTCCTGCCGCTTCCGCTTCCACCAGGAGTCGAAGTGGGCGCCCGACACGATGTGTTCGGGCACCCGCTGGTCGTAGAAGTCGAAGAGCGTCTCGTCGTCGACGACGATGTCCCGGCGCCGGGCGCGGTGCTCGAGTTCCTCGACCTCGCTCAGCAGCTTGCGGTTGTCGGCGAAGAACTTGTGGTGCGTGCGCCAGTCGCCCTCGACCAAGGCGTTGCGGATGAAAAGTTCGCGGCTCGTCTCCGGGTCGATCCGGCCGTAGTTCACCTTGCGCTGGGCGACGATCGGGACGCCGTACAGCGTGACCTTCTCGTACGCCATCACGGCCGCCTGGTCCTTCTCCCAGTGCGGTTCGCTGTACGTCCGCTTCAGGAGGTGTCCGGCGAGCGGTTCCACCCAGTCCGGCTCGATCTTCGCGTTGACCCGGGCCCAGAGCCTGGAGGTTTCCACCAGCTCGGCCGACATCATGAACTTCGGCTGCTTCTTGAACAGCGCCGAGCCCGGGAAGATCGCGAACTTGGCGCTGCGGGCGCCCAGGTACTCGTTCTTGTTGCCGTCCTTCACGTCCTTCATCCCGATGTGGGAGAGCAGGCCGGCGAGGAGCGAGATGTGGACGCGGTCGTCGGCCGCGTCCTCCTCGTTGAGGTGGATGCCCATCTGCTTGGCGACCGTGCGCAGCTGGATGTAGATGTCCTGCCATTCGCGGATGCGCAGGAAGTTCAGGTACTCCTGCTTGCACATCCGGCGGAAGGAGCTGGAGCCCCGCTCCTTCTGCTGCTCGCGGATGTACCGCCACAGGTTGAGGTAGGCGAGGAAGTCGCTGGTCTCGTCCTTGAAGCGGGCGTGCTGCTGGTCGGCCTGGGCCTGCTTGTCGGCCGGGCGCTCGCGCGGGTCCTGGATGGACAGCGCGGCGGCGATGACCATGACCTCGCGGACACAGCCGTTCCGCTCGGCCTCCAGGACCATCCGGGCCAGGCGCGGGTCGACCGGCAGCTGGGCCAGCTTGCGGCCGGTGTCGGTGAGCCGCTTGCGCGGGTCCTTCTGGGCGGGGTCCAGCGCGTGCAGCTCCTGGAGCAGCTGGACGCCGTCGCGGATGTTGCGGTGGTCCGGCGGGTCGATGAAGGGGAACTTCTCGATGTCGCCGAGGCCGGCGGCGGTCATCTGGAGGATGACGGAGGCCAGGTTCGTGCGCAGGATCTCGGCGTCCGTGAACTCCGGCCGCGTGACGAAGTCGTCCTCGCTGTACAGCCGGATGCAGATGCCGTCGCTCGTCCGACCGCAGCGGCCCTTGCGCTGGTTGGCGCTGGCCTGGGAGATCGGCTCGATGGGCAGCCGCTGGACCTTGGTGCGGTGGCTGTAGCGGCTGATCCGGGCGAAGCCGGGGTCGATGACGTACTTGATCCCGGGGACGGTGAGGGACGTCTCGGCGACGTTGGTGGCCAGAACGATCCTGCGCCCGGTGTGCGGCTGGAAGACCCGGTGCTGCTCGGCGTGCGAGAGCCGGGCGTAGAGGGGCAGAACCTCGGTGAATCTGTACTTCTTCTTCTCCAGCGCGTCCGCCGTGTCCCGGATCTCCCGCTCGCCGGAGAGGAAGACGAGGATGTCGCCCGGACCCTCCTTCTGGAGTTCCTCGACGGCGTCGATGATGGCGGTGATCTGGTCCCGGTCGGCGTCCGCAGCGTCCTCGGTGTACTCCTCCAGCAGCGGCCGGTAGCGGACCTCGACGGGGTACGTCCGCCCGCTGACCTCGATGATCGGGGCGTCGCCGAAGTGCCGGGAGAACCGCTCGGGGTCGATGGTCGCGGAGGTGATGACGACCTTGAGGTCCGGCCGCTTCGGCAGCAGCTGGGCGAGGTAACCGAGCAGGAAGTCGATGTTCAGGGACCGCTCGTGGGCCTCGTCGATGATGATCGTGTCGTAGGCGCGCAGCTCGCGGTCGGTCTGGATCTCGGCGAGCAGGATGCCGTCCGTCATCAGCTTGATGAACGTGGCGTCCGGGTTCACCTGGTCGGTGAAGCGGACCTTCCAGCCGACGGATTCACCGAGCGGCGTCCTCAGCTCCTCCGCCACCCGCTCCGCGACGGTCCGGGCGGCGATGCGCCGGGGCTGTGTGTGCCCGATCATGCCGCGCACGCCGCGCCCCAGCTCCAGACAGATCTTCGGGATCTGCGTGGTCTTGCCGGAACCGGTCTCACCGGCGACGATGACGACCTGGTGATCGCGGATGGCCGCCGCGATCACGTCCTTCTTCTGGCTGACCGGCAGCTGCTCGGGGTACGTGACGGCGGGCACGAGGGCACGCCGCTCACCGATCCGTGCCTCGGCCTTGCCGATCTCGCCCTCGATCTCGGCGAGGACGGCGGCGCGGGCCTCCGGCTTACGGATCTTGCGCGCGCCCTCGAGCCGCCGACCGATCCGGTGCGCGTCGCGCAGCGACAGCTCGGTCAGACGGGGGGCGAGGGGGCCGAGGGCGGGGGCGGGATGCGTAGACATACGCGATCCAGGATCTCACCCCGCCCGAAAAACACGCGAACGATTTGACCGGCGACCTAGGGAGTGCGCTGCGCGGGCGCGGGCGCGGGCGCGGCCGGGGCCGGTGTGGCCGGTGTGGTGTCGTGCTGTCGGGGCTGGGCGCCTTTGCCGAGGGCGATCGACCGGGCGGTGTTGGAGACGGCCTTGATGCCCAGATAGGCGGTCGTCATGCCGCTGACCGCGGTGAACGCGGCGGTGAGGATGCCGACGATCACCGCCTTGTCCCCGTTGAGCTGCCAGACGCCGAAGATCGCGACGCTGGCGATCGCGATATTGCTGATGATGACCGCGAGCAGCCCGTACCGGGCCCAGTCCTTCTCGAGCTCGGTGTCGTGCGTCACTCTGGCCTCGCCCTGGCTCATCGTCCCCCACCTCGCAGCTCGACGATCCGCGCATCCACCTGCGTGCGGTCGTACCCGCGCCGGACGATGTCGAATTCGGGCGGCGTGTCGGCTGCCGAACCCACGCCCAGGCCGGCCAGATAGGCGTCCACCTGGGCGCGGTCGTAACCACGCCGAGCGATGTCGAATCCCCGGAAGTCGTCTGCCACGGATGCCCCCTACAGACCGGCGCGGACCAGTTCCCGTACGACGAAGGCCCCGTTCGCTGAACGGGGCCTTCTGGCTGTGGCTGGGGCCGGGGTCGAACCGGCGACCTTCCGCTTTTCAGGCGGACGCTCGTACCAACTGAGCTACCCAGCCACGAGGTTTCACGTGAAACCTCAGCGGTCCTGACGGGATTTGAACCCGCGGCCTCCACCTTGACAGGGTGGCGAGCACTCCAAACTGCTCCACAGGACCAAGCGTGCGTGCAACAGTGTCGCACACGGTATTGCGTGCCCCCAACGGGATTCGAACCCGTGCTACCGCCTTGAAAGGGCGGCGTCCTAGGCCGCTAGACGATGAGGGCTATCGGCCCGCCTGGGCGCTTCTCAGCGCGTCGGGGACGTGAGAAGCATATGGGATGGCGGGGAGTATCGCCAAAACGGTTTACGGCGAGGGGGCCGAAGGGGTGTGGGAGGGGGTGGACGAGGTGCCGGGGGAAGGCGTCCTCTTCGACCGGTTCTCGTCCGCCAGATGGCGGCTGACCTCGGCTGTCGTCTCGCCCAGCCCGCCCAGTTTGATCGCGTCCCAGGCCTGGAGGCGGTGGCTGCCGCGGTCGAAGTAGAGGATCGACGCCTCGATCGGGGCGGGGTACTGCCGCTCCACCGCCCGCAGCCCGCTTCCGCCCGTGGAGCCCTCCATGCGCAGCCGGGTGCCGTACGGCAGCTTCTCGTCCCCTTCGTGGTGCAGGTGGCCGCACAGCACCAGCGGCACCTCGCCGTCCGTCTCGCGGGCCGCGACCGGCTCGTGGGCGACCGCGACGTCGACCGGCGTGCGGGCCGTCCGCTGGTCCCGCAGGGCGCTGGCCAGCCGGTCGCCCGCCAGCCGCTCGGCCGCGTCTCCGCCGGGCGCCACCGAGCGGTCGGGGGTGAACTGCGGGTCGCCGATGCCCGCGAAGCGCAGGCCCGCGATCGTCTGCGCCCGGCCGTCGTCCAGGACGTGCACGTTCTTCATGCGCTCCAGATAGCGCTGGGTGGCCCGGGAGTCGTGGTTGCCGCGCACCCAGACGTACGGCGCTCCCAGGTCCCGGATCGGGTCCAGGAAGCCGTTCTCCGCGGACGTGCCGTGGTCCATGGTGTCGCCGGAGTCGACGATCACGTTCACCTTGTACTGCTCCACCAGCGAGGCGATGATCTTCCAGCTCGCCGGGTTGAGGTGGATGTCCGACACGTGCAGGACCCGGATGGTGGAGGGGTCCGGCTGGTAGGCCGGGAGCGTGGAGGTGACGTCGTAGAGCTTCGTCACATTGGTCACCAGACGGGCCAGCTCCTTCTGGTAGACGTCGAAGTCGGTGACGATGCTGCGCGCGTTGCCGACCACCGCCGGCGCGGAGCTGAGCAGGCCGGAGAACTTCGGCTCCAGGACCGACCTCGGGTTCCAGGTGGCGTACGCGCTCGCCCCGGACGCCGCCAGCAGTGCGAGGGCGAGGCCGCCGGCGGCCAGGGCCCGGCGGGGGCGGCGGTAGACGGCGAGGCCGAGGGTGGTGGCTCCGGCGACCACGGCGACACAGGAGCGCACGGCCAGGTCCAGCGTGCCGTGCTCGACGTCCCTGGCGACCTCGTCCTGGAGGCCGGAGATCCGCTCGGGGTGGTCGACCAGGGCCTGGGAGCGGAGCGGGTCGAGCTGGTCGACGTTCACGTCCAGGCGGACGGGGGCCACATGGCTGTCCAGGGTGAGCGCGCCCAGCGGCGAGATGTTGATCTTCGTGCCGCCGGTGAGGGACGGGCGCAGCGCCATCGTCGTGTTCATGGGCCCGACCGGGGCCCGTACGTTTCCGACGATCAGCAGGCCCAGCCAGGCGCCGACCAGGACGACGGCCGTGAGACCGAGGGCACGCAGCCAGGGGCGGGGCCGGGCGGCGAGTTCCGGGGTGGTCGTTTCGGGGGCGGGCAACGGGCGGATGCCTCGGCGGGCGGCGCGCATGCGGTTCGGCGTGGTGCCGGGGCGCTTCGTCAAGCGGCGGAGGGCTGCGACGGGGACGCGGACCATTGGTGCCGTATGCCCGTGCAGTGGGGCGGATATGCGGTGCCGCGCCGCTCTCGTCCGCTCTTGTACGGGCCCGCGTGCCGGACAATGGCCGTGTGCTGGAGATGACGCGCGAGGAGTTCGAGGAGCTGGTCGCCGAGGCGCTCGACCGGATCCCGCCGGAGCTGACGCGGCTCATGGACAACGTGGCGGTGTTCGTGGAGGACGAACCACCCGCCGACGACCCCGAGCTGCTGGGCCTGTACGAGGGCATGCCGCTGACCGACCGGGGCGAGTGGTACGCGGGAGTGCTGCCGGACCGGATCACCATCTACCGCGGGCCGACGCTGCGGATGTGCGACAACCGTGAGGACGTCGTCGCGGAGACCGAGGTGACCGTGGTGCACGAAATCGCCCACCACTTCGGCATCGACGACGCGCGGTTGCACGGACTCGGGTATGGGTGAGCGGGGGGCGAGGGGGCGACGAGCGTCTAGCGGCGAGCGCTGATGCGGGTGGATGGGTGGGGGTGCCCGGGCGGCCGGTCCGGGGGTGCTCGTGTGGCTGAGTGGCGGGTGCGTATGGCTGGGCGGAGCCCGTGCGTGCGGCTCGATGGCGATGCGGTGTCGGCTGGGCGGGGCTCGTGTGTGCCGCGGAATGGCGATGCGGGGCCGATGGGCCGTGTGCGGGTGTTGGTTGGGCGGGCCCGTGCGTGCGGCTGGGCCGGGATGTGGGGGCGGCTGGGCGGCGATCGGGGCGGGGCTGAGCGTGGGCGTATGTGGTCGGGCGGGGGCCGTGCCTGCGGCGGGGGTGGGCGGTGATGGTGGTGGGGCGCGTGTCTTCTTGTGGGCGGCGGGAGTTGGGGAGGTTGACTTCTTTCCTTGCCTCCGGAGGTGGCCGCCGTGCGCCCCTTGTCCGTACCCGTCCGGCTCACCGTCACGGTGCTGGCCCTCGCCGCTGCCGCCGGCTGTGTGAACGTGGGTGACGACGCGGGCCCGGCCAGGCCCTCGCACTCGGCGGGGCAGCGCGGCGGCGAGGCGCCCGACGGCGGCCCGTTCCGCGGCGCCGGAGGCCTCGGCGGGCACGACGGCAGGGCGGACGGCGGCAAGCGCGAGCACGGCCGCAAGGCGAAGCCGGGAGAGGAGTCGCCCTCCGCGTCGGCCACCCCGTCCGGCGAGGACAGCGCGCCCGCGGCCCCGGCGAAGCCCGGCAAGCCCGGCAGGACCGTCAAGCCCGGGGACCCGGCGCCGACCGAGCCCCCGCCGACCCCGCCGGTCACCTCCGCCCCGCCCGAGCCACCGGCCTCCACCCCGCCCCCGGCGACCTCCGAACCCCCGTCGGCCGAGCCGTCCTCCTCGGCGCACGAGGAGACGGGACCGCAGCTCGTCCAGCGCGAGCCGGCGCCGACGGCCGGGATGCCGGCCTGATCTGCCGGGCCGGAGCTGACCTGCGGTGATGAGGTGCGATGTGCCTGCCGCGAGGGCTCGGTTTGCCTTCAGGGGTGGTGAGTGCGTATGGTGGTAGATCGTTTGATCCCATTTGCCCGGCGCCACCGCAGAGCGCGCCGTGTGGCGCGTACTCTCCTTTGCCGTGGCGGACCGCATTGAGGCGGTCGTGAGCGAATCACGGAGTTGACGGGCGCGTGCCGAAGAGACTCCGGAAGGTTTCGCATTCGCATGTCCGTGTCCAGCACTGACCAGTTCGTCGTGTCCGAAAACGAGTTCAACGATCTCAACGAGATCGACCGGCTCGACAAGGAACTCGCCGACGTGACGACTGAGGCCCCCGAGGCCGCTGACACCACCCCCCAGTCCCCCCAGATCACCTTCGCCGACCTCGGCCTCCCCGAGGGCATCGTGCGCAAGCTCGCACAGAACGGCGTGACGACCCCCTTCCCGATCCAGGCCGCGACCATCCCGGACGCCCTGGCCGGCAAGGACATCCTCGGCCGTGGCCGCACCGGCTCCGGCAAGACCCTCTCCTTCGGTCTGCCGACCCTGGCCCAGCTGGCCGGCGGCCGCACGCAGAAGCACAAGCCCCGCGCCGTCATCCTCACCCCGACCCGCGAGCTGGCCATGCAGGTCGCCGACGCCCTCCAGCCGTACGGCGACGTCCTCGGCCTGAAGATGAAGGTCGTCTGCGGCGGTACCTCCATGGGCAACCAGATCTACGCCCTGGAGCGCGGCGTCGACATCCTCGTCGCCACGCCCGGCCGCCTGCGCGACATCATCAACCGCGGCGCCTGCTCCCTGGAGGACGTGCAGATCGCCGTCCTGGACGAGGCCGACCAGATGTCCGACCTGGGCTTCCTGCCCGAGGTCACCGAGCTGCTCGACCAGGTCCCGGCGGGCGGCCAGCGCATGCTGTTCTCCGCCACGATGGAGAACGAGATCCAGACCCTCGTCGACCGGTACCTGAACAGCCCCGTCTCCCACGAGGTGGACGCGGCCCAGGGCGCCGTCACGACGATGTCCCACCACATCCTCATCGTGAAGCCCAAGGACAAGGCGCCGGTCACCGCCGCGATCGCCTCCCGCAAGGGCCGCACGATCATCTTCGTCCGCACCCAGCTGGGCGCCGACCGCGTCGCCGAGCAGCTGCGCGAGTCCGGCGTGAAGGCCGACGCGCTGCACGGCGGCATGACCCAGGGCGCCCGCACCCGCACGCTGGCCGACTTCAAGGACGGTTACGTCAACGTCCTGGTCGCGACCGACGTCGCCGCCCGCGGTATCCACGTCGACGGCATCGACCTGGTCCTGAACGTGGACCCGGCCGGCGACCACAAGGACTACCTGCACCGCGCGGGCCGCACCGCTCGCGCGGGCCGCACGGGCACGGTCGTGTCCCTGTCCCTCCCGCACCAGCGGCGCCAGATCTTCCGCCTGATGGAGGACGCCGGCGTCGACGCGGCCCGCCACATCATCCAGGGCGGCGCCGCCTTCGACCCGGAGGTCGCCGAGATCACCGGCGCCCGCTCCATGACCGAGGTCCAGGCCGAGTCCGCCGGCAACGCCGCCCAGCAGGCCGAGCGGGAGGTCGCCCAGCTCACCAAGCAGCTGGAGCGCGCCCAGCGCCGCGCGACCGAGCTGCGCGAGGAGGCCGACCGGCTGGTCGCCCGGGTCGCCCGCGAGCGCGGCGAGGACCCGGAGGCCGCGGTGGCCGAGGCGCAGGCGACGGCGTCGGAGGAACTCGCGACCGCTGCCGAGGAGTCGGTGGAGCGGGAGACCGAGCGCGAGGAGCGCCCGACGGCTCCGGCTCCGTACGAGCGCCGGGAGCGGCGCGGCTTCGACCGTGACCGTGGCGAGCGTGGTTTCGACCGTGACCGTGGCGAGCGCGGCTTCGAGCGCCGTGACGACCGCGGCGGCCGTGGTTTCGAGCGCCGTGACGACCGTGGTGCCCGTGGCTTCGACCGCCGTGAGGAGCGGGGTGGCTTCGAGCGCCGCGACGACCGCGGTGGCCGTGGCTTCGAGCGCCGTGACGACCGCCGTGACGACCGCCGTCCGTTCGACCGTGACCGCAACGACCGTGGTGGCCGTGGTTTCGAGCGCCGTGACGACCGTGGTGCCCGTGGTTTCGAGCGCCGTGACGACCGCCGTGACGACCGCCGTCCGTTCGACCGTGACCGCAACGAGCGCAACGAGCGCAACGACCGCAACGACCGCGGCGACCGTGGTGGCCGTGGCTTCGAGCGCCGTGACGACCGCGGCGGCTTCCGCCGGGACGAGCGCGGCGGCCACCGGGGCAGCGACCGTCCCTTCAACCGCGACCGCCGCGACGACCGCCCGGGCTTCCGCGCGGGTGGCCACGAGCGTCCCTACGGCCGCCGTGACGACCACCGCGGCAACGGCTCCTTCGGCCGCCGCGAGGACAAGCCGCGCTGGAAGCGCAACGGCTGACGCCGAGCGCTCCTGACAAGGGCCCGTACGAAATCTTCGTACGGGCCCTTGCGCTGTTTTTTGGCCACCTTGTGACGCATGTCACGACCCCGGCGAGGGAATTGCTGGGGGCATGACAGATGACGCGAGAGTCAGTGGGCTGTCGGACGAGGAACGGCTGGCCCAGCTCGGTTACACCCAGGTCCTGGCCCGCCGGATGTCGGCGTTCTCGAACTACGCCGTCTCCTTCACGATCATCTCGGTGCTGTCCGGCTGCCTCACCCTGTACCTCTTCGGCATGATCACCGGCGGCCCCGCGGTGATCACCTGGGGCTGGGTGGCGGTGGGCCTGATGACGCTGTTCGTCGGCCTGTCGATGGCCGAGATCTGCTCGGCCTACCCCACCTCCGCGGGCCTGTACTTCTGGGCGCACCGCCTCGCACCGGCCCGCTCGGCGGCGGCCTGGGCCTGGTTCACCGGCTGGTTCAACGTACTGGGCCAGGTCGCGGTGACCGCCGGCATCGACTTCGGCGCGGCCTCCTTCCTGGGCGCGTACCTGAACCTCCAGTTCGGCTTCGAGGTGACGCCCGGCCGCACGGTGGCGCTGTTCGCGGCGATCCTGATCCTCCACGGCCTGCTGAACACCTTCGGCGTCCGGATCGTCGCGTTCCTGAACAGCGTGAGCGTGTGGTGGCACGTCCTGGGCGTGGCGGTGATCGTCGGCGCGCTCGCCCTCGTCCCCGACCACCACCAGTCGGCGACGTTCGTGTTCACGAAGTTCGTGAACGGGACGGGCTGGGGCAGCGGCCCGTACGTGGTCCTCCTCGGCCTCCTGATGGCCCAGTACACCTTCACCGGCTACGACGCCTCCGCCCACATGACGGAGGAGACCCACGACGCGTCCACGGCGGGCCCGAAGGGCATCGTGCGCTCGATCTGGACGTCCTGGATCGCCGGCTTCGTGCTCCTGCTCGGCTTCACCTTCGCGATCCAGTCGTACGACAAGGAACTCGCGTCCCCGACGGGCGCGCCCCCGGCGCAGATCCTCCTGGACGCGCTGGGAGCGACCACCGGCAAGCTGCTGTTGCTGGTGGTGATCGGCGCGCAGCTCTTCTGCGGCATGGCGTCGGTGACGGCCAACAGCCGCATGATCTACGCCTTTTCACGCGACGGCGCGCTGCCCTTCTCCCGCGTCTGGCACACGGTCAGCCCGCGCACCCGCACCCCCGTGGCGGCGGTCTGGCTGGCCGCCCTGAGCGCCCTCGTGCTCGGCCTGCCCTACCTGATCAACTCGACCGCGTACGCGGCGGTGACCTCGATCGCCGTCATCGGCCTCTACATCGCATACGTCATCCCGACCCTCCTGCGGGTCCGCAGGGGCACCGCCTTCGAACGCGGGCCGTGGCACCTGGGCCGCTGGTCGGTCCCGATCGGCGTCGTCTCGGTGGCCTGGGTGGTCGTGATCACGATCCTCTTCATGCTCCCGCAGGTCTCCCCGGTGACCTGGAAGACCTTCAACTACGCCCCCGTCGCCGTCCTGGTCGTCCTCGGCTTCGCGGCGACCTGGTGGCTGGCCTCGGCCCGCCACTGGTTCCTCACCGGGGAGCGGACTTCGACCCCCAACCTGGTCGAAAAGTGACCATCCGGAGCCTCATCCCCCCTCCCGACGCGGCCGGGTCACCAATACCCGATCGGAGACACGGCCTCGTCCGGCTATGCTCGGACAGGCAACATCGCCTGGGCCCTTAGCTCAATTGGCAGAGCAGTGGACTTTTAATCCATTGGTTGTGGGTTCGAGTCCCACAGGGCCTACGGCTGGTAGGCGGGGGATATGGGCCCCTGACCTGCTACGCAGCGTCCGGGTCGGCGTCAGCTGGCTCGGACGCTGCTTCGTTTCCGGGCTCCCGCGTGAGCGATGCGTGAGCGGGAAGCGCGGCCACCTGCGGCGGTTCTGTGTGAGACCGCCCTCAGCGGATACCCGGCGGGCGTGAGGTACGGCAGTGTGCCCCACGAGTGGGCCGTCTGCCCCGGATGTCTCCATGAACCTCGGCAGGCGGTGCGCTCCTTACGGGCCTTACGGGTGAGCCCGTCCGGTGCTGCGGGTCGAGTCGGCCGGCGGCGTACGGTGGAGATACCGAGGGCATCACGCACTCCGGCCGTCCTGCCGGGTCGTCCTCGGCGAGAGACGAACCCCGGGCCGTCCGAGCGGCGGTGCGGAGACGGGTCGGCATCATGCCCGCCGCGATCACAACAACTCCGCGCCCTTGCCTGGTCGTTGCGTCTCGCTGCCGAAGGGCGGGGTGATGGCCGTGCAGCGCCTGGACATCCACCGGCGTGACCGGGGGGAGCGGGCCCTCGTCACGCTCGTCGGCGACATCTGGCCGGCCTCGGCGCCCCTGCTGCGGGCCGCGCTGGAGCAGTGCCTGCGCGACGGCATGACCGCCATCGACGTCGATCTCACCACGGTCGGCTCCTGTGACGCCAAGGGCCTGGACGTCTTCCTGACGGCGTCACGGCATGCCGGCCGCGTGCACGCCTCCCTGCACCTGCACCATCCGTGCGCGCAGATCACCCGGCTCCTCGCCTTCACCGGCTCCGCGCCCCTGCTCCGCGATCTGCTGGACACGTCCGCGGCGGGTCCGTCGGCCGGCGGGACGCAGACGTCCGGCGACCGCGCCGGTGCGCCGGTCGTCAAGGACGGGATCCGCCTGCGCAGGCTGACTCGCCGGCAGGTGGAGGGGATGAGCGAGGACATCGCCGACCTGGCCGTGGCCGGCCCCTTCATGCGGGACGACTTCCTGCGGCGGCTTGCCGTCAGCGCCCGACGGCCTGGCTTCGCGCTGCTGGTGGCCGAGACGACGGTGTTGGTGGGGTGCGTCTTCGGGTTTCCGGTGAGTCCCGTCAGCCGGTCCGAGCAGGGGTTGCAGGAGAGCGTCCAACGGCTCACCGGCTGTGCCCGGTTCCTGCTCCTCACTCAGGTCGTGGCGCACCAGCACCCACAGCGCCGCGACATCGGCCGCCGTCTGCAACAGCGTCTGCTGGCCGATGAGCGCACCGAGCTCGGAGTGGCCTTGCTGATTCCTGCCGACCGGGCCGGACAAGCCGCCTACGACTCGTGGGGCTGGCGGAACCACGGGGAGATGGTCGGGCTGCTCGGTCGGGGCGCTCCTTGCGTGCTGACCCTGTTCCGGGAGAGCGGATCTTCGCTGCCTGCGCCTCGGGCCGCCGTTCCAAGCCGGGCGTAGCCTTGAAGACACCGAGAGCATGTCGGGCGCATGATCAGGACAGCGCCGTTCCCGGCGAGTGGCGAACGAGGGCAGCTCCAGGCCGCCCGGACGGGATCGCACGATGGACTCCCCCACACCGCCCGCAGGAGACCGGCCGCCGAGTGACGCGCACACGTACAGGATGCCGCTTGCCCGGCTGAGGCTCACGCCGGAGGCCAGCCACGGCCCGCTGGACGGAGCGTGGTGGCCGCGTTGCGACGCCCTGGAACTGGAGCTGCCCGCGCTCGTGGGCTCGCTCGACCCCGGCCTTGGCACGGTCACCCGCGTCACGGTCGGCGCTGCGGCCTGGCCTGACGCGCCACTGACCGTGTCGGCGCCGGACCACGTGATCGAGGTCGTCCTGAGCGACGCCACCGCCGAGGAGCATGCCATCACCCTGGACTGCGGCACCCTGGGGCGCTGGGAGCTGCTGGTCGTCCCGCCCGACGAGCCGGCCGGAACCGCCGAACGCCTGTTGACCGCCGCCGCCGATCCGTGGAATCCGCTGTCGGCTCAGCGCACCTTGGCACATGTCGAGGACAGCTTCGGCCGGGAGGGCGCAGGGGAACAGCACGGCCCATGATGGAGTGATGGGACGGGTAGTCCTTTCGCCGGTCGACCCCGCCGCCGGTGTCCGTGTGGATCACGGTGGGTGAGCTGATGACGGCCGAACCGGGCACGGACCGCTCCGAGAGCTTCGGGGAAGCGCTTCTGGGGGCGGTTCTCGACCGGGCGCACGAGCTCCCGCCCCACCTCATCGGACCGCTGGTCGCCGACGTGGTGGAGCGGCTCGGCGGCCGCCATCCGCAGGTGCTGCTCCAGGACTACGGCCAGTTGCTGCTCGTACCTCTGCGCGGTGAGGGCCTCACGGGCGGGGATCCGCAGGACATCGACGCTTCCGTCGCGGGCTGGTGCTTTCTCGATGCCCAGCCCGTCGAGGTGCCCGAGGCCGACGGCGTACGGGTCCACCTGCCGCTGCTGGACGGCGGCGACCAGGTGGGCGTCATGGCCGTGACGCTGGACCGGGTCGATGACGACGACCGGCGGCTGCTGGCCAGGCTCTCCGGCCTGGTTGCCGACCTGCTGGTGACCAAGCACGGCTACTCCGACCTGTTCTCCTCCACCCGCCGCGGTGAGCCGATGAGCGTCGCCGCCGAGATCCAGTGGTCCCTGCTGCCGCCCCTGGCCATGATCATGCCGCAGGTCGCCGTGGCCGGGATCCTGGAGCCCGCCTATGACGTGGCGGGGGACAGCTTCGACTACGCGCTCAACGGTGACATCCTCCACGTGGCCATGATCGACGCGATGGGGCACGGCCTGGGAGCGGCCACTATGGCCACCGTGGCCATCGGCGCCTACCGTCACGCCCGCCGCCTCGGCACCGGCCTGTCGGAGATCTACGCCGCCATGGACGCAGCCGTGGCACACCAGTTCGGCCCGGACCATTTCGTCACCGCCCAGATGATGCGGCTGGACACGACCACGGGGCGGGTGCACTTGGTCAATGCGGGACACCCGCCACCGATACTCGTGCGCGATCACCGCGTCGCGCGTCGGCTGGTTGCCCCCACGACCCTCCCGGTCGGCATGGGCGGGCCGGCGCCGGAGGTCACCGAGCTGGGCTTGGAGCGCGGAGACCGCGTCCTCTGCTTCACCGACGGGCTGATCGAGGAGCACGCGGTTGGTGAAGAGCAGTTTGGGGAGGACCAGCTGATCGACTGGGTGAACCGGCTGGAGAGAACCGGCCGCGGAGTCCGGGCGGTCGCTCGCTCCCTGTCGCACACCCTCAAGCGGGCGCGGGGCGGACACACGACGGACGACGCGACGCTGCTCCTCGTGGAGTGGCGCGGCTGACCGCACCACCGGCTACGACAGGGGTCAGCCGGACGGCCTCTGCCCGCTTCCCGTGTCGATGAGGATCTGCTCCGCCTCGCTGACGTTGCCGGCCAGGACGGCCTGTGCCATCGCCGCGCGGGCGGCCTCGGGCGGCGTGTCCGGTGGGACCACCAGCAGCGAGAAGAGGTCCCGGTCGCCCCGGGTGATCAGGACCGTGTCGTCACCCACCGGGAAGGAGTCCACGTGTACTACGTGGTCGCCGACGACGATCCGGGTCGGCAGCCCCTCCCAGGCCGTGGCATCCAGCCCGACGCGGGTCAGGGGGCCCAGGTGCTCGGTGAGGGCGCTCAGCAGCGCGGGCAGCTCGGCACCGATGTCGCGCGACCGCGGCCACCACGCCCCGTCGAGGACGCCTTCGCGCGATGCCGTCGTCTCCAGCCGGAGCAGTGCACTCCCCGGCCGCACGGCATGGTGCACACCGCTCGGCAGGTGCCTGGAACCAGGGGATGTGTCGGAGCCGGTCATGGAGGACCACCTGTCCGGGATCCGGTGCGAACACGGGATCCGCCTCGCTTCTGACCACGCTACTCCCCATCACCGCGAGCATCGGCGTCGCCGGGAATCGCCGGGACGCCCGCATACAGCGAGGGGAAGCCGCATGAGGGGCTGCGCGGCGGGGCACCCGGGCGGCGGAGGCTGTGAGCGAGGCCGCAAGGCCGACTGCCTGTCGGCATCAGCAGCCTCGGATACCAGCCTGAGAGCGCCAGCCATGACGACACTCCGTGAACGCAAGACCTACCGCAAGGCCGTCCTCCGGCAACTCTACGGAGCCATGGAACGCAACCGACCTGAGGTCAGCGGGGCGGCACTGCGCGAGGCGCTCCGGCTGCCCGACAACGACCTGTCCGCAGCCTGCGCCTACCTGGCCGACGAGGGCCTGATCACCGTCGAGTGGACGTCGCACAAGACGCCCGCCACCGTCTCACTGTCCCATGAGGGCATCCGTTACATGGAGGAGGAAGAGGAGTGGGGTGATCCCAGGCCGAGTGAGTGACGCGGCTCCACGCCCGGTCGCTGCTTTTCGGGCCGGGACTTCAATCCCCGTGTGATGCCTGGGCGGATGTGCCGGTGGCCTGCGGATCGAACGCTGCCGGGGCGGACGGTTCGGCGGCTGCCGGACGAGACCGCGGGATCAGCTTCGCTGCCTTCTCAGCGATTTCGCGGTCGAGCTCCGGGAGCAGGCTCGTGTACGTGTCCGAGGTCAGCGTGATGGTGGAATGCCGGAGGGTCTCCTTCACCGTGTGGATGTCGCCGCCGCCTCCATGCGTGAGCGTCGCGGCCACGTGGCGCAGGTCCCGCAGGGTGATGGGGGGGCAGGTCGGTCGTGGCGAGGATACGGCGGAAGGTCTCCGACACCGTCTCGGGGTGGAGCCAGGAGCCGTCCTCCTTCGTGAAGACCTTGCCCGTGTCCTGCCAGGCGCCGCCCCAGTCCGCACGCTCCTTGTCCTGGCGGGCCTTGTGGTCGCGCAGCACGGCGATGTTCATGCTGTCGAGCGCGATCGTGTTCGCGCTGCCGTCTGTCTTCGGCTCGGACTCGTAGAGGTCCCAGCCGTCCACCACGATCTCCTTGGCCGGAGTGATGAGGCCGGCGCCGAGATCGATCTCGTGCCAGTCCTGGCCGACCGCCTCGCCGCGACGGAGGCCGCGGGTGCCCATCAGGTGGAAGATCGCGTACAGCCGGTCACCCTCGGCGGCGTCCAGGAAGGCGCCGAACTGCTGCGGGGTCCAGACCATGACCGCGCCGGGGATCTCGCCCGTCTCGCGCCAGCGTCGGACCCGCTCCTCGGTCCAGAGGAGGGGCTTGGGGCGCCTGCCGGACTCCAGCTCGACGTAGGAGGCCGGGTTGAAGATGATCAGCTGTTGGGCGATCGCGGAATTCAGCGCCGCGCGCAGGGTGCGGCGGATCGCCTGCCGGGTGGCCGGGCCGGTGATCTTTCGGAACGGCTTCATCTCCGCCAGCTTGGCCCGCTCGGCCGCGAGCAGCTTTCGCTCGGCCCCTACGGGTCGCCCGGGTTTGCTCGGCTTGCAGCGGGCGATCTGCTCGCGGCGGGCCTCGTTCTCGGCCGCGATCACCTCGTTCTCGTCGGCGATCGCGTCGAACATCTCCACCAGGTGGCCGACGTTGAGCCGGCCGAGGCGCACGTGGCCGATGCGCGGCTTCAGGTGGACGCGGATGTGGGAGGCGTAACCGTTCAGCGTGGTCTTGCGGCGCTTCTTCGCGGCGAACCACTGGTCGAGCCACTCGCCGACGGTGAGGCTGCCACGGAGGGCCAGGCCCGCACGCAGACGGCGTTGGGTCTCCTCGATGGCCGGCAGTGGGGCCTTCTCGGCCGCGACCTCCGCCAGCATGGCGGCGAGGCGCTGGAGGCTGTCGGGGTCGTCCTTGTCCGCGAGGGCCAGCAGGGAGCGGACGTGGTCGAGTTCCGACTGGGCGTCCTTGAGGGACTCGTAGCCGGCGCGGCTGAAGGAGCGACGGGTGCCGTCCTCGCGGGGCGGCAGCTCCTGGCGTATGGAGTAGTAACCGTGCTTGCGGCTCCTGCGCTTCGGGCAGGAGGAGCCGAGTTCCTTGCCGGTCTTCGGGTCGCGGCAGGAGCAGCGGCGGTAGGTGGAGCCCTTCAAAGGCGTTCCTCCGGGGTGGCCTCGGTATCGGGTTCGGGCGGATCGACATCGCCCAGTGCTGGTGGCAGATGGGGTGGGGTGGCCCCCTCCTCGCGGAGGTCGCGGCGGAGGTATCGAAGCCTGTACTTGGCCGAGACGGCCTGATCGGCGTACTTGGCCTGCTGGCGCTCGGCTTCTTCCTTCTCGGCGCGGCTGGTGGCCGTCTTGGCCGCGAACCGGGCCTGTTCTTCCTCTTCGAGCGCGGCGAGAGCGGTACGGACGAGGCTGGCGTGAAGTTCGAAGTCGGGGACCAGGCCCGCGTCGTAGCCGGGCACCTCCTCCTCACCGGTGAAGCGGCGCAGGGCGTCCCAGGTGGGCACGAGGTGCTGGAAGGGGAGTTCCTGGGTCTTTTCGACGTAGCCGACCGGGAAGATCAGGCAGACCGGGTACGTCTCCAGGGCGGCGGCCAGGACCATCACGTCCACGAGGGGAAGGTTGGCCCGGCGGCCGGACTCCATGTTGGCGATCACGTTGCGCGGGATGGGGTGCCCGAGCTGTTCGCACCGGTCCGCCAGGTCCTGTGCGCTCCACCCCATTTCCTTCCTTCTGCGCCGGACTTCGCCGGCGACGTTGGCCTTGATCCGGTCCGCCCACTCAGGGACGTCGTCCTCGTCACTTCCATCATCAAAACCGCCTTGTGTCATGAAGACACATTAGCTTGGCCATCCTGGTTCGTAGACGCCTGGAGCCGGATGTGATGACCACGTTCGCCGAGGGCTGCATGGAAAGGGGCGCTCTGCATGCGCAACGACGCGATGGCCGGAGGCTCGAAGGGCTCGAAGGGGATGAGCCGGGAGGAGGTACTCGCCCTTCCCGTGGCGGTTGACCTGGACACGAGCAATCGAGCGCTGGGGCTCGGCCGGAGCAAGGGCTATGAGTTGGCGAAGCGGGGCGCCTACCCGTGCAAGGTGCTGCGCCTGGGCAACGCCTACCGGGTGGTGACCGCGGATCTGCTGGAGTTGCTGGGTCTGGCGGCGTGAAGGGGTGGCAGCGTAGCAGGCGGTTCTGCGCTGGGCTGACACAGAAACGCTGGACTGTTGCAGGGGGTGGACGTACTGTCCGTGTTCCCTCGGGGAACCGAGCGAGTGTCCCGACTCGGGACACAGTGCGTGTTCAGTCTCTGAACGCAGCGAGCCTCCGGCGCGGCAACGCCGGAGGCTCGGGAATCCCCGTCGCCCGAATCCAACGAACGATCCGCGCCGCTGGGCCTGCATGCCCGGCGGCACAGAAGAGGAGCCACCTGGTGCAACCTGAGAACCCCGCGCCCTATTCCGCCCCCGTACCTGCTGCTTGGCCGTCGGTCGGGGTGCCAGGCAAGCCCGACCCCGTCGAATCCGTGCCCACTGCGCTGGTCGAGGCGTCCGAGGCTCCGGCTCCGGCTCCGGCGCCGGAGCCGACAGTCGGCTCGGCGCTGCTGGACGAACTGCGTGAGCAGATAGCGAAGTTCGTGATCCTGCCCTCGCCGGAGGCGCTGGATGCGGTGACGCTGTGGGTGGCGGCGACGCATCTGCAGTCGGCCTGGCAGCACGCGCCGCGTCTGGCGGTGGTGGGGCCGGCGAAGCGGTGCGGTAAGTCGCGGCTGCTGGACGTGCTTACCGAGACGGTCCACGAGCCGATGCTCACCATCAACACCACACCGGCTGCGGTGTTCCGGTCGATCACCGAGGAGCCGCCCACGCTCCTGGTGGACGAGGCGGACACCATCTTCGGCACGCCGAAGATGGCGGAGAAGAACGAGGAGATGCGTGGTCTGCTCAACGCCGGCCATCAACGCAACCGCTACGTCACGCGAGTGGTCGGCAACGACCACACCCCGCACCGGTTTGCTACCTTCGCCATGGCCGCCCTCGCCGGGATCGGTGACCTGCCCGACACGATCATGGACCGGTCGGTGGTCATCCGTATGCGCCGCCGGGCGGAGGGCGAGCGCGTCAAGCCCTTTCGCTCCCGCCGCGACACTCCGGCTCTGCACGACGTACGCGACCGGATCGCCGCCTGGGCCCGCCCGCTGCTGGACGAGGCGGCGGACCTGGAGCCGGAGATGCCGGTGGAGGACCGGGCCGCCGACACCTGGGAGCCACTGGTCATCGTCGCCGACCTCGCCGCCGGGCCTTGGCCCCGTCGCGCCCGCGAGGCGTGCGCGCGGATGGTCACCTCCGAGGTCGAAGTCGAGGAGGAGCAGCCCGGTGGAGCACGGATCCTCGCCGACATCCGCCGGATCTTCTTCGCCCAACGGGAGGTCGACAGCCTCTCCACGGAGGAGCTGCTGCACCATCTGCTGCAGAACACCGAGAGCCCGTGGGCGGAATGGGGGCGCCACGGGCTGACGTCCCGCAATCTGTCGGACATGCTGCGGCCGTTCGACATCAGGCCAGGCAACGTCCGCCTCGCCGACGGAACCCAGCGCAAGGGCTACATGCGCAACAAGTTCCTCGACGCCTGGCGGCGCTACTGCCCCACTGTCCACCCAGTGGACAGCGAGCCTGTCGCCCCCGCCGCAGACTGAGCCCCGCCCCCCGGTGGGCGTCCCTGCCGTCCCTGCCGTGATCCCGCAGGTCAAACGGCATGCAGGCAAGACGGCAACCGGGGACAAGACGGCAGCTCGATCATCGTGATCGCTGCCGCGGGGAGACGCCGCCCGGATCCGTCTTGTGCCGTCCCACGCGTCCTCGCCGTATCACCGCAGGTCGCAGCGCCGCCGGTCGGGACGGCACAACGTAGCAGTGCCGTCCCGACCGGCAGGGGACACGTCGAGACGCCGTCGGCCGGCTGCCCGCGGCCAGGCCGCGCCCGCGCACGCCGGAAGAGCCCGAACGCCGCCGGTACGGCACCTCAACGCCCTTGCCGTACCGGCCCTGACCTGCGCTTGCAACGGCCAAGACGGCAAGACGGATCACACCGCTAAACCCCAGGAGCACTTCGCTTGACCCTCCCCACTCTCACAACGACGCCCACTCGTCGGGGGCACCGCCCCGACACAAGGACGGCTGTCGATGACCAATCAGGACATCGAGCGGTACACGCTCGGTGCGGCCGGAGTCGTCATCGTCGCCCTCACCATCAGCGGATTCTGGCTGTCGTACGCGCACCTCGCCGAGGTCGCCGGACAGCACGGGCTGCGCAGTTCTCCCGCCCGCCGCTGGGCCTGGCCGGCGACCTTGGATGCGTTCATCGTCGCGGGCGAACTGCTTATGCTCCGCGCGGGCCTGCGCAGGGTGACCGACAGGTGGGCGATCGCCCTGACGGCCGCCGGATCGGTCGGCTCCATCGCGCTCAACGTGGCCGGAGTCAACGGCACCGGCAGCGCGGGCACCGTGCCGCTGCTCGACTACGTGGTCGCCGCGGTCCCCCCGACCGCCGCTCTGCTGGCCTTCGGTGTCCTGATGCGGCAGATCCACCAACTCGTCGACCAGCCTGCGGGCCGTCCGGAACCCGCGCCGGTCCAGGCGCCGGGACCACCGGTCACCGCACTCGTCACGCTCGCCGAAGCACCGGCCGAGCCCGCCCAGTCCGTGCCGCCGACCGCCGTGCCCGTACAGCCGACGGAACCGCCTTCCGAGGTTGCGGAGAGCAGGCCGCGCGGTGGCCGTCCACCCGGCGCCACGCTTGAAGAACTCGTGGAGATCGGCCGGAGCGCCCTCGCCGAACACGGCACGCTCACCCGATCACTACTCCGAAAGGCCGTCAAGGCCAACGGGCTGACGATCAGCAGCGAGCGGCAGACCGACGTGATGACCACCCTCCGGTCCGAAATCGAAGCCGCCGCCGAGACCGGTCCGGACAGCGGCTGACCGGAACTCCTGCGGGGTGACCGGAACCCTCTCCGGTCACCCCGGCCAGTCGGTCGCCGCCTCACTCGCCGCCCGCTTATCCACATCTGTGGACGACGCGGTGACAGCCCCCACTCCGCCGCCCCCTCCTGCGGACTGCCCGCCTTCCCCGCTTCTCCTGGAGCACCGCCCGTGACGCACGACCCGCACCGCCCCACAGACACTCACGACGTGCCGACGCCGCTGACGAAGTCCCCTACGCTGATGAACCGTCTCCGGCGTGCGTTCGGACGGGTGGCCCCCGGCGGAGCCAGTAGTACCCCGAGTCCGACTCAAGGCCGGTCTTCGGGGGTCTCCGCCCCGGGGGTGGCGGAGACGGCCCAGCGCCAGGGGGCGCAGGACCAGGAGGGTGGGGCCGAAGGCAGCCCCGACCCGGACACGCTCCATGCCGCCCAGCGCGAAGTCCTTCGCCCCGTCCGTGCCGCCGAGACCACAGTCGGCGAGCCCGCCGTGCAGAAAGTGCAGCCCACGATCCGCCGCTTCACCGGCACCAAGCGCGTCGTCCGAGTCGGCCCCCTGCGCTTCACCGACGACGAGCACACCCAGCTTCAGGAGGCAGCGACCCAGCACGGCTACAAGGGCGAGTCCGGTTTCGCCGCCGACATCGTCCTCGCCTTCGTCACCGGCCGGTTCACTGCCAATCTGCCCCTGTCCGAGGGCCGCCGCCGCACCCACGTCTTCCGCGCTCAGGTCCTGCGCCAGCTCAACCGGATCGGCGTCAACGTCAACCAGATCGCCCGTGCCCTCAACAGCGACCAGACCCCGTCCGACATTCGCCAGCGCCTGACCGAGCTCCACGACCTGCTGGAGCTGATCGCCGAGGCCCTGCGTCAGCCCGCCGATCCGGAGACGGAGGCAGCCGCGTGATCGCCGCCATCAAACCGGCCGGGTCCAACACTCGCGGCCTGCTCGCCTACCTCTACGGCCCCGGCCGCCACGACGAACACCTCGACCCGCACATCGTGGCCGGATTCGCCATGCTCGGCATGCCCGACCCCGGCCGCGACGAGAACGCCACCCTCACCGAACTCGCCAGCCACCTCGACGCGCCCGTGCGCCTGCGCAACAGCGAGTTCGGCAAGAAGGTCACCGACCACGTCTGGCACTGCCCCGTCCGCGCCGCTCCCGAGGACCGCTACCTCTCCGACGCCGAGTGGGCCGAGATCGCCCAGCGCATCGTCCAGGCCGCCGGCATCGCCCCCGCCGGCGACGACCTGGCCTGCCGCTGGATCGCCGTACGCCACGCCGACGACCACATTCACATCCTCGCCACCACCGTCCGCGAAGACGGCCGCCGCCCCAAACTCCACGACAGCGGCCTGCGCGTCGGCGACGCCTGCCGTGAGATCGAGAAGGACTACGGGCTGCGCCGCCTGAAGAGGGGCGACCGCACCGGTGCCCGCCGGCCCACCCAGGCCGAGATGCACAAGGCCGAACGCCTCGGCTGGGAACAGACCAGTCCCGAATGGCTCCAGGACCGCATCCGCGCCGCCATCCCCCACGTGACAGGCGCCGAGGAATTCATCGCCTACCTCGAAGCCGACGGCATCGAGGTCAAAGCCCGCCGCGGCCCGTCAGGAGACCTCCTCGGCTACGCCCTCGGCCGCCCCGGCGACCTCAACGAGAACGGCGAGCAGATCTTCCACCCCGGAGGCAAGATCGCCCCCGACCTCTCCCTGCCCAAGATCAAGGCCCGCCTCGAATCCAGCGGGCCCGAAGAGCACCCCACCGCCCGCCGCAACCGCCCCAACGCCCCCTGGCACCAAGCCCTCGATGCCCTCGACACCCTCCACACCGACCTCACCGACGACACACAGGCCCAAGCCCAGGTAACAGCCCTCGGCGAGCTACTCGAAGCCACCGCCCAGAAGGCACCTGGCAACCTGCGCGCCGAACTCCAGGCCGCGTCCAAGGCGTTCACCCGAGCCCAGCGCTCCCAGATCCGGGCCGAAGACAGCGCCGCCCGCGCCCTGCGCCTCGCGGCCCGCGACATTGTCCACACCGCCACCGGCCCAGACGGCAGCGCGCTCGCCGCCCTACTCGCAGCCCTCGTATGGGCGACCATCGTCGCTGGGCGCTGGCACGAAGCGAAGGACCACGCCCACCAGGCCGACGCCGCCCGACAAGCCGTCCAGCACCTCCGGACAGCCGTAGACCGTTCCCTCGCCCCGACGCTCGCCGAACTCGCAGCCCGGCCGCCCACGGACCAAGCCCGTCGCGTTCTCGCGAACGACGTACGGGCAGCAGTCCCCGACGACGCCGAACGGATCCTGGCCGACCCGGCCTGGCCCGCGCTCGCCACCGTCCTCGCCGACGCAGAAGCCCGCGGCCATCAACCCCACCAGCTCCTCAAGGAGGCCGCTGCTCAGCGTGAGCTGGCCACCGCCCGTCAGCCCGCCCGCGTCCTGATCACCCGCATCCAGCACACCGGCCGAAACCCGGCTCCCAACCGCCGCGCCGAAGCCGCCCGTCGGCGCTCGACTATCGCGGGCTCGATCGGAACTGCCCAGAGCCGTGGGCACCAGACCACCGCTGCGGCATCGACACCCACCGAACAGCAGCACCGGCAGCGTCGGTAAGGGCCAACACTGCCTGCGCCCTGCCGACATAGCCATCAGTCTGATGCCCTCGTTCCTTCCTGGTGACGAGGGCATCAGCGATTCCTGCGGTTTTGCCGCGCTAGGCGACCTTCGCTTCACATGGGACGCCTCGGGTATCAGCCTGCGTGATGGGCAACAGGGCGGCGGCCCACGCCAGAACCTCGACCAGGTGCTCGGCCAGCAGCCCGACCTGGGAGTCAGGCTGAACCAGGGCGGTCGCCTGGCCGCGGGCTGCGCGCTCCATGGCCCACTCGTGGTCGAGGTCGGTGAAGTCGTCGTCGATCCAGATGGCGGGCGCGTCGCCGAGCCAGGCGGCGACGTAGTCGCGTTTCCACAGGTAGCCGTTGGGGTGGCTGGTCGCGATCTGCGGACGCGGCAGCTCGACGTGTGGCAGGGGCGGGAGGCCGATGAGCGGGCTGATGAGCGTGGTGGCGTCCTGACGCCAGCTGGTGCACCAGACGGGGGTGACCAGGCCGGTTCGGATCACGTGCATGAGCAGGGGGCCGTGGGCTGGGTTGAGCCAGATGGTGACCGGGTTGTCGGCCGTCCGGCCGGTGGGAACGACGTCGTGGCGCGTGTGGGTCTCGGGGCCGGATCCTTCCGCGTCCGGGAAGGGGATGAGGACGCCGTCGATGTCGAGAAGCAGGTAGGGCGGGCGCATCGGGTTCTCCCAGGGGGGCAGGGGCTGAGGTCAGAGCCTGCGCGCGGTGATCAGCAGGGTGGTGGGCCAGAGGCCGTGGCGGGCGTCGTGGAATTCCTGGGCCGAGGCGAGCCAGAGGCCCGCTCGTCCGAGGTGCTTCTCCCAGCGTTCGGCGTCGAACTCCCAGCGTGCGATGGGCAGGCGCGTGCGGTCGGGGAGGGTGACGTAGTCGCGGCCGGGCCGGTCGTCAGTGGAAGGGCGTCTGCCGCCGCGCTGGGGGTGGGGGACGGAGAAGGCGAGGGTGCATCCGGGTTTGAGGTGCTGGGCGATGGCCGGGAGCAGAAGCTCAGGGGCGACGAGGCCGATCGCTCCGAAGACGGAGTAGATCGCGTCGAAGTGCTCGGTGGGGGCTTGCAGGTAGTGCAGGGCGTGGCTGGCGACGAAGGTGAGGTTGTTCAGCCGTCCGTAGTGGGAGCGGGCTCGGCGGATCTGCAGTCCGACGAGGTCGACGCCGGTGACGTGGGCGCCGTAGCGGGTGGCGAGGTGGGCGGCGTTGTGGCCGGGGCCGCAGCCAAGTTCCAGCAGTCGCTTGCGGCGCAGATCTGGTCCGAGGATTTCGGCGCCGGGGCCGCCTCCGGGCCGCGTGGTCCATTCCATCCGCGCGGGGACGGTCAGCGGCTCGGCGGGGCTGGCGGTGGTGCGCTGGAGGGCGTGGACGTACCAGGGGGATGCCTGGGCGAGCACGTCAGACCTCCAGGAGGTGGAGGACATCGGTGAGGTGTCGGCGTACGGCCTTGATGTAGGCGGGGTCGGTGGCCGGGTCGTTGATCCAGCGGATGGACTGCTCCATGAACCACTCGACGGCCCAGACGCGGTGCCAGCCCAGCGCCCACTTCTCCGCCGGAAGCCCGCCACGCTCGGCGAGGGCGTCAGGGGTGCCGCCCTCGGTGACGTACGTCTCCAGGAAGACGCGCAGACGTACGGGGTCGGGGTCGTCGAGGGTGCCGTGCCAGCTGGCGAGGTCGAGCAGGCCGGGGCCGGTGAAGGCGCGGGCGAAGTCCAGCAGGCGCCAGCCGCGCCGGCCGATGTGGAGGCTGGTGGGGTGGAACTCGGAGTGCACCCAGCCGAACGGGCCGACCGTGGCGCCGGCCGAGCGCGCTTCGGCGGCTTGGGCGATGCGGTCGAGAGCGTCCTCGATGTCGTGGGCTTCCTCCCACCGGTCCGCCTTCCTTAGGTGGCCGAGGTGTTCCAAGGCTCGCACCGGGAGGCCGCGCAAACCTTCCTGATCGAGGACCGGCAGGGCCGCGGCCGTGCGGGTGCGGTGCAGGACCACGGCTGCAGCGGCGCCATCCAGGTCGTCGGCTTCGCGGATGGGAGCGCCGAGGTCTTCCAGCAGCATCCCGAGCCAGCCGTCCAGGACTGCGGAGGCGTGAACGGAAGGGACGGGGACGCCGAGCGTTTTTGCCAACCGGAGTGCCTGGTCCTCCCTGTCGAAGGGCCTTCTGGCGTACTTGAAGATGGCGGTGCTGCCGTCGGTGAAGGTCAGGCGCTCGACGCCGGACATGGACCAGACGCGCACCTGTTCACGCGATGCGCAGGTGCGGTTGGCGAGGGTCAGCAGGTTGTCCAGGAGTTCGGCGTTGAGGGTCGCGTCCATAAGGGCTCTCCAGTGCGGTGGGGGCATCCGGGGCGGGCGAGAGGTGCCTGCCCGCCCCGGAGCCTGGTGTGCGGTGCTGGTGCTACGCGGCAGGGCTGACGCGGTGGGCGTAGACCTGCTCGATCCAGCCGGCCTTGAAAGCCGCGAGGTCGTCCCGGAAGGCGGTCATCGACGCACCGTAGGGCGCGACGACGCCGCCGGCCTGGTCCGGCACGGACTGGCAGCCGTGCACGAGCCGGCCGCCAAGGGCGGCGTGGGCCTTGATGGACTCGATGCGGCGGTGCTCGTTGAACCAGCCGCCGTGGTAGACCTCATCCAGCATCCCGCCCATCTCGTCCTCCAGGTCGAAGACGACCGAGGTGGCGGCCGGGAAGAACCAGCACGGGCCGACGTTGGAGATGTGCCCGTCCAGCTCGACCTTGTTCAGTGCCATCAGCGTGGCCGCCTCGCGCAGCATCCGAAGGTGATCGGCGGTGATCTGCGGCAGGCCGAGGCCGGCGAGGTGCTCGTCGCGGAACAGGTAGGCGTACACCTCGTAGGCGGTGGACAGCACGCGGGCGGCGTCCGAGGTGGACTCACTGTGAGCCTTGATGAAGTCCAGCGCGAGCTGCTCGACCGCGCTCTCGGTGGTCTCCTCTACGTCCAGGAGCTGGGACTTGACCAGCTCCCAGTCGGCGACGAGCCAGGTGTTGGACTCGAAGCGGAAGAAGTACTCGGCCGGGTTGATCGTGATGCGCCGGCCGTCGACCTGGATGCCCGGCAGGCGGTTCCAGCGTTCGTCGAACGCCTGGGGCAGCTCGACCGTGATGGCCGTGGTGTCGATGGTGGTCACCGTGTCTCCGTCTCTGATCGGCCGGGTTCGGGCGCACGCATGGCTGAACCCGGAGCGGCGTTACGGAACTTCGGGGAGCCGCCCGGCCGAAGGGGGGGCCTGGTCGCGGTGTCGGACCGTGCCGGGCGGCTGATATTCAGTGAACACGCCGTCACACACAGTGGGTACGGTGAGAGGCAGTTGAAGCGGTATACGCGGTTTACAGCTCCGGAGCGGAGGCGATCGTGGCAGCGCAGAGAGAACCCAACTCCCGCCTGCGCGAGACCATCGAGGCGACGGGCTGCACCTACGAGGCTCTGGCGAAGGACATCCGACGCATCGCTGCCGAGAACGGCGAGACCCTCCAGACCAACAAGTCGGCTGTCTCCCATTGGGTGAACGGCAACCGACAGCCGACCGGCCGGACCGCCCGGTATCTCGCCGAGGCACTGTCCCGGCGAGCAGGCCGCACGGTCACTGAGACGGAGATCGGTCTCCGCGGGGGCGAGGCACCGACGGAGCAGTCCGATCCCGTCCTCGCCGCGACCGACCTGGGTCGTGCCGACGTCGAACGCCGACGCTTCCTGGCCGTGGCCGCCTTCACCGCAGCCGGCGTCGCCATGCCCCTTGCCTATGACCACGAAGCCACGGCCCGCATGCTCCGCGCCCGCACCGGTAGCTCCCTCGTTGGTGCGGAGGACGTGGATGTCGTACGCCAGATCACTGCAGCTTTCAGTGCCGCCGACGAGCGTCTCGGCGGCGGCCATGGACTCACCACCGTCACCGCGTATCTCGCCGACACCGCCGCCCCCATGCTCCGCGGACGGTTCCCGAACGAAGCCTTACGCCAGACAGCGTTCGGAGCGGTCGCAGAACTCGCCTACCTCGCAGGGTGGAAGCACCACGACCTCGGCCAGGAAGGTGCCGCCCAGCGCTACTACCAGGTCGGCTACCAACTCGCCTGCGAAGCCGACCCGCACGGCCACGCCGCCTGGATGATGCGCGCCCTCGCCCACCAGGCTCTCAGCCTCAAGCAACCCCACCACTGCGTCGACCTCGTCGAGGGCGCACTGACCCGCGGCCTGGGCCGCGTCGACGGCCAGACCGAAGCGCTTCTCCACATCACCCATGCCCGCGCGTACGCCGCTGCGGGCGAGAAGCCCGCAGCGGCCCGCGCCCTACTCGCCGCCGAAGATGCCCTCCTACGCGACGACGGCCCACAACCGAGCTACTCCCGCGTCAGCGGCCCGGCAGCCGGCACCGTGGCCAGCCACACCGCCCGCACACTGACCGACCTCGCCGACCACGTAGGCACCGAGCAACAACACCGCGATGCCCTGGTGCGCTGGGATCCCGAGAAGTACAAACGGGTCCACGCGCTCACCTACGCCGACCTCGGCGACAGCCTCGCCGCCCAGGCCCGCGCGGACGAGGCCGTCGCCGCCTGGGCCCAGGCCCTGTCCCTCATGGAGGGCATGACCTCGGAGCGCACCCGCAAAGCGATCACCTCACTCCGGTCGACGCTGGCCGTCTACCAGCGGCGCAAAGTGCCCGGAGCCGTCGAACTCGCCCGCCGGGCACGCGAAGCGCTGGCCTAAGCTGCCCACCAACCGGCCGACGAAGGGACACCGATCGTGGCTCAGCCGAACACCGACGACCAGCCCAAAGCCCTGCCGCCCGCCCTCGAATCCATGACCCTGCTGGTCGCCGCCGTCATCGTCCATGACAGGGCCACCAACCGCGTCGTCCTCCTCCAGCGCAGCCAAAACGCCAAGTTCGCCCAGGGCATGTGGGACCTGCCTGTCGGTAAGAGCGAGCCCGGTGAGCCGATCACCGAGACCGCGGTGCGCGAGCTGTATGAGGAGACCGGCTTGATCGTGAAGCCTGAAGCCCTGCAGGTCGCCCACATCATCCATGGCGCCTGGGGTGTCGAGGCTCCCAACGGTTTCCTCACCGTGGTCTTCACCGCGCACGACTGGACCGGCGAACCGGAGAACCGCGAACCTCGCAAGCACGCTCAGGTCTGCTGGGTCGACGCCGATGCCATCCCAGGCGAGTTCGTGGACACCACTGCGAGCGCCCTCCGCCGCTATCTCACTGGTGGCCCTCAGGTATCGCTGGATGGGTGGAAGTAGGGATCAGCACGGCGTCAGCGTGGCCCTGGCGCGACCTGGAGCAGGGGCCAGGACGTCGGCGTAGGCGTCAATGTGGTCGTGGGGGACGCCGTTCCTGCGGCGCCGGGTACTGCCGTGTATGGCAGGGGCTGTTCGCCCTCGTCAGCGTGGGTTCCGGCTCCTCGAATTCGTCCGGATCGGGCCAGGGCACCGGCAGGGTTGCCTGGTGCGGTCTTGGTTGTGGTGGCTCAGGCCACGGGTGCTCCTGTCTGCTCCGGTGCGGTGATGTCTTTGCGGGTGACCGAGAGGTACACGACCAGGCCGAGGATGACCGCCAGGAACAGTACGCTGGTGACGACGGTACCCAGGCCCAAGCCGCCGTCGCCGGTGGGCTGGGAGAGGTAGTTGCCTACCGAGGCACCGAGGGGCCGGGTGAGGATGTAGGCGATCCAGAAGCTCCAGACTGCGTTCAGGTCGAGGGAGCACCAGGCGAGGGCGATCGCGGCGAGGGCCGCGGCGAAGACCACGGCCGACACCCAGTAGCCGAGGTTTATCTCCTCGGCGATCAGGTCGCCGGCGCAGGTGCCGAGCGCGAAGGTGAACAGGACGGCGAGCCAGTAGAACGCCTCGCGGCGGGTGGTGTCGATGTGGTGGATCGACAGGGTGCGCTCGGTGCCGTACCAGAGGGCGAAGACGATCACCAGGGCGATCACGAAGACCGTGGTGGTGGTCTCCAGCGCGACGCCCATGGTGTCGGTGAGATTGTCGCTGACCAGGGTTCCGACGACGCTGATCAAGGCGACGGCGGGCCAGTACACGCCCGGGCGGTAGCCCTTTGTGCGGAACTGCACCACCAGGGCGACGGTGAGCAGCGCGCTCATCAGCAGCGAGACTCCGGCCAGCCCGAGGCCGGCCCTCTCGTTCAGGAGGCCGGCGGCGGTCTCGCCGACCGTGGTGCACAGCACCTTGATCACCCAGAAGCTGACGGTGACCTCGGGCGCCTTGTTCCAGCGCAGCCGTTGACGGGAAGGGGCTGCCTGGCCGACCTCCTCAAGCACCGGATTCTCAGATGCCTCGTATGCCATGTTGCCCAACCGTGGCACCGGGCGCCTGAACACATCCTGACTGTCGCCGTGGATCACCCGCCCCGCCGGTCCCGTGCGCGCACCATGGCTCCATGCACACGCACGCATATGGTCTCCACATAGCGGTCTTCCGGCCCGCCCCTGCCCCCGCGACGGAAGAAGACCGCCATGCACGCACCCGCTCCCACCGCCGGCCCGGCGCCCACTGACCGCGCGAGCGCCTGGCTGCGGCGCCGTCTGGGCCGGGCCGTCGTCCTGTCCTACGCCGCAGCCCTGCTCGTGCCGGGCCCCGGCCTGTGGCTACGCCACTCCCACGCACTGCCGCTCGGACCGCTGATCCGACTGCCGGTGTCCACCGCACCATGCCTGCTGTGGCTGGTGCTGTTCTCATCCGGACTCCAGGTCCCCGTCCGTGAGCTGGTCCGAGTCCTGCGGCGCCCGAGTGCACTGCTCGCCGGGCTTGCGCTGCACCTGGCGATCCCGTTGCTGGTCATCCCGCTCGTCGCGGTCCTGCTGCACGCCTCGCCCGACTCCGACGGCGGCAGCGGGCTGGTCACCGCGATGATCCTGATCGTGGCGATGCCCGTGGCGGCCGGCGCCACGGTGTGGACCGGCAAGGGCGACGGCGACCAGCCGACCATGGTCGGCCTGGTCCTCGCCTCCACCCTCATCAGCCCACTCACCACACCGCTCGTGATCGAGCTGCTGTCTCCGCTGCTCAGTGGCGGCTATGCCGGCTCGCTCGCCGCGAGTGTCCACACTGCGGGCGGCGGCTTCACCTTCGTCGGCGTGGTGCTGCCCTGCGCGGCGGGCATCCTGGTCCGGCTCGCCCTGCCCGCGTCGTTGCGCGGCCGGGTGCTGGGCGCAGTCGTGCCTGCAGCCCTGGCCGGCTCGCTGGTCCTGACGTACGTCAATGCCAGCGGCGCCCTCGGCTCCTTCGTCGCTCGGCCACGCCCGCTGCTGCTGGGCGCCGCGCTGGTCGTGGCGGCACTGGTCTGCCAGCTGTCGTTCGTGCTCGGCCGCTGCGCGGCGCGGCTGCTGCGGCTGGATCCGCCCGCCGCTTCATCGCTCACCCTCGCCTGCGGAATGAACAACAGCAGCGCCAGCGCCGTACTGATCACCGCCGTGCTCCCCGACAAACCACACCTACTGCTCCCGGTCCTCGCCTACGGCCTGCTCCAGAAGACAGCCGCCAACCGAGTCGTACGGGTCCGGCCTTCCACGGCGTTGCGTTCTATTGCCTAGAACATCGCGGACCTCGGCCCAACGCCGGGAACCGGCAGGACACCGGTGCGCGCTAGCTGTCGCAGCCTGTTCCCAGGATGCGACAGGCGTCGATGGCTGCGACCGTATGGGCGAAGAGCGATCGATGCGGGCGGGTCCGCATGGGAGGTGGTCTTGGCCATGGCGTATCCTCCGCACTTGCGAGAGCTGGTCGAACGATGCGAAACGCTGAGGCGTCGCCTGGCGGTCGACCACAGCGCCGAGACCGCCCGACGGCTTGAAGATGCGACCCACACACTGTGCCTGCTCACTGGCACCCGCCGACTGGATACGGCGCTGTACGTCGCCCGTCAGCAGATGGCCGAGGCGATGAGACGCAGGCAGCCCAACCAGCACTGAAACGCTCAGCCGTAAGTGTCCAGGTCAGATAGGACACGCTGGCTGCGGTCCGAAGACGGTCAATACGGTCCCAGATCCTCGCCACCACGGATCTGGGACCGCCATCATGCGCGCTAGGAACAACGTACTGCGAACAGCCCGTTCCGAGACCGATGAGTGATCGATCAACAAAACCGGGTTCGCGGCCTGTCGTCTTCACGCCACCCCAGCCCGCGACCTCTCGCGCCCGACTTCGCGGCTTCATGACAGGACAGGGCCGTGCGGCACCGGCGGTCTGCTACCGAACGTCAGGCGGCTGACCAGGGAAGATAGAGAACTGGGACGGGAGTATCTAGGGTCAGCACGTGGCTTTCATCATGGTGTGTGAAGACGACGCGGCGGTCCGCGGCGTCCTCAAGCGCGCCCTGGAGCACGACGGCCACACCGTCTCCGTCGCCGCCACGGCCGACAGCCTGCTGCGGCAGCTCGCACCGGCGCCCCATCTGGTCGTCCTGGATCTCGGGCTCCCGGACGCCGACGGCCGCGACGTCTGCCTGGCCCTGCGGGCTCGCGGCGTCGACGCGCCGGTGTTGATGCTCACCGCCTTGGACGGCCTGCACCACAAGGTGGGCGGCTTCGAGGCCGGTGCCGACGACTACATGACCAAACCCTTCGACATCCCGGAACTGCTGGTCCGCGTCCGGGCGCTGCTGCGCCGGGCCACCGTGGCGCCCGCACCGCGCGAGGTCGTCCTCGATCCGGCGAAGCACGTGGTGACCTACGATTCGGTGAGCATGAGCCTGACCCCGACCGAGTTCCGGCTGCTGGGCCGCCTGATCGCCTCGCAGGGCGACGCGGTACGCCGCCACGCCCTCGTCGCTGCCGGCTGGCCGCACGGGGCGCAGGTCAGCGACAACACCCTCGACTCCTATGTGCGCCGGCTGCGGGCCAAGCTGGGTGTGCTGGGTGTGGCCGAGCGTCTGGCGACCGTCCGCGGCGTGGGCTACCGATGGCAGTGACGGGATTCCGTAAGCGGGTCGTCGCACTCACTGTGCTGATCGCCACCGCCGTGGTCGCGGTCCTGGTCGTGGTCTCGCACGTGCTGCTGAGCCGGGTGACGGACGCCGACGCGCACGATCTGGCACGTACGCGCGCCGAGGCGGTCGCGGCGAACGTCACCGCCAAGCGCGGCCGTGTCGTACTGACGGAGAACAGCAGCGAGGCGCTGGACGAGGTCGCCTGGGTGTATGCCGACGGCCGCCTGCTCGACGGGAACGTGCCGCCGAGCCTGGTCGACCGCGTCGAGGAGCTGGCGGACTCGGGGCGATCGCAGACGGCGTCGGTCGGCGACTACCTCCTGTACGCGCGGCAGGTCCCGATCGACGGCCACCACGTCATGGTGATCGTCCGGGTGGACCTCACGCCCTACGAGACATCCGAACAGCGCAGCCTGACCTTGTCCCTGATACTGGGCGGCCTCACGATCCTCCTCGCTGGCGGTGTCGCACACCTCGTGGTGCGCCGCGCGCTGCGGGTCGTGCACGAGATGGCCGCCCTCGCCGACGACTGGGGCCAGCACGAACCCGGACGCCGCTTCAACCTCGGGGTCCCCCGCGACGAGTTCGGGGAACTGGGGCGGACCCTGGACCACCTCCTGGAGCGCGTCGACAACGCGCTGGCGGACGAGCGCCGGCTCACCGACGAGATCGCCCACGAGCTGCGGACACCGCTCACGGTCCTGCGGGCCGAGGCGCAGCTGGCGCAGCTGTCCGGCGAGCCGGTGCCGACGGAGGCCGTGCTGAGCGAGGTCGACCGCCTCGATACGGCGATCACGACGCTTCTGCGCGCCGCACGCGCACGGACGGACAAGGGGACCCGGTGCGACCTGCGCTCCGCCGCACGGCAGGCGATCGCGGGCCGCGCGGTCGAGGTCGCCTTCCCCGCGAAGGTCGAGGTCGCCGTGGCGGCCGACGTCGCCGTGTCGCTGCTGTCGCCCCTGCTGGAGAACGGCCTGCGGCATGCGCGGTCGCGTGTGTGGATCACCGCGCGCAACCAGGGCGAGGCCATCGTGGTCGATGTCCTGGACGACGGCCCCGGATTCGATCCCGCGGACCTCGACCGGGTCTTCGAAGCGGGGGTGACCGGCGGCGGCGGGTACGGGCTGGGGCTGCCGGTGGTCCGGCGCATCGCCGCCTCGGCCGGTGCGGCCGTCCGCGCGATCGCGGACGGCCGCGGTCACGTCGAGGTGACACTCCCGGCCGCCCGTGCAACCGCGTAGTCAGGTTACGTGCAGATTCCCCGCGTAAACCTCCCCGCATGACAACGACAACGGAAGCACGCACGCGCAGCGGGCGGCTCATGCTCAACAAGGTCCCCGAGGTCACCGTCTGGTTCTGGGTGATCAAGGTCCTGTGCACGACCGTCGGTGAGAGCTTCGCCGACTGGATCAACATGAAGCTGGGCGTCGGCCTGGTGAACACGGCCTGGATCTTCACCGCGGTGTTCGTGGCGGTCCTGGCCGTCCAGCTGCGGCTGAAGCGGTACGTTCCGTTCCCCTACTGGCTGACCGTGGTCGTTGTCAGCGTCACGGGCACCTTGTACACCGACATCCTGACCGACCAGCTGAACGTATCCCTGTGGATCAGTTCCGCGGTCTTCTCGGTGCTGCTCGCGGTGGTCTTCGGCGTGTGGTGGGCGCGTGAGCGCACGCTGTCGATCCACTCGGTCACGACGCTGCCGCGGGAGTCGTTCTACTGGCTCGCCGTTCTCGTCACCTTCGCGCTCGGCACCGCGACCGGCGACTGGACTCTGGAGCTGACCGGCTGGAGCCCGGGCGTCTCCGTGTTGCTGCCGCTCGGCCTCATCGCGGCGATCACGCTGCTGTGGAAGTTCGGCGCGAACCCGGTGCTGTCCTTCTGGCTCGCCTACATCCTGACCCGCCCGCTGGGCGCGAACATCGGCGACTGGCTCGCCTCCCCCAAGGTCGCTCAGCCGGGCGAGCCGACCGGTCTCGACCTGGGCACCTTCACCACCAGCCTGATCTTCCTCGGCCTGATCCTGGCGACCGTGGTCTACCTGACGGTGACGCGCTCGGACGTGACCGAGACCCACGAGGCGACCCACGCCGCACCGGCCACCAGCAACCCGCGCAGGGAGCGCACCGCGCTGGCCGGCTTCGGACTGCTCGCCGTCGCCACCGCGGCCCTGCTGGTCTGGGCCCACGGCCAGCCGCACATCGGCCCGGCGGCGGAGGAAGACAACACCTCCGCCGTCCAGATGGCTCCCGGCCAGGCGGTGAAGAAGTTCCCGCCCGCCAAGGTCGCCGCGCTGAAGGCCCTCGCCTCCACCTCGCTCAAGGACGCACGCTCGGGGAACGCTACCGGGGCCCACGCGGCCGCCCAGAAACTGCGTGACCTGTGGGATGCCGACCAGACCTCGCTGCAGCCGCTGGACCAGACCGGCTGGGACTCCATCGACGCGCAGATGGACAAGATGCTCAAGACGTTCGGCATCGATCACTCGAACCCGCCGATGTCGCCCGCGCAGCAGGAGAAGGAACTGAACGCCCTCCTGACGGACATGGGCTGACAGACCGCACAGCGCCCGGCCGGCCCACCCGGCCGGGCGGGCTCAGTGTGCCGCAGAATCCCATGGGACTGGCGCTGACCAGGGGCCAGTCAACTCTTCGTCCCGGCCCACCGCTCTAGCCGCAGCACTCAAGTCGGTAACCATGTCCCCTGAGCGTGGTGATGTGAGGCAACCGGCAAGGGCGGGCGGACTCTTCGGCGGCCTGGGTGAGACGTCGGCGCAGGCCGGCCATGGTGACGTCCAGGGTCTTGGTGGGGCCGAACCAGTTCTCGTCCCACACCTGTGCCATCAGCTTTTCTCGCGAGACGGCGGTGCCGGGGTTCTGAGCGAGCAGGGCGAGGAGGTCGAATTCCTTCGGCCGCAGGGAGATCTCCGTGTCGTGGAGGGTGCAGCGGCGTGCGGTGGTGTCGATGACCAGGTCGCCGAGCCGTAGTGGGGGCTGCGGCTGCGACGTGCTGGTCTGTCGGCGCAGGTGGGCGCGGAGGCGGGCCAGCAGGACGGTGAGGCTGAAGGGTTTGAGCAGGTAGTCGTCGGCGCCTGCGTCCAGGCCGGCGATGACGTCGATGTCGTCGGTACGGGCGGTGAGGATCACGATCAGCAGGTCGGGGAAGCGGGCGCGCAGGGTGCGGGCGAGGTCCAGTCCGTCGAGGTCGGGCAGGCCGAGGTCCAGGAGAACGGCGTCGTAGGCGGTGTGGTCCGTCTCTGTCAGGGCCGAGGCGCCGGTGCGGCTCCAGGTGGGGGCGTAGCCGTTGACGCGGAGGCCGGTTTCCAGGTGGCGTCCGATGGTGTCGTCGTCCTCGACGACCAGGATGTGCAGGCGGCTGCGGTCCGGTGCGGCAGGCGTGCCCATGGCAACAGAGTAGACAGGTCGCTCCCCTGCAGGCGGGCTCACAGGTCGCGGAGTTCCTCCACCGCGGGGCGCTGGGCACCGCGGATGCCGTTCAGGGCTGCGGCCAGTACAGCGATCAGGGCGGCCAGTCCGGTCAGGGTCAGGTAGACGCCGGGCACCGCCAGGGCGGCGGGCGGCGGGTCGAACACGCCGGTGAGTACCTTGACCAGCATCTCCGACAGCGCCCATCCGATGACGGCACCCCCGGCCAGGCCGCCTGCGGCCAGCAGGAGGGCCTCGGTGAGGACCATGCCGCGCAGCTGGCGTGTGCGTGCGCCGAGGACGGTTGCGATGGCGAAGGTCCGGCGGCGTTCGGCGAGCCCGAGGGCGAGGACCAGTCCCCCGGCTCCGGCGGCCAGCAGGACCGCGAAGGCAAGCTCGATGCGGGTGAGTCCGGCCAGGTCGACGGAGGTCAGGCTGGTGCCGACGGTGCCGCGGGTCTGGGTGAGGTCGCTGACGGTGGCGCTGGTGCCGAGCCGCGACCGCAGGCGCGTGGCGATCTGCTTCTGGTGGGTGCCGCCGGTGTCGAGGAGGAAGGCGCCGACCGCGTCGCTGCCGGTCGCCTTGGCGATGTAGGAGGCGTTGGCGACGAAGAAGCTGTCCTTGGGGGCGGTGGGGAACTCCTTGGCGATGCCGGCGTAGTGGAAGGGGACGGTGCGCAAGGTCTTGGTGCAGGCGTCCTGGATGCGCAGGTTGACGGTGTCGCCGGGGGAGAGCTGGAAGTCGTTGACGGTCTCGACGCTGACCAGCAGGTTGTCCGGGCGCTGGGCCAGCTTGCGCATGAGCTGGTGGGCGGTGCCTCCGGCGAAGTAGGCGTCCTGGAGTGAGGTGGCCTGGGCGATGGTTTCGGGGCGGACGCCGTAGAGGTCCTGGAGGTCGGAGCCGACGTAGGCGAAGCGGTGCTGGAGGGGTTCGACGTGCCGTACGCCGGAGACTTTCAGCGAGCCGGCTGCGCTGGGTGAGACTCGGGCGCCGGGTGGTTCGGTGACGGTGACGTCGGCGCCGTTGGTCAGGCGGGCGTCGACCTCGGCCTGCTGGCGGTATGTGGCGTTGAAGACGGCGGTGGAGAGCGCGAAGGACACGGCGAGGGCGAGCAGCACCACCGAGCGGGCCAGGGGGCGGCGGCGCCGGGACAGGGTGGCGGCGGTGGTGCCGGCGAGGGTTGCGGTCAGCGGGCGGGCCAGCCGGGCCAGGGCGGGGCGGCCGTGGGTGAGGGCGAGGAGGGTGAGCCGCCACAGCAGCAGGGCGGCGCCGATCCACAGCAGGGCGGGGCCCAGGAAGGCCCAGTACGACACGGAGATGCTGGGCACGCCTTCCGGGGCGAGGACGAGGGCGTACTGGTTGCCAGAAGAGGCACGGAAGACGAGCCAGGAGCCGGTCAGGAGGGCGAGGTCCACGCCGTACCGCATCCACCACGGGTTCCTGGTGCTGCGGGCACCGGACTCCTTGCGGGTCTCGGCGACGGTCACCGTACGCAGGTCGCGCAAGGCAGGGACGAGGACGGCTCCGGCAGCTACGGCGGCACCCAGCACGAATGCGGTGCCGTACCAGGCCCAGGTGCCCGCGCCGGCTCCGAAGGAGGCGGCACCGAAGGCGAGGCGGCCGGTCAGTGCGGCGACGCCCAGTCCGGCCAGCCCGCCGGCCAGACCGATCAGCGCCGCTTCCAGCCCAGCGAGGGCGGTGATCTGGCGGGGGCGCAGGCCGCGCAGCCGTAGCAGGCCCTGCTCCTGGCGGCGTCGTTCGCTGCCGGCGGAGGCGACCGCGGCGGTCAGGGCGGCGGCCAGGACCGCGCCGGGGACGCCGAGGAAGAGGAAGAGGATCTGGGCGTACAGGGCGTCCTGGCGGGCGGAGTCGAGGGCGGCGCCGATGTTGTTGCCGACCAGTGTGGCGCCCGCGGCGCGGGCTTCCAGGTTGTGAGCGGCGCCGGTGACTGCGGTGAAGGCGGCAGCCGGATCGGAGGGCAGGCGGGCGTCGTCGCGCGCCACGTGGATCTGGGTGGTGACCGCAGAGGCGCCTCGAGTCAGCGTGGCGAACTTGGCGGCGGGCAGCAGGACGACGTTGTCCGGCGGTGCGGTCGGCTGGGACTGGCTGGGTGCGCCGACGGTCTGGAAGAGCGAATCGGCCTGGGGCAGGTCGACCACGCCGTCCACCTTCACCTGTCGCACTCCGATGCCGGGGAACTGGACGCCGATGGTGTCGCCGGGAGCGGCGTGCAGGTTCGAGGCGGTCTGCTGGGCCAGCAGGACGCCCGTCGGGGAGCCGGAGAGGGTACGGATGGCGTCGGGGAAGAGGGCGCGGTAGCCGTCAGGCAGGCCGAGGGCCATACCGGGACCTGTGGTCTGGGTGCTGCCCTGGACGCGCGCGGTGAAGCCGGTGGTGTGGGCGAAACCGACGGGCAGGGCGGCGCGGGTTCCCGGCGCCTTGCGGACCAGGGACATCACCGCACCGGGGTCGGCGCCTGGCTGTACCTGGACCTGCCAGTCGACGGCGACCGAGCGCACGGCACGCTGGGTCATGGTCGCCTTCGACGCGGTGAGGAAGGAGCCCAGCGCGGCGACGAGGGCGACCGCGAGGGCGATGCCGGCCAGTGCGGCCAGCAGACGTCCGCTGCGGTGGCGGGCCAGGCCGGCCGTCCATGAGCCGATCATGGCACCTCCTCGGGTGCGAGCAGCCTGCCGTCGCGCATGGCGCGGCGGGTGGTGAGGCGGGCGGCGACGGCGGGATCGTGGGTGGTGACGACGAGGGCTGCGCCCGTGTGGTCGGCGGCGGTGAGGAGGGCGTCGAGGACACGGCCGCCGGTGGCGTGGTCGAGGCGGCCGGTGGGCTCGTCGGCGAGGATCAGGCGCGGGGACTGGGCCAGGACCCGGGCCACGGCGACCCGCTGGGCCTGACCACCGGAGATCTCCTCGGGCAGCCGGTCTGCCAGGTCGGCGGCGTCGACCAGCGCGAGCGCCGCGAGGGCCGCCTGCCGGGCCTCGCCTTCCGGGCGGTCGGCGAGGACCAGGGGCAGGGCCGTGTTCTCGACCACGTTCAGGGCCGGGATCAGGCTGTCGCCCTGGAAGACCAAGCCGATGTCGTGTGGCCCGAGGGCGCCGGCACGGGTCACCGTTCCGCTGGTGGGCTGTTCCAGCCCGGCCAGCAGGTGCAGCAACGAGCTCTTCCCCGACCCGGAGGGGCCGACGACTGCGAGCCGATCGCCAGCCCCGATCTCCAGGTTGGCACCGTGCACGGCCACGACGGCCTGCGTGCCCCGACCGAAGGTGAGAGCCGCGTCGGTGCAGGTCACGAGTGCCTCATCCGGTGACATCGGGGACCCCCTGCGGCGCGGGACGGGCGGTCTGGGCCGAGGCGTCGGTTGCCCTGCCGTCCTCCAGTGCGATCACCCGGTCCGCGCTCCTGACGACGTCGGTGCTGTGCGTCACGATCAGCACCGCGCATCCCTGCGCTGCCCGCTCCCGCAGCATCGCGAGGACCATCTGCTCGGTCTCCCCGTCCAATTCGCCGGTCGGCTCGTCCGCCAGGAGGACAGCGGGGGAGTTGGCCAGCGCGACGGCCAGCCCTGCCCGCGCCAGCTCCCCTCCGGACAGCTGCCGGGGCAGCGCGTGCATCCGTTCACCGAGACCCACCTGGGTCAGCAGTTCTCTGGCCGAGGCGGCCGGCTTACGGCCCGCGGCGCGCTGCGGCAGGCGGACGTTATCCCGCACGCTCAGATGGGGCAGCAGATTGCGCGTCTGTAGCAGCACGCCGATGTGCCGGGCGCGCAGCCGTGCCCGCTCGGTCTCGGGCCGGTGGCTGATGCGCACGCCGTCCACGCGGACCTCCCCGCCGGAGGGCTCGTCAAGCCCGGCCAGACACGCCAGCAGAGTCGACTTACCGGATCCCGAGGGACCCACGACCGCCACCGTCTCACCCCGCCCGACCCGCAGCGACACCCCGCGCAGCGCAAGTGTCTCCTCCTCGCCGGCCCGGTAGAAGCGGTACAGCTCACGGGCAGCCAGCACCGGCTCGGACGCCATGGTGCTCACCGCCAGGCGAAGGAGTCGCTGATGATCCGCCACGGGTCGACGTTGTCGGCGTTGACCGGGCCGGACAAGGTCAGATCCACCTCGTGGCCCGACTTGTAGAAGGCATACCGCTCGAACCCGTCGCGCACCACCTTGCCCGTGACCGGGTCCTTCGCCGAGTCACCTTGATAGGTCAGCCGGACGACACGGCCCGCGTGCCCGGACACCTCCGACACCTTCGGTGCGGCGAACTTCGGCACCTGGGAGCGCAGCTTGGGGACAACCGTCTTGGTGACCGAGTCGACCGTGGGCGCGGTGGACGCGGAGACCGCCGTGATCCTCACGGTGTTCAACTTGTCGGTGAACACCGTGCTGCCGCCCTGCTCGGTACGGGCCCAGCCCTCAGGCACCTTCACCGTGAAACCGGTGAAGGACCCGCCTGTCGGCCGGTAGGCGACGTACACCTGGTTGTCCGGGATGTCACCGGGCGGATTGGACTCGGTGGGAGCGGGTGTCGGTTTGTTCTGCCCGTTTCCGACGCGCTCCGAGGAGGCCGGCGGCGTTGATGTCGTCGAACCGGAACCGGAGTGCGAGCCGGAACCGGAACAGCCCGCGGCAACCGCCGCGACGAGTACCAGCCCGACTGCCGCGGACGTCCGTGCATGTGCTGCCATCACCACTGCCCTCCAAGGAATCCCCCGGACCGGACGGTCATGGCCCCCACGCTAGGAAGCGGCCGGTTAGCGCCCTGCTCGCCGAGGGTTAGACGACGGCAAAAGCGTGAGCCCAGCCCCGCCCGTCCCGCCGAACCGCCGCATGATGAGGGCATGAGACAGCGCGTGGTGCGAGTCGCCCTCACCGCCGCGTTGGTCGCCGTGGTCCTGCTCGCCGTCCCCTTGGCCCTGGCCATCAGGTCCTCCCTGTACGCCGGACAGCGCGACACCCTGGAACGCGCGGCCCTCGCCGCGGCCGTACGGGTGAGCCCGGACTATGCGACCGGTGACCCTGTGGAACTGCCCAGGGCGCCGGCAGGGGGGCATCTGGGCCTGTACGACCCACAGCAGGCCAAGCGGGCGGGCAGCGGCCCTGGGACGGCGGACGCGCCGGTCCGCCGCGCCTTTGGCGGAGAGGTGGTCCGGGGGCAGTCGGGCGGCGATCTGGTCGCCGCCGTACCGGTCTCCCACGCCGAGCAGGTGATCGGCGTGGTCCGCGCGTCCTCCCCCGCCGGCGCCGTACGCGACCGGGTCCTGGCCGCGTGGGGCGTACTACTCGGCGTGACCGTAGTCGCGCTGACTATCGCGGTACTGGTCGCCCGCCGGCAGGCTCGGGCGCTGGCCGCCCCGCTGGAGGCCCTCTCCCGCCACTGCCGGGCCGTCGCCGAAGGGGACCTGAACGCGCGGGCGACCCCCAGCAGCATCGCCGAGATCGATCAGGTGGCCCGCACCCACAACGCGATGCTTCGCAGCCTGTCCGAACTTCTACGCCGCGAACGCGACTTCGCCACCAACGCCTCCCACCAGCTGCGCACCCCGCTCACCGGCCTGCAACTCACTCTGGAGGCGGGCCTCGCCCAGGACGACGACACCCGACTACGCCCCGTGCTGACCGAGGCACTGGACACCACCCATCGCCTCCACCACACCGTGGAGGAAGTGCTCCGCCTGTCCCGCTCCCCGGACCGGCCCCGCCCGGCCGCCGGGGACATTGCGGTGGCACACCTCCTTCAGGAGACGCAGGAGCACTGGCACGGCCTGTTCGCCGCCGACGGCAGACGCCTGGAGTGCGGCACACATGACGCACCCGCGGATGTCCTGGTCCCCCGCGGTCCCGTTACGGAGGTGCTCGGCGTCCTGCTGGACAATGCACGGGTGCACGGACGCGGAACCGCGCGACTGGTGGTGCGGGACCTGAACGACGCCCTCGCCTTCGACGTGAGCGACGAGGGAGCCGCGGAGGGCGAGCCAGCGCAGCTGTTCGACCGGGGACACACCGGCGGCGGCCACGGGACAGGCATCGGACTCGCCCTCGCTTCCGAACTGGCCCAATCCATCGGCGGCCGACTCTCCCTCACCAGAAGGGCTCCGGCCACGTTCACCCTCCTCGTCCCGGTCCGCGGGGCCAGCTCCGAAGGCAACGCACCAGCCTGCAGATGAATGCCCCTCGCCGACATGCCCGACTCCGGGGTGTGGCTTGTTCGCCTGCCCCGGTGTCGCGCCCGTCCGATGGGCCCGGATCCACGACGGCCACCGCACAGACGGGGGACCTGCGATACCGCCGGGCGTGGCAGTCCCGCAGCCGTGCCCTTGCCGGAGCGGGCTTCCCGACGGGAGGCCCGCTCCGGCATTGCAGACCGATGCCGACGTGCTTGCGCGATGCGTGAGCGGACTGTCCGGCACAGGCCACCATGAGCCGGATGAAGCACCCAGCCGCGTGACGCTGACCAGGCGAGACAGCATCACGCGGCAGCGCCACGCACGACCCGGCAAGGATTCGATCCCACTCCTTAAGGCGGGTGTCGCAGGTTCGAATCCTGCCGCAGGTATCCGGCGCCCGGCGGAGGGGTCCACTCGAAGGGGGAAGCGTGCGGATGCGTGCGAAATCTGTGAGGCAGCACCAGGAGTGAACGCGCTGGTCAGCAGCATCTTCTGCGTGAGCGATGCGTGAGCGGACGGTGCGGCACAACCCGTCACGCGACGGATCGGCACTCACGGCGCACCTGTTCTGACCAGGTGGTTCCGGACACGGAAGCAGCGTCCGGAACCACCCGGCAAGCCTTGGCCAGGACTTTTAATCCATTGGTTGTGGGTTCGAGTCCCACAGGGCCTACGGCTGCGGGGCAGGGGTTACCCCTCTGACCTGCTACGCAGCGTCCGGGTCGGCTTCGGTCGGCTCGGGCGCTGTCTCGTTTTCGGGACCGTGCGTGAGCGTCGCGCCCGCGTGGCGCGGGTCCGGCAGGGTGATGGGCGCCGGGGGCCACACCGTGATCGGGCCGGACGGCGTGGACAGGGCGACGACCGCGATCGCCGCGCCCGTGAGCGCGGCGACGGGCGCTATGGTGTTCCGCGTCCGTCTTGCGGGCCGAGTGTGCTCCGTCATCACTGTCTCCTCCCGATGTGCAGCGCGATGACGGGGGTGGGGCCGCAGCCTTGCCCCGCTGCGGCCCCAACCATGGTGTCCCGCCATCGACGTCAGACCCGCTGGTCGGCCGCCCGGTCCGTCCCCTGAGGCTGCCTGCCGGGCTCGCCCGCCGACAGGGCGGCGGCGAAGCGGGGCCAAGTCACCAGGACGATGGGGTAGATGGCGTAGCCGATGCGGGTCGCCGGGGAGAGCACTATCGCCAGGGTCAGACCGAGCGCCAGTCGGTCGGCACCGGCCGCGGCGCTCTGCGGCGGGCGGACCAGGAGCGAGAGGCCCACACCCGCGGCGCTCAGCACGATGAGTGCCATCGTGACCGTCTCGCCGTGCGGGACCAGCACAGCGATCAGGTGCCCCAACAAGGGGCTCTGCGCGGACGATGCCGTGGGGCCGAGACCGAACGGGTAGAGGACGACGTTGCGGTAGAAGGCGCCGCTGTCCACCAGGGCCGCGGGCAGGACGGCGAGCAGGGCGATCCCCACGGCTCCCGCCGCGCACTTGAGCGCGGCACGCCGTCCGCCGCGCACCGCCAGCACGGCGACGAGCACCGGGATGGCCGGCCAGGCGGTCCACTTCAGCGCCGCTGCCGCGCCCATGGCCAGCCCGGCCCGTCCGGCATCGCCCCGCTGCGTGAACGCCAGGGCCAGGCACATCAACCCGATGACCGGCGGGTCCACACCGCCGATGGTGAGCGGCAGCGCGACGACGGGACAGGCGATCAGCCACAACACGCCCGTCCTGCCGGTGACCCCGCTCGGGGTGCGGGCCCGACCGGCGTCCGCGTCCCGGCCCTTGGTCAGCACCCGTATCGCGCCCGCCACGGCCGCGAGGAAACCGACGAGGAACCACAACCGGGCGCTGGTGCAGGGGATGTCGCCGAACAGCATGTGCGGTATGCCGAAGCACGCCATGCCGGGGAGGTAGGGATTGAAGTCCCGCACCGCGTGCGGTGCGGGGTGGTACGGGCTGCCGGAGGCGAACAGCAGGTCGGCCGCCCGTTCCACGACGCCGACCTCCATCTGCTCCTTGCTGATCACCGTCAGGTACAGCAGGGGTACGACGACCGCGCCGACGACCGCGACCACGGCGGGGGTCGGTGCCCACGGTGTGGACGACCTCGCCGCGACCAGTGCGGCACAGCCGTAACCCAGTGCTGCGGCCAGACCCCATGCTTCCTGCGAGGTGTCGGCGGGTGACAGCAGGCCCACGACGAGTGCGGACACGGCGCAGACCAGCAGCAGTGGCCAGTCCCAGCGCCGCCCGGCGCGCGGCGACTTGCCGGTGGTGGCGGCGGTGCCCGACTCCTCTGCGTGAACGGCAGTCGACATCAGGCGCTGGCCCTTCGCCGGGTGTGGGCGCCGAGTGAAGTGAGGGGGGTGGTCATGGCGCAACTGTACATTTGATGTGTACACGCCATGACCGATTGGTGTAGACCCGGTCGCTCGCCTCTGCCTAGGTGGATGTCACCGGGGCGAACGAGGTTGCTTCTTCACCACGGGGCGTTCACACATGAGACGGCGCCGGGGTCGGCCTCGGCCGACCCCGGCGCCGTCTCATACGTGAACGGTGTTGTGGGGCAGTGACTTGGGTGGGCAGGCCGCGAACGCCACGTCCAGCGGCCTGGCCCCGTTTAAGAAGAGGTCACCAGCACAGCGAGCTGATCGTGTGGGTGTCGCACACGAAGCCGGGGCCTTCGCCGGCGGAAGCGGCCGGGGCCGCAAAGGCCGTGAGCATCGCGGCGATGAAGAGAGCGGAGATGTAGCGCATGGCGAACAGTCCTTTCTGGGTCCTCCCCCCCAAGACACGTGTCCTGGGGGAACGCACCCCAGGCTTGCGTAGGCCCGCACGCTGCGCATGTCGAACGTACACAGTCCGTAATCGAGTTGGGCGGCCGAACCCCTCTTTCAGCTCGTTTGACCGGTGAAACGGGCTGGTCACGCGGGGGAGGCGAGGCGAGGCCGAGTGTCGCGCCCGCGTGCGGCAGAAAGGTGGAACGCCCGGGTCATTGGCATTCCATTGGCCGGGGGTTCGAGTCCCACGGGGCTGCTCGGGACGCGGGGCCCGGGGGCAGGTGGACGCTTCCGGTACCTCGGCGCACCTTGACCCTCGGCCCCTCCAAACAATACGTACGACCGATCGCATGTATTCGGCCATGGTGTGGCACGATGACGACGATGGACAGCGAACGACAGGGTGCGGAGCACGGCCCGGGACGGGGTGTCCTGGGCGCGGAGGGCCCCGAGGTGACCGATCTGCGGCTGGTGCGCGGCGCCCGCGCCCGGCAGCGGGTGGCCCGGCACGCGGTCGACATCGCCTCCCTGGACGGGCTCGACGGGCTCAGCATCGGCCGCCTGGCCACCGACCTCGGGCTGAGCAAGAGCGGTGTGCAGACACTGTTCCGGACCAAGGAGAACCTGCAGCTGGCCGCCGCCGAGAGCGCGCGCCGGGAATTCGAGCGGGCGGTCGTACGGCCCGCGCGCTCCGTCCCGGCGGGCTCCGCCCGGCTGCGGGCGCTGATCGAGCACTGGATCGCCTACGCGCAGACCCCCCTGTTCGCCGGCGGCTGCTTCTGGGCCGCCAACCTTCCCGCCTACGACAGCCGCCCCGGCGCCGTGCGCGACGCCCTGTTCGCCCACCGCGAGGCATGGCTGAAGCTGATCGCCGAACAGCTGAGGCGGGCCGTCGGCGCGGATGCCGACGCCTTGCTGGACGTGGAGCTGGCCGCGTTCCAGATCGACGCCGTGTGCAACGCGGCCAACAGCGACATGCGCCTCGGGGACGACAGTGCCGCCGGCAAGGTGCGCCGGGTGGTGGAGGGGTTCCTCCGGGGAGCACGGTGATCCGCGCCGAGCGCGGGGGGAGGGCGAAGGCCGGGACCGGGGGTGGGGTTCGGGTCCTAGGAGTCGGCCTCCGGGCCTCCTTCGACGCGGTGGGCATCGCCGGTACGGCAGTCCTGGCCCACCGCCATCTGCCGGTCGTCGCCTTCAGTGGTGCCGAACTCCAACCCGGCTCCCCCATAAGGGAGTTCATGGCTCCGCCGTCCTGGGCGGTGCCGTTCGCCGATGCGGGACTCCGGCTGCTGGACCCCGTGGAACCGGGCTCGCCCATCGACCGGGTCGATCTGGGCGCGCTGGCGCCGGCCGAGCTGAAGCAGATCCGCCACTGGCAGCCGCAGACGCTGGGCGAGCTGATGTTCAACTGGTGGGACTGAGGTCCCGCCCCACCCCATAGGCCCGCAGGAACGCCGCCACCCCACCCCTGATCAGCCGGTCCGTCTGTGTCGGTGGGAGGGGGAGGACGCCGTAGTGGGTGGACTGGACGATCGTGTGGCTGGTCAGGGCCATGAAGTGGGTGGCGGCCAGGGTGGCGTCGCCGTGCGGGTCGAGCAGGCCGGCGTCCGCGAGGTGTGTCATCGCCTCGGCGAGGGCCCGGCCGACCGGTTCCGGACCCGCCTCGTGCCAGGCCTGCAGGACCTCCGGCGGTACATGGTCGGCCTCGGCGTGGATGTGGCGGACGAGGGCGAAGTGGTTCGGGTAGTCGGCCATGAGTCCGACGAACGCCCGCGCCAGGGCGACCAGATCGCGCTCCAGGTCCTCCGTGCGCGGCGGCCGCTCGGGGTCCAACACGGCTCGCAGTCGCGCCAGTTGGGCGTCGCGGACCTCGCTGGACGTCCAGGTCACCACGGTCTGGAAGAGCTGCGCCTTGCCGCCGGGGAAGTGGTTGTACAGCGTGCGTGTGGAGACGCCGGCCTCGGCGGCCAGTGCGTCGACCGAGGCGCGCGCATAGCCCTCGCGGCCGAAGAGCGTGCAGGACGCGCTCGCGATCGCCATCTGCTTCTCCAGCTTGCGCGGTGACACCTCGCGCCGCGCCTGTGCCAGCCGGGACTCGTTCGTTTCGCCCACATCCGCCTCCTCGTGACCGGTCACTCTACCCGACTTACAACGAGCGTTGCACTTTCTACAACGACCGTTGTACCTTGCTCTCCGGGAGGCCGCAACGGGCGGCCGACCGCCAGCAGCAAAGGGGGACACCCGTGTCTGTCGCCGGCAATGAAGCCGTATCCGAAGCCGTATCCGCACCCGAAGCCGAAGCCGAGTCCGCAGCCGCCCACGAAGCACCGCTGCGCGTCGCCGTCGTCGTAGGCAGCGTCCGGGAAGGCCGGCAGGGCCGGGCCGTCACCGACTGGTTCCTCGGCACCGCCGCCGGTGACGCCGGCCTCGACCTCGATGTCATCGACCTCGGTGAGATCGACCTGCCGCTGGTGCTGCCCGACTGGGGCGGCACGCCGAGCCCGGAGGCCGTCGCCGCGCTGCGGGACGTCTCGCAGCGGCTCGCCGCGGCCGACGCGTTCGTCGTCGTCACGCCCGAGTACAACCACAGCTTCCCCGCGTCCCTGAAGAACTTCATCGACTGGCACTACACCCAGTGGCGGGCCAAGCCGGTCGGCTTCGTGTCGTACGGCGGCCTCGGCGGCGGGCTGCGCGCGGTCGAGCAGCTCCGGCTGGTCTTCGCCGAACTGCACGCGACGACCGTGCGCGACTCGGTCAGCCTGCACGGCCCCTGGTCCGGCCTCGGTGAGGACGGCACCCCGCGCGACGCGGCCGTGTGCGCGGGCGCCGCCAAGGGCATGCTCGGCCAACTCTCCTGGTGGGGGCGGGCGTTGCGGGTCGCGCGGGCCGAGCGCCCGTACGCGGGCTGAGGGCGGGGTGGGGGAGATGCGCAGGACCGAGCCCGCCGCGAAACCGGCCCACCCGGGACCGGACCCGGCGAACCCACTGAACCCGTCGCACTCGTCGAAGTCGGCGAACCCGTCGCACCCGTCGCACCCGTCGGCGACCCTGAACCGCGCCCTGAACCGCACCTTGGCCGTCACCGTCACCGGCTCGGTGATGGCGGTGCTCGACATGACGATCGTCAATGTCGCACTGCGCCGGCTCTCGCAGTCCTTCGGCGCCTCGCTGGAGACCATCCAGTGGACCGCCACCGCCTACACGCTCGCGCTCGCCGCGGTCATCCCGACCGCCGCCTGGGCCATGGCCCGGATCGGCACCCGGCGCACCTATCTGACCGCGCTCACCCTCTTCACCCTCGGTTCACTGCTCGCCGCGTGCGCCTGGGACGCGGGCAGTCTCATCGCCTTCCGGGCCGTGCAGGGGCTGGGCGGCGGGCTGCTGCAGCCGGTCGGCATGGCGATGGTGATGGGCGCCGCCGACCGCAGCCGGCTCGGCCGCGCGATGGCCGTGGGCGGGCTGCCCATCCTGGTGGGGCCGGTCGCCGGACCCGTGCTCGGTGGCTGGCTGGTGGACGCCGCCTCCTGGCACTGGATCTTCCTGGTCAACCTGCCCGTGGGCGCCCTCGCCCTGGCCCTCGCGCTACGACTGCTGCCGGCGGACGCGCCGAAGACCGGGACCCCCGCGCGTCTGGACCTCCCCGGCCTACTGATGCTCTCGCCCGGCCTCGCCCTGCTCCTGTACGGCCTGGCCCGCGGCGGTGAGCGTGGCGACTTCACCGCGCCCGGTGCCCTCGTGCCGGCACTCGCGGGCGCGGCACTCGCGGCGGCCTTCGTACGCCGGGCCCTCACCGCGTCCGCGCCGCTGCTGGACCTGCGGCTGCTGCGCGACCGCACCTTCGCCGCCGGCGCCGGCACGCTCGCCCTGTTCACCTGCGGCTACTTCGGCTCGATGCTGCTCGGCCCGCTGTACTGGCAGCAGGAGCGGGGCCTGAGCGCCACGTCGGCCGGGTTGCTGGGGGCGCCGGTCGGTCTCGTGGTCGGTACGACGATGCAGATCGCGGCGCGGCGGATCGACAAGGTGGCGCCGCGCCGGCTGATCCCGGCCGGGATCGCGGTGGCCGCCCTCGGGATGGCGCTGATGGCCTGGCAGACCGGGGTGCCCCAGGTCGCGCCCTGGCGGATGGTCGCATCGGCCATGGTGATGGGCGTCGGCACCGGGATGGTGCTGATGCCGACGATGACCACCGCGAGCCGGGACCTGCCCGCGGACCGGCTGGCCGCGGCGAGTACCGCGCTGAGCATCAACTCCCAGCTGGGCGCGTCCGCGGGCACCGCCGTACTGTCGCTGGTCCTGGCCTCGGCGGGCATGCACCCGACCGGCTTCCGCACCGCGTACACCCTCGCGGCGCTCCTGCTGGCCCTGTCGGCCCTCCCGGCCCTCCGCCTCCCCGGCCGTCGGCAGGGGTGATCGGCAGCCCCGGCTGCCTGCCCCGCTCAGCCCCCGCTCAGGCCGCGCTCAGCCCACGCTCAGTTCGGCCAGGGGGAGGGTGTGGCTGGTCTGGAGGACCTTCGCGCGCAGGTAGCGGACGTTGTGGGCGGTGGTGAAGACGCCGGTCGGCACCCGGTCCCGTACGACGACGCCCAGCGCGCGCAACTGCTCGGCCTTGTCGGGGTTGTTGGACAGCAGGTCCAGCTCGTCGATGCCGAGGGCGGCGAGCATCTGCGCGGCGGCCGTGTAGTCGCGGGCGTCCTCCGGCAGGCCGAGCGCGGCGTTCGCCTCGTAGGTGTCGAGACCCTGGTCCTGGAGGGCGTACGCGTCGAGCTTGTTGTAGAGGCCGATGCCACGGCCCTCCTGGCGGAGGTAGAGCAGGACGCCGCCGCGGTCGGCGATGCGCTCGACCGCCTCGCGCAGCTGGGGTCCGCAGTCGCAGCGGGCGGAGCCGAAGACGTCGCCGGTCAGGCACTCGGAGTGCAGCCGCACCAGCGGGACGGAGTCCGGAGCCGGGTCGCCGAGGACTACGGCGATGTGCTCCTGGCCGTCGGCCAGGCCGTGGAAGGTGACGAGTTCGGCGTCCACGCTGTAGCCGTCGTGGAAGCGCAGCGGAACCCGGACGCGGGCGCGCGGCGTGGCGGCGGGGGTGTCGAGCATGCGGGTCCCTCCGAAGGCGGGCTTTGCTTCAGATTTGAAGCAGCGGTACGGGGGACCCTACCTCATGTTTCAAAGTTAAAGCAATCACTTTTCGGGAGCCGTGGGCGACGGGGACGCGGAACCCGAACAGGACGATCGGCGCCGCCAGGGGACGTCCTCCGTCCCGGACTCGGTGCCCTCACCCTGCAACCCGTGGGCGATCCCTGTGCAGATCTCCTCCAGCTGCGCCACCTGCTCCGGCCTGAGCCGGTCGAACAGGGTGGCCCGCACGGTCTCCACGTGCCCGGGCGCCGTACGCTCCAGTACGGCCATCCCCTCGTCCGTCAGCACGGCGATACTGCTGCGCTTGTCCCAGCGGCAGTCCTCCCGGCGCACCAGCCCGTCCCGCTCCAGCCGGGTCACCGCGTACGTCAGCCTGCTGCGCGTGATCTTCAGCGTCTCGGCGAGGTCGGTCATGCGCAGCCGCCGGTCGGGCGCCTCGGAGAGATTGGCCAGCACGGAGTAGAACAGGTGCGGCATGCCGGCTTCCTGCTGGAGGTTCCGGTCGATCGCGTCCTCCAGGAGGTGCGTCGCGGCGAGATACGCGCGCCAGGCGCGCTGCTCCTCGGGGCTGAGCCAGCGGGTCGTCATGCCGCCAGTGTAGGTTTGTTTCAAACTTGAACCAAGACTTGCAGGGAGACCGCGCCGATGTCGTACCCGTACGTGCTGCTGTCCGCCGCCGTCTCCCTCGACGGCTTCCTGGACGACACCGGCCCCGACCGGCTGCTGCTGTCCAGCCCGGCCGACTTCGACCGGGTCGACGCGGTACGGGCCTCCGTCGACGCCATCCTGATCGGCGCGGGCACGATCCGCGCCGACAACCCGCGGCTGCTGGTCAACTCCGCCGAGCGCCGCGCGGCCCGGCTCCGGGAGGGCAGGCCGGAGTACCCGCTGAAGGTGACCGTCACCGCGACCGGTGACCTCGACCCCGACGCCCACTTCTGGCACACCGGTGGCGACAAGCTCGTCTACACGACCGACAAGGGCGCCGAGCAGGCCGCCCGCCGCGTCGGCGGCACCGCCGACGTCGTCCCGCTCGGCCCCGACCTCGACTGGCGGGCCCTGCTGTCCCATCTGCACGACGAGCGGGGCGTACGACGGCTGATGGTCGAGGGCGGTGGCACGGTCCACACCCAACTCCTTCAGCAGGGCCTCGCCGACGAGCTCCAGCTGGTCCTCGCCCCGCTGTTCGTCGGCGACCCGGGCGCCCCTCGCCTGTTCGGCCCCGGCGTCTACCAGGCCGGCCGGCTGCGCCTGACCGAGACCCGCCGTATCGAGGACGTGGTCCTCATGCGCTACGAGCCCACGGCCCCCGGCACCGGCTCGCTCCCCACCGCCGCCGACCGCCACTGGCTGCGCACCGCCTGCGAACTCGCCGCGCTGTGCCCGCCCTCGGAGACGGCGTTCAGCGTCGGCGCGGTGGTGGTCGCCGCCGACGGTACGGAGCTCGCGCGAGGACACTCGCGCGAGGGGGGCGACCCCGTGGTCCATGCGGAGGAGGCGGCGCTCGCGAAGGTGGATCCGGCGGATCCGCGGTTGGCCGCCGCCACCGTGTACAGCAGCCTCGAGCCCTGTGCCCGGCGGGCCTCGCGGCCCGCGCCCTGTGCCGAGCTGATTCTGCGGGCGGGGGTGCGCAGGGTGGTCACGGCCTGGCGGGAGCCGGACACGTTCGTCGCCGGAGCCGACGGGACGGGGGTGCTGGTCGCCGGGGGTGGGCAGGTCGTCGTACTGCCGGAGCTGGCGGAGATCGCCAAGGCGCCGAACGCCCACCTGCTGGGGTGAGCCGTCCGTCCGCCGCGTCCTGCCGGCTTCGGAAAACACTCAGGGCCCGGAAACCATTGGTTTCCGGGCCCTGAGCCTTCAGTAGCGGGGACAGGATTTGAACCTGCGACCTCTGGGTTATGAGCCCAGCGAGCTACCGAGCTGCTCCACCCCGCGTCGTTGTGACTCCAGAGTACCCCATGTGCGGGGTGCAACGCACACCGCTTCGATCACCGTCACCGACGGTGATCGGACGGAAGCCCTCCGCATAACATCTGAGTCACCATCAAAAACGCCGAGACTCCTGAATGGCGGCCAACTCGCCCGTTTTGCAGTGGTCGTAGCCGGTAAGTCCACGCCCGAAATCGTTAATGATCAAGCCGAACGGGCTTGGAAACTGCCTGGCGGGTCTATTAACGTTCGATAACGCAGCGCGGTCGTCCCAGCCGTCACAAGAGGCGGCTCCGTGCGCACGCGCCGAATCCCGCGAGGGAACCGGGGAACCACCACCTTGGGGTGAATCACGCGGATACCGCCGTGCAGCCATGGCCGGTATACGCGCGTAGGAGACCTTCCTGCTCCGAACCCGTCAGCTAACCCGGTAGGCGGAGGAAGGAAAGGAGTGCGCCCTAGTGGCGTCCAACCGGCCTGCCCCAGAAGCCCCGTTCGTTCCCGAGGGGGCCGAGCCCGAGACCTTCGGCTACGGCGCCTACCGCGCCGAGGAGGGCCCCTGGGAGGAGTGGAACCCCACCGAGGACTCCCTCGCCCAGGTCCGCGGCCGGCACCGCGTCGCCAAGCAGCGCGGCGGCTTCGCGCGCAGCTCCACCGTCCTCGGCGTCGGCGTGATCGCCGCGGTCGGCGCGGGCGGCATGGCCAGCGCCAACACCGGCAAGCCGCCGGTCTCCATATCCCTGCCCGACCTGGACTCCGTCAGCCACTTCTTCGGCGACGACTCCGGTGCCAAGCCCCAGCCCGCCACCGCGCTCAGCAAGGTCGGCGTGACCTCCGACAGCGCGGACAGCGGCAACGCCGGCGAGGCCCTGCGCAACCGGATCATGGCCCAGGCCGAGCAGCAGCAGAGCAAGGCCGACAGCAAGGCCACCGCCACCGCGCTCGCCGCCGCCGACAAGCAGACCGCCGACGCGGCCGCCAAGGCGGAGAAGGACGCCGCCGCAAAGGCCGCCGCCGCCAAGCAGAAGGCGGAGGCCGACGCCAAGAAGGCCGCCGAGGCCAAGCGCCTGGCCGAGCTGGCCAAGCAGTACACGCTGCCCGTCGTCTCGTACACGATCACCGGCACCTTCGGCCAGCCCGGCGCCATGTGGTCCTCCGGCTACCACACCGGCCTCGACTTCGCCGCCCCCACCGGCACCCTCATCAAGGCCGTCCACGGCGGCACGGTCACCCAGGCCGGCTGGGCCGGCGCCTACGGCTACCGCACCGTCCTCACCCTGGACGACGGCACCGAGCTGTGGTTCTGCCACCAGTCCTCGATCAACGTCTCGGTCGGCCAGAAGGTCTCCACCGGCGACGTCATCGGCCGGGTCGGCGCCACCGGCAACGTCACCGGCCCGCACCTGCACCTGGAGGTCCACCCGAACGGCCAGGCCGGCGCCATCGACCCGGCGCCGTGGCTGCGCGACAAGGGCCTCACCCCCTGATTCCTCCCTTGGCGGGATCCTGGCGCCGGCGACGGAATGAGATCATCCGTCGTCGGCGTTGGTGTAAAGCATGACTTCTCTGCGCAAACTCGGCTCCTCCGACCTCGAGGTCTTCCCGCTGTCCCTGGGCGGCAACGTCTTCGGCTGGACCGCCGACGAAGAGACTTCCTTCGCCGTCCTGGACGCCTACGCGGCCGCCGGCGGCAACTTCATCGACACCGCCGACTCCTACTCCGCCTGGATCGAGGGCAACGAGGGCGGCGAGTCCGAGACGATCATCGGCAAGTGGGTCAAGGCCCGCGGCAACCGCGCCGACGTCGTCATCGCCACCAAGGTCAGCCAGCACCCCGAGTACCAGGGACTGTCCGCCGCCAACATCAAGGCCGCCGCCGACGCCTCCCTGCGCCGCCTGGACACCGACTACATCGACCTCTACTACACCCACTTCGACAAGCCCGAGATCCCGGTCGACGAGATCATCGGCGCGCTGGACGAGCTGGTGAAGGCGGGCAAGGTCCGCCAGATCGGCGCCTCCAACATCAGCGCCGAGCGCCTCAAGGCCTCCCTCGACTTCTCCGACCGCGAGGGCCTGGCCCGCTACGTCGCCCTCCAGCCCCACTACAACCTGGTCTCCCGCGACACCTACGAGGGCCCGCTGCAGGACCTGGCCGCCAGGGAAGGCCTGTCCGCGGTGCCGTACTTCTCCCTCGCCGCGGGTTTCCTGACCGGCAAGTACCGCCCCGGCACCAAGGTCGACAGCGCCCGCGCGGGCCGGGCCCAGGAGTACGCCGACTCCGAGCGCGGCCAGAAGGTCCTGGCGGCCCTGGACGAGATCGCCGCCGCCCATGACGCCCCCGTCGCCACGGTCGCCCTCGCCTGGCTGGCCGCCCAGCCGACGATCACGGCCCCGATCGCCTCCGCCCGCACGGTGGAGCAGCTCCCGGCACTGCTGGGGGTGGCGGACCTGAGCCTGACGGAGGCCGAGGTGGCGAGCCTGACGGCGGCGTCGGCCTGAGTAATCCCTCCCGCCGAACGGCGCTCAGCCACGACGGCGGATTCCGGCGGTGCCGAACTCCCGGCAGCCCGACCGGCTACGACCGATACGGGTTGTACGCGGGATACGGCACCGCCGGGTACCCGTAACCCGGCCCGAACGCCGTAGGCACCGGCGCCGGGTACATCGGCCGAGCCGGCGCAGTCGCACGCGCCGCGTACTCCAACGCCGGCCGGGCCGCATCCCTGCGCCGCCACAGCTCGTCCAGCAGCTCCCGCTCCCGTACGACGAAGTCGCTCCCCGCCTTCCCCTTGCGCCCCCGGGCCCTCAGGAACGCGAGCGACGTGGCGTACGCCTCGTACCGCGCCACCGCCCGGGCCGTGGGCCGGCCGCCGTGGTGCCGGGCGTAGTCACGGGCGGTCCGCCGCGCACGCATCGACCCCAGTGCGAACGGCTCGGCGAGCCCCAGCCAGCCGGCCAGCACATATGCCGGCAGCTCCTCCCGCACGGTCCGCAGCTCCCGCTGCCGCGTCCAGATCGCGAGCCAGGTCAGCAGCCCGAACACGGGCACCATGAATCCGCCGTAGACGGCGAAGAACCCGAACTCGCCGAAGGTGGAGGAGCCGTTCCAGAAGGCGTGCATGCTCATCGCGAGCAGCAGACCGCACACCGGCAGCAGCACCCGCCGGACGTGCTGGCGCTCGGCGGACAGCGCCGAGATGCCGAAGCCGATGCCGGTGAGGGTGGTGAACAGGGGGTGCGCGAACGGGGACATCACGATGCGCACGAAGAAGGTGGCCGCGGTGACGGAGGCGATGCCTTGACCGCCGCTGACCTGGTCGGCCCCGAAGGCCGTACCGAGATAGAGGATGTTCTCGGTGAACGCGAACCCGGTGGCGGTGATCCCGGCTATCACCACCCCGTCGACGATCCCGGTGAAGTCGCGCCTGCGGAAGAGGAAGACGAGCAGTACGGCGGCGGCCTTGGCGGACTCCTCCACGATCGGCGCTATCACGGTGGCGCCGAGGGTGTTCGCACTGGCCGGATCGGCGGTGGCGGTGGCTATCCACTTGGTCGCGAAGCTGTTGGCGACGATCGCTATCAGCGCCGCCGCGCACGCTCCCCAGGCGAAGGCGAAGATCAGGTTCCGCCAGGGGCCCGGTGCCACCCGGTCCAGCCACCGGAAGGCGGCGATGAGCCACGGCACGGGCAGCACGGCCAGCCCGAGGCCGACGAGAAACCCCTCGGTACCGGTCTGCCGCCGCACCAGCGCGAGAATGACCAGCCCGGACAGCACCAGCAGTGTGATCAGTGCCCCGTACCGCACCCACCTGCGCTGCCACCAGTGCGGATGGCGGAACACGGGCCCCTCGGGGGCCGGGGGATACGTCGGAAACGGAGGACTGGTGGCCACGGCATCGACCCTAACGGTGGTGGGACGAGGGGCTGGAGCTGTTTATCGTTCCTGATCCGGTTCGTGGGCTGGGACCTGGTGCGGTACGCGACGGAACAGCAGGTCGTTCACCACGTGTCCCTTGTCCAGCCCCTGGCCCTCGAAACGGGTCAGCGGCCGGAACCCGGGGCGCGGCGCGAAACCGCCGTCCGCCTGGGTGTTCTCGAAGTCGGGGTGTGCGGTGAGCGCCTCGAGCATCTGCTCGGCGTACGACTCCCAGTCGGTCGCGCAGTGCACGAGCGCGCCGGGCTTCAGCCGGGTCGCGGCGAGCGTCAGGAACTCGGGCTGGATGAGCCGCCGCTTGTGGTGCCGCTTCTTGGGCCAGGGGTCCGGGAAGTACACGCGCAGCCCGTCCAGCGAGTCGGGGGTGAGCATCTCCCTGAGCAGGATGATCGCGTCCCCGTTGGCCACCCGGACGTTGTCCAGCCCGTCCCGGTCGGCGAGACCCAGCAGATTGCCCTGCCCCGGGGTGTGCACGTCCACGGCGAGGATGTTGGTGTCCGGGTCGGCGGCGGCCATCTGCGCGGTGGCCTCGCCCATCCCGAACCCGATCTCCAGCACCACGGGCTTGTCGTTCCCGAACAGCTCGCCCAGGTCGATGACCCGCTGCCCGTCGATGTCGAGCCCCCACAGGGGCCACAGCCGCTGCAACGCGTCCGCCTGCCCGGCGGTCACCCGGCTGCGCCGCGGCTGAAAACTCCGGATCCGCCGCTCGAAGTGCGACCCGGCCGGGTCGGCCTTGGGCCCGTCCGGAAACCGCGGCTCCCCCTTGGCCCGGGTATGCCGGATGGAGACGCCGGGGGTGTGGGGGGCCGGCGCGGGGGCTTCGGGGGCGTTGAGGAAGTCAGACACAGTGCTTCCGATTTTACGGCGCCCTACGAGGGCGCCCTCGCCGGCACTACAGCGCCCCGAGCATGTCCAGCACCCGGCGCCCGACCTCCCGGCCGATCGGCAAAGAAGCGGTGGCAGCCGGAGACGGTGCGTTCAGCACGTGCACTGCCCGGCTCCCCTCCCGGATGAGGAAGTCGTCGACCAGCGTCCCGTCCCGCAACACCGCCTGCGCCCGCACCCCGGCAGGGGCCCGCACCAGGTCGTCCGCCTCCACCCCGGGCAGCAATCTCCGCACCGCTTCCAGAAACGCCCCCTTCGACAGCGAGCGGCGCAGCTCACCCGCCCCGTACCTCCAGTGCTGCCGGGCGATCGCCCACGACCCCGGCCACGCCACCGTCCCGGCCAGCTCCCGGGGGCGTACGACCCCCCAGCCGTACCCCTCCCTGGCCAGCGCCGGCACCGCGTTCGGCCCGATGTGCACACCCCCGTCGATGCCGCGTGTCAGATGCACCCCGAGGAACGGGAAGGCCGGATCCGGCACCGGATACACCAGCCCGCGCACCAGCTCCGGCCGCGCCAGCTCGTAGTACTCGCCGCGGAACGGCACGATCCGCACCTCGGGCTCGTCCCCGGTCAGCCGCGCCACCTCGTCGCAGTACAGCCCGGCACAGTTCACCAGCACGCGCGCGCGTACGACGTCCCCGCCTGCGGTGAGTACGGCCACGCCCCGCTCCGGCCGCCGGTCGACCCGGACGACCCGGGCGCCGTACCTGATCTCGGCCCCCGAGGCCTGCGCGAGCTGCCGGGCGACTCCCACGAAGTCGCACACCCCGGTCGTACCGACGTGTATGGCGGCGAGCCCGCGCACCTCGGGTTCGTACTCCTCGATCTGGGCGGGGCCCAGCTCCCGGACCGGTATCCCGTTCTCCCGCCCGCGCTGCACGAGCGCGTGCAGCCGGGGCAGCTCCTCCCGCTCCGTGGCGACGATCAGCTTGCCGGTGACGGCGTGCGCGATGCCGTACTCGGCGCAGAACTTCACCATCTCGGCGGCGCCCCGCACCGCGTACCGCGCCTTGAGCGAGCCCGGACGGTAGTAGATCCCGCTGTGGATCACTCCGCTGTTGCGCCCCGTCTGGTGCCGGGCCGGCCCCGGCTCCTTCTCCAGCACGGTGACCCGCGTCCCTGGCACGGCGCGCGTGATCGCATACGCCGTGGACAGGCCGACGATCCCCCCACCGACCACGAGCACGTCACAGTCGTACGCCCCGACCGGCACCTGCACCACCTCCCACCTCGATAGTGCACTGCGCCACTGACAACACCTTCAAACGCAGGTGGGGACCGGTTCTCAGGCCGGAGCCATCAACAGCGGCCGGGCCCGCTCCCGCAACTCCACCACCCGCGGCTCGTCCCCGTACGGCTCCAGCCGGTGCAGCAGATCCTTCACATACTCCGTGGTGCGCGCGGAAGAGATCCGTCCGGCCACCTCCACGGCCCGCACCCCCTGCTCGCAGGCGGCGTCCAGATTCCCGGACTCCAGCTCGGCGACCGCCGAGACGACCAGCCGCAGCCCGTGCGACCGTACGAACTCCTCCGTCGGCTTCGACAAGGCCTGCTCGGTGAACCGCCGCACCTGGCGAGGCGCCTTCAGATCCCGGTAGCACTCGGCCGCATCCGCGGCGAACCGGTCATAGCCATAGAAACCAAGCCAAGAAGGATCGTTGTCCCCCTCCCGAGACCGCTCCAGCCACCCCTCCGCGGCCTTCAGCGCCGCACCCGCCGCCTGCGCGTCTCCCGCACGCGCGTGTGCCCGCGCTTCCACCAGCCGGAAGAAACTCATCGTGCGCGCGGTCGCCAGCCCCCGGTTCCGCTCCAGCGCGGCCTGCGCCAGATCGACTCCCTCGTCGCCGAAGCCGCGGTAGGTCGCCTGCAGCGACATGGAGGCCAGTACATAGCCGCCGAGCGGCACGTCCGCCGCCGCGCGCGCGAGCCGCAGCGCCTGGATGTAGTACCGCTGCGCGGCCTCCTGCTGGCCGGTGTCGAAGGCCATCCAGCCGGCGAGCCGGGTGAGTTCCGCGGAGGCCCCGAAGAGCGCGCGGCCCACTTCGTCGGAGTAGGCCCCGAGCAGCAGCGGCGCCGCCTCCACCCGCAGGCATTCCGGGACCATCGACGAACGCCAGTCCCCGCCGCCGTACTTGGAGTCCCACCGCCTGGCGTCCTCGGCGGCCTCCCGCAGCTTCTGCACATCGCTGTGGCCGACTTTGATCGGTGCGCCGGAGCCCTCGGCGGAGCCCGCCTCCCGCGCGACCGAGCTGTCGGCGGGGGTTATCAGCCATCGTGAGGCGGGCGTTGCGTATGCGCTCACTGCGAACGACCCGGCGAGCGACTGCCAGATGCCGCCGGAGCCGGCCCGGCGCCCGGCGAGGTCGAGACGGTACAGCTCCGTCGCCGACTTCACCGCCTGTCCGACGTCTCTGGGGAAGGCGAGGCCCACTTCGGGCGCGGGATCCGCGTCCGCCAGGCCGATCTCGTGGAGCGGCACCGGGCGGCCGAGCTTCTGGCCGATGGCGGCCGCGATGAGGTGCGGCGCCGCGCCCTGCGGCACCATCCCCTTCGACACCCAGCGCGCCACCGAGGTCTTGTCGTAGCGAAGAGTCAACCCGCGTTGGGCGCCAAGGTCGTTGACGCGACGCGCGAGTCCTGCGTTGCTGATTCCCGCGAGGGCGAGAACGGCGCCGAGCTTTTCGTTCGGCCCGCGTTGCTCCCTGGACATGCGCCACCCCTCGACACAGACGGCTGCCGCGCTGGCATAACCACGCGGCATTCGTAAACCCAGCGTAGTTCGCCGCATCCCAAGCGTTAAGGGGCATTGTTCCGGATGGCGGGATTGTGGTCCGTACGGAAGTACGGTCCTGTACGCACCGTGCACGGCCTGTCGCCGCGTGCCCCCACGCGTGTGGCCGTGCGCCCGCCCGTGCGCTCTTCTCCGGCCATCGGGGGAGCGGTTCCATGGCTCTTGCGTGGGTCGGCCCGCTGTACTGGATCCAGTGGGCTGGGGGACACCGCCGCCTTCATCCCCGCGGGTGGCGGACCGGTCCGGGAGGCGCTGCCCGCCTCCCGGACTGTGCGCGTGTCCGCCCCTCCGTGTACTGCGCAGGCCTGTACGGAGCGTGCTCAAATCCCGGGCGCCTCTGCATGATTGGCTGAAAATCGACCCCGCTCACGAGGGCTGATTTCCGCTCCGACCATGCAACTTGAGGGCGCGAAGGGCGTTTTGGGGGAGCGCATAGGGGGCGCATTCGAGTCGCGCCCACCGGGAGCCGCCGAGGTCCGGCCCGCCCCGCACCCGTCGACTCCCCCCTGGCATCCCCGGGTTTCCCTCGCGGTTCCCTCGATCGAAGCCGGTGCCGCCGCCCCTCCACACCGCGCCTTTCATGGCAGCATGAGGATCCGGTTCGTACGGTGCACTGTTGTCCACAGCCTGTGGAGGCGTCGATGCGGTGGTTGGTGGGTTGGAGCAGCACCGCCGCGGGTGTCGCCGGGATCGGTTCCGCGGGCGCCACCGGTTACGACGGCGAGACCCTGCATCCGGTCGGCTCCCAACTCCTGTGGGGCGACCCGGATCCGCTGTGGGCCGTCGGCGACTGGCGCCCGGACGAGGTGCGCGTGGTGCGGGCCGACGCCGACAACCGCATCGCCGTCCTCGGCATCTGCGGCGCCTCCGACGACGAGCTGCGGCGCGGGCTGTTCACCGCGCGCGGGGGCGCACTGCGCCATCTGACGACCTGGCCGGGCAGCTACACCGCCGTCGTGCAGGTCGGCCGCCGCATCACCGTCTGCGGCGATCTCGCCGGCGCCCGCCCGGTGTTCCACACCCCCTGGGCCGGCGGCACCGCCTACGCCACCGCCGCGCTCCCGCTGGCCGACCTCATCGAGGCCAACCTCGACTTCGGCCACCTGGCCGCCCTGCTCGCCGCCCCGGACGTACCGGCCGCGCTGCGCGACACCACCCCGTACGACGGCGTACGGCGCGTTCCGCCGGGGCACGCGCTGGTGCTGCGTGCCGGGGCGCGCGAGATCGCCGGGTACGAGCCGGTCGCCTCCCTCGCCGTGGCGGCGGCCCCCGCCGACCCCGACCGCGCCGTGGACGCCGTACGCGACGCCCTCGTGGAGGCGGTCCGCACCCGGCTGTCGGCGCCCCGGCACGTGCCCGACCTCGACCCCGGGCCGGTGCCCGGCATGGGCCCGGCCGAGCGGCGGGCCCGGCGCGGGATGCCCGTGCCCGGCATCGGCGCCGACCTCTCCGGCGGCCCCGCCTCCGGCACCCTCGCCCTGCTGGCCGCCGGGCTGCCCGGCAGACCCGGCACGCTCCTCGGCCACGGCACGGGCGCGGGCGAGCGGCTCCTCGCCGTCACCTTCAACGACCTGGCCGTGACCGGTCGGGAAGCCGAAGTCGAACGCGCCGGCGCCCTGGCCGCGGGCCCCCGCCTGCACCACGTCGTCGTCACCGGCGCCGAGGAGACCCTGCCCTACGCCGACCTCGACGGCCCCCTCACCGACGAACCGGGCCCCTCGCTGGTCACGGCGGCCCGGCACCGGGCCCGGCTCGCCTCCGGCAGCGCCGACCACTTCACCGGCCACGGCGCCCGCCAGGTCCTGGACGCCCACCCCGCGCGCCTCGCCGACCTCCTCATGGACCGCCGCCGGCGCCATCTTGTCCGCCCGGTCGCCGCGCTCGCCAAGGCCGACGGCTCGGTGATGGTCCCCGCGCGCGTGTACGGCGCCGCCCGCCGGCTCGCCCGCACGCCCTACCGGGCCGGCCTCGAGGCGCTGGCCGAGCGGCTGATGCGGCGTGGCTTCGACGAGCCGAAGGGAGCGGTCGGCGCGTCCCTCGCCGCGCTGACCTGGGCCAGACCCGGGCCGGCCGCCCGCTGGCTGACGGGGGAGGCGCTGGCCGAAGTATCGGTTCTGCTGCAGGCGGAGGCGGACCGCTCGGCAACCGGCGTCCAGCGTCCCGGCGAGTACCGCGCGCGTGCCGCCCTCGCCCGCCACGCCGCCGACCTGCGCGTCCTGGAACAGGCCGCCGAGATCCGCTCCCAGCGCCTGCACGCGCCGTTCCTCGACAACCAGGTCGTCCGCGCCTGCCGCGCCCTCCCGGAGGCCCTGCGCGTCCAGCCAGGCGCTCGTTCCTCGATCCTCCGTACGGTCCTGGAAGGCGCCGGAGTCACTGACCTCCCGCCCGGCTGGGGCGCCCCCTCCCACGCCTCCTCGGCGGCGGCCGCCCGCGCCGGCCTGCGCTTGGCGGCCGCCCCCCTCCAGGACCTCTTCACCACGCCCCTCCTGGCCGACGCGGGCCTGGTGGAGGCCCGCGTGGTCCGCAAGGCGCTGTCCGCGGCCGCCGCCGGCGACCCCCTCCCCCTGGACGGCCTCGCCGACCTCGTCTCCCTCGAACTCTGGCTCCACCGCCTCCTCTCCCGCCGCGGCACCTGCTGGACGGGAACACCGGCACGCGCGCGTGCGGTGCCCTCCGGGATCCAGCCGCGTCGGGGAGCCCTGGCCTCCGGCGCTTGACGGCTCGGGTACTGCCCCAGCCCCATCTGGGGGCTGCCACCCCCAGGCCCCCGCCGGGTGGCTCCCGCCGTCAGCCGCTGCGGGTGCGTTGTGGCTGGTCGCGCAGTTCCCCGCGCCCCTCAGGGAACTGCAGCGCCGCCCGCTTGACAGCGCCGCCGCCGCTGCGGGCAGTCGTGCCGCTGGGGCGATGGGGGTCCCCCCGCTCGAGCGAAGCCGAGAGTGGGGGAGGGTGGGCGCAGCGGCACCCTGCACGCGCCGGCAAGCGACCCAACCCCCGCCCCACCCCCAGCCCCCCGCGACAATGACCAGGTGCGGTACAGAATCCTGGGCGCGGCCCAAGCAGCGGACGACCAGGGCACCCCCGTACCCCTCGGCGGCCGGCGCCTGCGCGCACTGCTCACCGCCCTGGCCCTGCGCCCCTCCCGCACCACCACCCCCGAAACCCTCATCGACGAGGTCTGGGCGGACGACCCACCGGGCGACGCCCCCGCCGCCCTCCAGGCCCTCGTCGGCCGCCTCCGTCGCACCCTGGGCCGCCACGCCATCGCCTCCACCCCCGGCGGTTACCGCCTGGAGGCCGCCGAGGACGACGTCGACCTGTACGTCTTCGAACGCCTCGTGCACACCGGCACCAAGGCCCTCACCGCGGCCGACCCGGCCACCGCCCACCGCGCCCTCACCGAGGCCCTCGCCCTCTGGCACGGCCCCGCCCTCGCCGACCTCCCCGACCGCACCGCCGCCACCCGCCCGGAGGCCCTGCGCCTGGAGGCGACTCGGGCCCGCGCCGCCGCGGCCCTCGACCTGGGCCGCGCCCAGGACGTCGTACCGGAACTGAAGGAACTGACCGCGGCCCATCCCTACGACGAGCCTCTGCACGCCCTCCTCATCCGCGCCCTGCGCGACACCGGCCGCCCGGCCGACGCCCTCGCCGCGTACGAGACCGCCCGCCGCACCCTCGCCGACACCCTCGGCACCGACCCGGGCCGGGAACTCAAAGCCCTGCACACGTCGTTGCTCGAACAGCGGGAACCACAGCCACAACCGCGGACAGAACCACGGCCACCGAAGTCACCGACGCCGCCGGCCCCCGCCCGACCCCCGGAGCGCACCGGCAATCTCCGCCCTCGTCTGACCTCCTTCGTCGGGCGGGAACCAGAACTCGAAGCCATTCGTTCCGACTTGCACAGGGCCCGCCTGGTCACGCTCACCGGACCGGGTGGCTCGGGAAAGACCCGCCTCGCCGAGGAGGCCGCCGCAGGGCTCCCCCAGGCATGGCTGGTCGAGCTGGCCCCGCTCGACCATCCGGAGGCGGTGCCCGGCGCGGTGGTCAGCGCGCTCGGTCTGCGCGAGACCGTGCTGCTGACCAACGACCTGGCGACCCCGCAGGCCGACCCCGTCGCCCTGCTGATCGAGTACTGCGCCCCGCGCAGCCAACTCCTGATCCTTGACAACTGCGAACATGTCATCGACGCGGCCGCCGCCCTCGCCGAGACCCTCCTCACCCGCTGCCCGGGGCTCACGATCCTCGCGACCAGCCGTGAACCCCTCGGCGTCCCCGGTGAGTCGGTGCGCCCGGTCGAGCCCCTCGTCCCGGAGCAGGCGCACCGGCTGTTCGCCGAGCGCGCGAAGGCCGTCCGTCCCGACGCCGGCGCGGTGCTCGCCGACACCGGGGCCGTGGCGGAGATCTGCCGCCGCCTGGACGGGCTGCCGCTGGCCATCGAGCTGGCCGCCGCCCGGCTCAGGCTGCTGACCCCACGGCAGATCGCCGACCGGCTCGACGACCGTTTCCGCCTGCTCACCTCCGGAAGCCGCACGGTCCTGCCCCGCCAGCAGACCCTGCGCGCGGTCGTCGACTGGTCCTGGGACCTGCTGGAGGAGCGGGAGCGTGCGGTGCTGTGCGAGGTGTCGGTGTTCGCCGGCGGCTGGGACCTCGCGGCGGCCGAGGCGGTGTGCACCGGCCCGGCGGCCGACCTGATCGGTGCCCTCGTGGACAAGTCCCTCGTCGTGGCCGCGCCCAGCGGTCCCGACGGCTCCGACGGCATGCGCTACCGCATGCTGGAGACCATCCACGAGTACGCCACGGAGCGCGCGGCCGAGGTCCCCGGGCTGCGCGCCACGGCCGAGCGCCGGCACCGCGCGTGGGTGCGGGCCCTGGTCGAGGAGGCCGAGCCGCGCCTGCGGTCGGCGGACCAACTGCCCTGGATCTCCCGCCTGGAGACCGAACTGGACAACATCCGGGCGGCGCTGGACCGCTCCGTGCGCGCCGGCGACGAACCGGAGGCGGGCGCGATCGTCCTGGCCATCGGCTGGTTCTGGTGGCTGCGCAACCACCGCCAGGAGGCCGTGTCCTGGGTCCGCCTGGTCCTGGGCCTGGGCACCGCCCTGGACACCCTGGCCGCCGCGACGTCCACGGACTCACCGGCGAACCTCGCCTCGGGCGATCTGATGACGCTGGTGGAGTCGGCCGACCCGGTCGGCGCCTTTCTCGCCGTACCCGACGGTGAGACCGGGCATCCGTTGCGGGAGCTGCGGATGGACCTGCGGATGCTCGATCTGTTCCTGACCTCCGAGTCGAGCACCGAGGACCTCGCGGCCGATCCGCGCGCCCCGGAGTACATCGCGCACATCCGCGCCGCCTACGAGCCCGGCGGTCCCCGGGCCGCCCGCCTTCCGGGCATCGTCTGGCCGCTGACCGCCTACTACCTGGGTGGCCCGGTGGACATCGGCCCGAACTTGGCGGCGGCCGTCGCCAACTGCCGTGCGTACGGCGGCGACTGGGAGATCGGTGTCTCCCTGATGTACCGCACCCATGTGAGAGTCGACTCCTCCGGCAACCTGCAAGGCGTGGACGAGGACCTGGCCGAGCTGCGGATGCTCAGCCGACGCGTCGGGGACCGCTGGATGCGGGCCCAGGTGTGCAGCGCGGCCGGGGAGGCGGCCATGGCGCGCGGCAGGTTCGACGAGGCGCGCGGTGAGTACGAGGAAGCACTGCGCCTCGCCTACGACGTGGGGGCTTATGCCGAGTCGCCGTTCCTGATGGCGAGGCTCGCCGAGATCGCCTACCGCTCCGGCGACACGAAGACCGCGCTGGCCGCCCTGGACGACGCGGGCGCGGCCGCCGACCGGTACGCGGTGCCGGAGTCGCGTGCCTTCGTGCTGCTGATGCGCGCCCACATCGCCCTGAACGAGGGGCAGACCGCCCATGCCCGCGAGCTGTACGAGGCGACGTGCGCGACGACGCGCGGCGGCACCCCGCCACCGCAGTTCGTGGCGGCCATACGTAGCGTCGAGGCGCTCCTCGCCGCCGAGGAGTCGGGTCCCGTGCACGGCCTGACGATCGTCGCCGAGGCGCTGCGCGAGGCCGTGGCCCAGCGGTGCGCGGAGTCGATCACGGCGGGGCTCGTGGACATCGCGGCCTGTATGCAGGCCCGGCGCGGCGATCTGGCCGGTGCGGTACGGCTGTTCGCCGCGGCAGATCACTGGCGTGACGGCAATCCTCGTCCCGAGCCGGAGTACGGCAAGGCCCTCCGGGTGCGGGCCGACGCCCGCGAGGCCCTGCCGCCCGAGCGGTACGCGGCCGAGTGCGCCCGGGGCGCGTCCCTCGATGCGGCCGGCGTGCTGCGCGAGCTGGGCGCGGCGCGGGCGACCGCCGAGCGCGGCCGGTGAGGGCGGGTGAGTCCCGCCTGACGTGCCCGCCCTTTCGGCCCCGTTCTCGGTCTACCGGCAGGTCAAGCGGGACTCCGCCCAGTCGGCGAGAGCCGCCCGGTCGAAGCCATTGCTGTGCGGCCGCACGACGAGCCGTACGGTCCTGCGCCCGTTCAGGTCCACATGCACCGGCACGGCCTGGTCGTGTCCCTTGACCATCCCGGACTGCCACAGCCGGACCCCGTCGGCGTAGACGGAGAAGGACACCTTGCCGAGGCCCAGTGTCATGTCGTCGACGCCAGCCAGTGCGTCGTAGGCGGTGCACTGCCGGTTGAGGGCGACGGTGACGGAGGACTCGCCGTGCACGGTCACCCCGCGCGCGTACTGCTTGCCGGCGATCGACATGCCGTAGCGCTGCCACACCCAGCTGCTCTCGCCGAGCTGGATCTCGGGCCGGGTGCCGTCGCCGCCGACGTCGTAGCCGAGGTCGCTCACCTCGTAGACGGTGAGGGGTGGAGTGGGCGTCGGCGTCCGGGTGGGCGTCGGTTTCGGTGGGGGAGGCGGCGTCGGGGTGGGCGTAGGCCTGGGCCTGGGAGCCGGCTTGGGCGTCGGTTTCGCAGTCGGAGTCGGAGTCTTCGCAGTCGGAGTCGGACTCGGAGTCGGCGTCGGGGTGGGCGTCGGCTGGGGAGCGGCGACCACCGGCTGGGGCGAGGGCTTCTTCTTCGACGGGGTCGGCTTCGGCGCCGGGGGCGGCACGACCGGCGCGGACGGCGACGGCTTGGCCGCTTCCTTCACCGGCGGATGACTGTCGTTCGCCAGGGCCAGCGCCACCGCGGCGGCGGCCACCGCGACCACACCGGCCGCGATCCCCGCCTTCACCGGCGCCCCGAGCCCCTCCGCGACGACCCCGCGTGCGTGGCCCTGATGACGGACTTCGTCAAGGACAACCCGGAGCTGTGGAATGAGGACATCGGTGAGTGAGTCGCG